>NZ_JBMPPK010000005.1:0-316669 GCF_049339405.1 Undibacterium sp. Tian12W
AAACTTTGATACTCTTTCATCTTGAAACTCCTTCTTTTGGTAGAGATAGAAGTTTCAAACCGACCGCCGTATAGGTCAAACCTTGAGGAGTCCCCCGGCAGAGCCGGGGGATTACCTTATTTATTTATAGGAAGCTGAAGCTTATTTCAACAGGCTGAATACTTTGCTGATGGCCTTGCTACCAGCGCCCAACGGGTCCTGGCGTATGGACTTTTCTTCTTCGGCGATCATGAGGAACAGGGCGTCCATGGCTTTTTGGGTGACATAGCCTTCTACTGTTGCCTCTTGTTTGGCGACTGCGCCAAATTTTTGTGCCTGGCCCATGACGGCATTGTATTTTGCCGACAAGCCTGCCTTGTCAGTCACGCCTTTGACCATGGGCAGAAATTTTTCGCTTAAGGGTGCAGAAGTTTTTTCCCTGAAGAAATCTGTGACTGAAGTTTCACCGCCAGTCAGGATATTTTTGGCGTCAGTCAGGCTCATGGATTTGACGGCATTCACGAGCAAAGGTTTGGCCATGGGCACGGCAGATTCTGCGGCGCGGTTCATGGAGACCACCAGTTCATCAAGCTGCTGGCCCTTGCCTGTCATTTGCAGGATAGGGCGGGCTTTTTCGAGAATGGACGGCAGTTGTATCTTGACCTTGTCATTATTCAGGAAGCCACCATCGACACCAAGCTTGCTGACTGCAGCGGATGAGCCTTTATCCAGTGCGGCTTTCAGGCCTGTGCTGGCATCCTGGTTGCTCAGGTCAGCGAACGACATGGCGTTTGCTGCGGTGGTGGCGATAACAAAGCTGCTGGCAAGCAGCAGGCGGGTAAATACTGTTGACATGGATGGCACGGTTTCCTCCTGGTAAAGACTTGGTATTCTATACAAAGTACAGTCTATATCCAGAGTTTGAAAGTACAAATTATGTAAAGACAAAACAGGGAGAGAAATGTCCAGCATCTGGAGATGACCGCAAAGCCGGTTTTCAATGGCCGCTAAATTTCATCCACCATGTATAAGCGTTTGTGTTCACGCATGGCATAACGGTCTGTCATGCCAGCGATATAGTCGGCTATTTTTCTGACTTGCAATTGCTGCTGCTCTTCGCTGCCTGTCTGGCTTACCTGATAATCTGGCGGCAGCAGGTTGGGCTGAGTATGCAGGGCATCAAATAATCCGGTGATGGTACGCCTGGCCTTGAAGGTCATGCGGTTGACTTGATAGTGGCGGTACAGGTTTTCAAACAAAAACTGCTTCAGGGTTTGCGCTTCCTGGTACATGTTGTCTGAAAAAGCGATCATTCTTTCCATATTGCGGACGTCATCGACGGAGCGTGGCTGGCAATCCTGAATTTTCTGTGCCGATGTCTCAATCAAATCGACAATGAGGGTATTGATCATGCGGCGTATGGTCTCTGCGATGCCACGGCGGCCACTGATGCCGGGATAAGTGGCATCAACAATTGCCCGGTGGCGCGCATAAATATCCACCTCCAGCATCTGCGATTCCAGTAATAGCCCGGAGCGCAAGCCATCATCGATATCATGATTATTGTAGGCGATGGAATCTGCCAGATTGGTGACTTGCGCCTCCAGTGACGGGCGTTTTTTATCGATAAAACGTTGTCCTACATCGCCCAGCAATCTGGCATTGTTGATGGAGCAGTGCTTGAGTATGCCTTCGCGGGTTTCATACGTGAGGTTAAGACCATCAAAAGCGCCATAGCGCTCTTCGAGTTCATCGACCACACGCAGGCTTTGCAGATTATGTTCAAAGCCGCCAAAGGGCTTCATGCAGGCATTCAGGGCATCCTGCCCTGCGTGTCCAAATGGAGTATGGCCAAGATCATGCGCCAGCGAGATAGCCTCGACCAGATCTTCGTTCAGACGCAGGTTGCGGGCGATAGAGCGGCCTATCTGGGCTACTTCGAGGCTATGCGTGAGGCGATTACGGAATAAATCGCCCTCATGATTGACGAAGACCTGGGTCTTGTATTCGAGACGGCGAAAGGCTGTGCTGTGGATGATGCGGTCACGGTCGCGCTGGTATTCGCTGCGTGAGGAAGATGATTCTTCAATGTAACGCCGCCCTCGCGAACTGGCCGATTGTGCAGCATAGGGGGCGAGGTGGGCGTCTGTGAACATGCTTGTTAATTGATGATGCTTAACTGGTAATGCTGCTACGCAGGGTTTCGAGCAAAATTTCTTTGGGCACGGTAGTGATATGCGCCTTGCCCAAAGGTTTCAGCAGGATGAACTTGATTTTGCCGCCTTCATTTTTCTTGTCGACTTCCATGAGTTCCAGCCAGCGGTCTTCACCAAGGTCTGGTGCTACGCCTGGCAGGCCTGCTGCTTCTACTACCTGCTTGATACGGGTTTTGGTCACGTAGTCGATATAGCCCAGGCGGCAAGATAAATCAGCGGCCATGACCATGCCACAGCCTACCGCTTCGCCATGCAGCCATTTGCCGTAGCCAAGGCCAGATTCAATCGCATGGCCAAAGGTGTGACCAAAATTCAGGATGGCACGCAAGCCGCCTTCGCGCTCATCCTGACGTACGATATCGGCCTTGATTTCGCAGGAACGCAAAATCGCATGCGTGAGTGCCTTGGGGTCTTTGGCGCGCAAGGCAGACATATTGGTTTCTATCCAGTCGAAAAACACTGGATCAATGATCGCACCATGTTTGATGACTTCGGCCAAGCCTGCGGAGAGTTCATTGTCGGGCAAGCTTTGCAGGCTGCCTATGTCAGCGATCACGGCCTCGGGCTGGTAAAACGCCCCAATCATGTTCTTGCCCAGGGGGTGGTTGATACCGGTCTTGCCACCCACGGATGAATCGACCTGCGATAACAAGGTCGTCGGGATTTGCACAAAAGGCACGCCGCGCATGTAAGCAGAGGCGGCAAAGCCTGTCATGTCGCCGATGACACCACCGCCGAGTGCCAGCAAAGTGGTTTTTCTATCGCATTTATGCTCAAGCAGAGCATCAAAAATCAGCATCAGGCTGGCCCAGTTCTTTTGCTCTTCACCATCGGGCAATACCACGGACAGTACTTCCTTGCCAGCGGCGCGCAGTGAGGCTTCCAGCGTGGCAAGATAAAGCGGAGCAACAACGGTATTGGTGACGATGACAGTTTTCTTGCCCTTGATTTTCGACTGCAGGAACTGACTATCGGTCAACAGTGAAGTGCCTATGGCAATGGGGTAACTACGCTCACCCAGATCCACATTCAGGAGCGTGGTATTGGTACTGGTACTACTGCTGCTGGCGGTGCTTTCTGCTGACATAGTTGTTTTGTGATTGCTGAGTAAGGCTTCAGGAATATCGAATAATTTTTCCTGCGCTAATTTGTCCAGAACGGTTTGCACCAAAAATTGTACATTGGGCCTGCCGGTCTCAATGCTGATGTGGGCAACTTCCTGATAGAGGGGAGCTCGCTGGGATTCCAGCTCTTCGAGTTTTTTGCGCGGGTCTGCAGTGCGCAAAAGGGGACGGTTCTTGTCGTGACGGGTACGTTGCAAAATACTGTGTATACCCGCCCGCAAATAAATGACAATGCCGCGTTCATGCAGATATTGACGACTCTCTGCATTCAACACGGCACCACCACCTGTAGCCAGGACTATATTTTCTTGCCCAGTCAAGTCACGGATCACATCCGCCTCCCGCTGTCGAAAACTAGCCTCGCCTTCAATCTCAAAAATCACGGGAATCGAGACACCAGTACGTGCCTCAATTTCGTGATCAGAATCAATAAAACGCTTATTGAGTTTTTTTGCCAGGGCCCGGCCAACCGTGGTTTTGCCGGAGCCCATCAGGCCTACGAGAAAAATGTTCTTCAAAACTGTTTACCTGGCTATGACTTTTGCTGACTTCCCCGGGCTTTCATGCCCAGGGGAATATTACCAGTTAGAAGCAAACAAACAGCTATTTTGTAGAAATTTTCCGCTTCATGCAGGCCTGTCAGCCTATATTAACAGCCAGCACCACCATTCAAGTCCTTGATAGTCATGGTACTGGTAGTCGTTACATTACGGCTGTCTTTGACAGTAATAGTCACCGGTGTATCAGTAACCACGCAACGTGTACCCTGAGTTCCCACACTGACGTTCACAGTAGTGCCAGTGAAGGTCAACGGATTCAAAGCATCAGGAGATGTACCTGCAACACTGCTCAAAACAGTATTACTTGTAAACACTTGGTAAGGAACTGCACCACCTGAAATAGTCAATGGGATAGTTGAATTATTTGTTTCGTTAATAGTCCACACTGCTGGGCTCAGAGTTAATCCACCCGGCGCAGCAATAACCGTAATCCCAACAGATGAAACGGTACCTTGAGCATCCGTCACAATAATATTGGCTGTACCAATCCTTGCCATCAAGACAGAAATAGAACCCGCAGCACCCAGGGTTGAACCGGATGTGACAGTGGCAGTCAACGGAACACTGGAAGTAATAGTGTATGGAGCACTACCACCATCGATACGAATGTTAACTACATCTCCAACATAGCCACTAATCGATAACGGAGCAACGGAAAGCGCAGTGTTTGTACCTGATACAACGTTGACAGTGAAGGTGATTGGTGTACCAGCACTATCCACCAATCTCACCGTTGCAGTACCGGCAGCGACACCAGTAATTGTCATGGTACCGCCAGCGATGCTTGCTGTCACGACTGTGGTGTTACTGCTGGTCACGGCATAAGGTGCGGTACCGCCACCAACAAGGTAAGTCGGTGAAGCGCCAGGTGCAAGCGTCACGGTAGATGGTGCGGATGTGTACAGCGCAACGGTTGCACCTGTACCAACACTCACAACAATCGTGACAGGGGTACCAGCAGCATCTTTTACGATGATATTTGCAGTACCAGTTGCTACGCCGGTAATTGTGAAGTTAGAGCCAGTAAGCGTGGCCGTTGCAATCGCAATATTGCTACTACTGATCGAATATGGCGCAGAACCACCACCAATTTGATAAGCAGGGCTGGCACCGACAGCGATCGTCACTGCGCTAGGCGCAGTTGTGAAAACGGCGTTGGCATTGCCTGAACCCAAAGTAACATTGATTGGGAGTGTTGCACCAGCCGCATCACGCAATATAACTACTGCCTTACCTGATCCAACGCCAGTCAATGTCAGATTATTTCCCGAAGCCGATGCAGTAACAACCGAGGTATTGCTACTCGTGGCCGTGTAAGGGGCGCTACCACCACCCATGATATAAGTACCAGTGCCATTGGCAGTCAGGGTAATATCGCTAGGAGCAGTCGTATAGAACGCAGCGCCAGAACCAATGGTAACGTCAATTGTTACATTGTGACCCAGGCTATCTTTAACGATGACGGTTGTTTTACCGGCAGAAACACCGTTGATGGTAAATTTATTTCCATTAATACCGACACTGGCAATCTGAGTATTGCCACTGGTAACCGTGTAGACCTGGCTACCACCACCAATAGTGAATGTCGGGCTGGATGTACCAATGCCAACGGTCAATACTGCAGGTGCAGAAGTGAACAGGTCGGCTGTTGAACCTACCGTAACCTTGATGGTGACGTTACCCGTAGTCGCATCGCGGAGAATAATGTTGGCCGTACCTACACCTACACCGGTCACCGTCAGTTTGGAACCAGAGATATTCGCTGTTGCAACCGCGGTGTTGCTGCTGCCAACACTGTACGGACCATTACCACCACCTACCGTGTAAGTAACCGCGGCATTGACGCCAACGTTGATATCATTACCTGCGGTAGAGAACAGAGCATCAACCGAGCCTACGGTAACTTTGATCAATACCTTGCCACCGATGGAGTCACGCACAGTGACGTCTGCCTTACCACCTGTCACACCAACAATGATGAAACGATTGCCGGCAAAAACCACATTGGCAATGGAATTGTCACTGGACGCTACGTCATAGACCTGGGTGCCGCCGCCTATGGTGTACTCAGCTGATTGTCCGCCTACGGCAACAGTTACAGCATCTGGCGCAGTCGTGAACAGGTCCAACCCTGAACCGATAGTCACGCTGATGGTGACGGTAACACCTGCAGCGTCCTTGACTGTAACTATTGCTGAACCGCCGCCGCCGCCCTTGATAGTGAGAGTGTTACCGGTTAGCGACACTATGGCAGCGCCATTGCTGCTGCTGGCAGAATAGGCAGGTACACCGCCACCTACGGTAAAGGTTTGCGTAGCACCGGGACTCACGGTAACTGTGTCAGGTGCTGTAGTGAACAACCTGGCACCATTACTGGTATTACCAGCAGAGCCACCTCCACCGCCACAGGCCGTGAGGCCTATCAGTAAGATCAGTGCGAATAAACCGCGTATATACTTCATCATGAAACACCTATATTTTTACGAATTCAGAAAATCGGTTGCCATTCTATGACACACATCACAAGCCCAGAACTCTTTATTGTTTGTTGCTAAATTTCTCTGCAACAATCTTGGGAGTAATAAAAATCAGCAATTCAGTTTTGTCATTCGTGCGGCCAGTGGTTTTAAACAAATTGCCAAACAATGGAAGATCGCCAAAGAACGGTACTTTTGTCACACTATCACGCTCAGTTTGCTGGAAGATACCACCGAGGACTACCGTGCCGCCATTTTCTACCAGAACGATGGTTTTCACCTCTTTGGTATCAATCGCAAAACCGGCCCTGGTTTCCTGGCCAACACTATCTTTATGAACATCAACATCCAGGATCACATTCCCATCAGGCGTAATTTGCGGAGTCACTTCCAGTCGCAAAGTTGCCTTACGGAAGAAGATGGAAGTAGCGCCGCTGGAAGTAGCCACTTGATATGGCAATTCTGTACCTTGCTCTATCGATGCTTTCAACTGGTCAGCCGTCACAACGCGTGGACTTGACACTATTTTACCCTTGCCATCGGCTTCCAGCGCTGACAATTCCAGATTCAGGAAGCGATTGGCAGCTGATGAGAACAAACTGACGGCCAAACTTCCCGGATTCAAACCATTAATGCCAGAAGCAGGCAAGCTGACGAATTGGGTATTAGGAATAAAACTTTGTTCAGTAATCTTTGCCTGGCCAGTTTGCTCACCGACACCAAGATAATTACCTGTCAATGCTACCCTTTGATTTCCTGCCACTTGGTAACCAGTGTTACCACCGGCAATACCACGCAAGTCAGCAAAGCCCAGTTTGGCACCGAGATTTTTACTGAATTTATCATCGGCCTCGACTATACGTGCCTCTATCAATACCTGTCTTGAAGCGATATCGGTTTTAGCGATCAGCTTGCGCACTTCTTCCAGTTTGGAAGGAATATCGGTAACAAACAATTGATTGGTACGAGGCTCAATGACTGCACTACCACGCTTGGAAAGTATGCGGTTTGTACTTGCACCATCAACACCAAAAACCTGTTTAAATGCTTCGACCTTTTGATAATTGAGCTGGAAAGATTCGGTTTTTACGGGTTCCAGTTCAGCGATCTGTGCTTTTTGCTCAAGTTCGAGTTTTTCTTTGGTCAATAACTCTTCTTTTGGCGCGATCCAGATCACAGAACCATTTTTGCGCATATCCAGTCCCTTGGACTGCATGATGATATCGAGTGCCTGATCCCATGGCACGTCTTTCAGGCGCAAGGTGATTGTTCCATTCACTGTATCACTGGCAATAATATTGAGGCTGCTGACCTCTGCAATGATTTGCAAAATGGCACGGATTTCAATATTCTGGAAATTGAAGGACAAGCGCTCACCACGGTAACCCTGGGTACCTTGCGTCAATTTGTTTGGGTCTTCCTTGATAGGTTTGACTTCAATTACAAACTGGGTATCACTCTGATAAGCACTGTGCTCCCACAATCCGGTAGGTTCAATGACCATGCGGACATTTTCACCGCTTGGCGTCGTTGTAATCAATTGTACTGGGGAACCATAGTCAGCCACGTCGAGACGGCGGCGCAGGGATTCAGGCAAACTGACCTTGAGGAAATCAACAACAATTTTTTGTCCTTGCTGACGGATATCGACGGCAACCTGATCCAGCGGCAAATCGATGACTACACGACCTTCACCTGCAGCACCACGACGGAAATCAATATCACGCAAGGCGCGCTTTCCAACAACTGCTGGTTGCACATTGACTGGCAAGCCCTGGGAATTAACTGCAGTTGCAACACCACCAGAAGCATCAATCGTGACAATGAGTGAGTTGCCATCGATTGCTGTTGCGTAATTCAAGGATTTGTTGAGATTGAAAATCAGGCGCGAACGTCCGGTTGCTTCAATCAGGTTAATCACCCGCAAATCACCCATGTTCATATCGAATGTAGTTTTGCCAGTGTTATTGCTGACATCTGCGAAATCGATGGCGATACGGGATGGATTGGCAATAGCAAAACCCAAAGGAAGTTTTTCCAATGGTTTTTTCAGGGTGATCTTGACGATAATGTTTGCACCCTGCTGATTGGCTGTCAGTGACTCTATCGAGTTTGTCTGCGCAAACGCAGCACTGCAAAAACCAAGCAGCGCAAATAAAATAAATTTAACCAATTTGGCGCCCCTTATACTTGTATTTATCAACGCATTCATTTCTTTGCCTCCTGCAACTCTAACTTGGATTGCCGCTCTGTCCAATCACCCGCAGCATCCTGAACTGTTTCCTTGATTTCGATTTCATTCTCCGAAATTTTTGTAACCATGCCAAAATTCTGACCCAGATAGGATCCGAGTTTGGCTTGATACACAGTCTTATCTACTTGTACGAGGGCATAAACCAGCTTGTTTTTTTCTATCGTGCCCACCATCTTGAGACTATCCATGGGAAACGACTCCAGCGCCTCCCTTGGTCTGGTCAGGTCAGGTTTGAGACCATTGCTGGACTCTGCCTTCAGACGTGCAAGCACCAAAAGTAATTTGGCGGGATCAAATGGTTCTGTACTCTCTTTACCACCATAAGCAAACGGTACGTAAACTTTGGGGGGACTGATTTTGGGAATCACTGCTTTTGCCTGGCTTTTCTCTGCGGCCATCCAGGCACGCAATTCTGTTTCCTGGCTATCGCCGCAAGCAGATAAGGAAAGCGCCAGGAATAAACAAAGCGTCGGCTTAATGACGATGTTCTTCATTTTTTAGGCTCCTTCTTCTTCTTCTCAGCCTGATCAAGAACTTCATCTCTGTTCAAATAGCGGAATGTCTTGGCTGTCACATCAAGTATCAGGTTGCCATCCGTAGCACGGGTAATATTCAAATTATTCAAGGTAACAATCCTTGGCAATTTCGCGATGTCTGCGACAAATTGTCCGAGGTCGTGATAATTGCCCTGAATCTTGATGGCAATCGGCAACTCTGCATAATAATCTTTAACTGCTGGCAAACCCGGTACAAAAGAGTCAAACGCCAATCCACGACCCTGACCAGCCTGATTGATATCGGCCAGCAAAGCCGCCATTTCTGCCTGGCTAGGCAATTGCTTCTCCATAGTAGCAACATATTGTTGCACCAGCTTGCGTTGCTCTTTCAGGGCGTCCAGATTAATCGCCTGCTGCAGCTTTTGTTTGTATTCGCCCCGGAGTTTGACCTCTTCAGCCTGACCTGTTTCTATGGCCGTCATCTGGCCATCCCATTGACCATACCAACCCAGTGCAACCACCACAATCAAGACGCCCAAAGCAGACGCCATGCGGGGCGCAACTGGCCACAAGCCAGGGTGCAGTCCATTCAAGCCTTGAAATTGGGCGCTTAAAGACTGGCCAACTTCATTCAGATTAATCGCCATTTACAATCTTCCGTTGCATTGCATAAATAATCACACACTAAGGTTTTGAGGCTGCACTGGCGGCTGACGAAGCAGGCGCTGGCACAGCAGGAGCAACAGAACCAGGTGTAGCAGTAGCGGCAGCGGCCGAGGCGGCGGCTTGCGAAGCTGCCTCTTCTCTTTCACGCGGACGCTTGATACCTGCATTCACCTTAAACTCAAATACTTTCTTTGCATCCCTGCCCTGTCCCAAACCGGTTGAGTGAATGTCATTCAATTCTGGCTTGAACATCCAATCCGATTTATTACCCAGGTTACGAATAAATTCAGCGACCCTGTCCTGGGATTGTGCGTAACCAGCCAAGGTAACCTTCTGACCATCCTGATTCAATTGCTTGAGGTAAACCCCTTCAGGTGTCAGCTTGACCAGTTCATCAAGCAAATATACGGGCTGATTACGATCTCCCTGCAAATCCTCAACGGCTTGCTGGCGTGCTTTCAAACCATCAATTTCCTGCCTTAGCGTAGCGATTTCCTTGATGCGCTCATCAAGCTGGACAATCTCTTTCTTGATAAAGTCGTTCTTATCATTCTGAATTGACAGCTCACGCCCAAAGTAAGCACTCACCACCACCACCACCAGAGCACCAGCTATCGCGGCCAATAACAACAGACCATAAAAATCACTCTTGAGCTGCTTGCGCTTTTCTTCCCTGTGCGGCAGGAGATTAATCTTGATCATCAGCCAAATCTCCGTAATGCCAGACCACAGGCAACCATGTAAGCCGGAGCATCATTGCGCAAAGCTTTTTCATTGACGCCCGAACCCAGTTCCATGCCCTTGAACGGGCTGACCACTGCCGTAGAAATCTTGGTGCGTTCAGCAATAATATCGACCAGACCGGATATCACCGCACAACCACCAGACAGATAAATCTGATCTACCCGCGTAAAAGGGGTGGAAGTGAAGAAGAACTGTATGGCGCGCGTTACTTCCAGCGCCGCACTTTCCAGGAAAGGTTCAAGCAATTCCATTTCATAGGTGTCAGGCAGATCACCATTTTTCTTTTTCTGCTCTGCTTCTTCTATGGACAAGCCATAATTCCTGACGATATCCTGGGTCAGTTGGGCGCCACCAAACTGCTGCTCACGCTCATAAATGACTTCACCATTGAGCATGATAAAAATATAAGTGCGCTTGGAGCCTATCTGGAAAATAGCGTAGATCTGATCCTTGCCGCCATTGGCCTGCTGATCGACCAGACGTGAAACAGCAGCACGCGCAGCATAGGATTCAATATCCATGACTTTGGCTTGCAAACCCGCTGCCTGTATGATGGCTACGCGATCTTCAATTTTTTCTTTTCTGGACGCAGCGAGCATCACTTCTATATCTTCTTCCGCATTGGCCGCCGGCCCCAGCACACAGAAATCCAGGCTGACTTCATCCATGGAGAAAGGTATGTACTGACTTGCCTCTGACTCAACCTGCACTTCGAGTGCCTGTTCGGTCAGAGTACCGGCGAGTATAATTTTTTTTGTAATGACGGCAGATGCCGGCATTGCCATTGCTACGTTTTTTGCCGAGGTTCCGCTTTTCTTCACGAGTTTGCGGACTGCCTCGGTCACTTGTTCAATATTCTCGATATTGCCATCCAGCACCGCGCCTTTTGGCAGTGGTTCTGAGGCATAGCGCTCAAGTCGATAGGACTTGTTGCTTCCTTCCGAAAGTTCAACAAGCTTGATATCGAGAGAACTGATATCCAGACCAAATAGTGGCGGATTTTTTCTGCCGAGCAACGAAGCCAGATCTAAAGCCAAGAATATCCCCTCACGATTACATCATCATTTCAATTTACACAAAATTACATGTGCGAAACATTATATTGCCAAAAGTAAATTGCCTTTAAAAACCGCTATTTACAAGACAATTATCCAAGCTTACATGAAATCCTAGCAATAAGACTGGCATTGGTAAAGCAATTTCCGCGCAGCACTACCCTTATGCGTTGCCAAATATCCACGTATATTATGAATATTCTGAAAATTTGCTTACAAATCCGCTTATCTGCTGACAGTCTAATGCTCACCGAAGACAGCTATAATGTGCGCTGCCTTATTTACAATTAGCCCCTATGTCAGAGCAAAACAAAGAACCCGACAATCAACCTGAGCCACAAAAGCGCAGTGCTGGAAAGCTTTTCGCCCGCATTGTACTCGGAACTGCGGGAGTTTTATTCGGATTAGTTGTAGCAGGAGTATTAATTATTGGTTTTGCACTTACAATGGCTTATCCAAATCTGCCTGAACTGGATTCCATTACCAGTTACAAACCGAAAATGCCACTGCGGGTGTTCTCGGCAGACAATATGCTCATTGCTGAATTTGGCGAGGAACGACGCAATGTCGTGCGCTTCAAGGACATTCCTGAGATCATGAAAAAAGCCGTGCTGGCGATTGAGGATGACCGCTTTTATGAGCATGGCGGCGTCGATTACCAGGGTATTACCAGGGCAACGATACACAATCTGACTGGTGGCGCCAAACAGGGTGCCTCTACCATTACCCAGCAGGTCGCCAGGAATTTCTTCCTGTCCAGCGAGCAAACCTTCAAGCGCAAGATTTATGAAATCCTGCTGGCCTGGAAGATAGAACAAAATCTCAGCAAGGATCAGATTCTGGAAATTTATATGAACCAGATTTATCTGGGTCAGCGTGCTTATGGCTTTTCTTCTGCCGCACAAATCTATTTTGGCAAAGACTTGAAAGATGTGACGATAGCCGAAGCGGCGATGCTGGCCGGTTTGCCAAAAGCTCCCTCTGCCTATAATCCGGTCGCCAATCCCAAGCGCGCAACAGTCAGGCAGCAATATATCCTGCAAAGGATGCGCAATCTTGGCTACATCACCGAAGCACAATACGAACAAGCCAAGAATGAAGAACTGATCACCAAAACCAATAGCAATGAATTTGGCATCCACGCCGAATATGTTGCAGAAATGGCGCGTCAGTTGGTATATGAGCAATTCAAGGAAGAAACCTATACCCGCGGCCTGAATGTTTACACGACGATTACCAAGACTGATCAGGACACTGCTTATTTGTCTTTACGCCGTGGCGTCATGGATTACGAAAAACGTCATGGCTATCGTGGTCCGGAAGCCATCATCACCATACCCGAAGGCAAGGAAGCTGCCGAAGACGCCATAGAAAAAGAGCTGGCAGAGCATACTGACAGCGATGACTTGCAGGTAGCGATGGTACTGGAAGCGACACCGAAACTGGTACGCGCAGTCTTGTCATCGGGAGAAGAAATCCGTATCGAAGATACTGGCCTGACTTTTGCCGCCAGCGGCCTGTCGGCCAAAACACCGGCTAACAAGCGCATACAACGCGGTGCCGTGATACGTGTGGTATTGGAAGGCAAAAGCTGGAGCATTACCCAGATGCCTGAAGTGCAATCGGCCTTTGTGGCGGCGAACACCACCGATGGAGCGATCCGCGCCCTGGTCGGTGGTTTTGACTATAACCTCAACAAATTCAACCATGTGACCCAGGCATGGCGCCAGCCCGGTTCCAGTTTCAAACCCTTCATTTATTCAGCTTCGCTGGAAAAAGGCCTGTCGCCATCGACCATCATCAATGATGAGCCGATCAGCTTTGATGCGGGGCAGACCGGTGGTCAGGCCTGGGAACCCAAGAATTATGATGGCAAGTATGAAGGCCCGATGACCATGCGTCGTGGCTTGACCAAGTCCAAAAACATGATTTCCATCCGCATCCTGCACAAGATAGGCGCGAAATACGGGCAGGAATATACCAACCGTTTTGGCTTTTTGCCTGAGAAAAACCCGCCTTACCTGACCCTGGCCCTGGGTGCTGGCGCGGTCACCCCTCTGCAAATGGCCGGTGCCTATGCCGTATTTGCCAATGGTGGTTACAAGGTCAACCCTTACCTGATTTCCAAGATTACCGACAGCTATGGCCAGGTATTGGTGCAGACCAAACCTGACATGGCGGGTAATGAAGCCAATCGCGTCATCGATGAGCGCAATGCCTTCCTGATGGACAGCATGATGCGTGACGTGGTGAAGATGGGAACTGCGACCAAGGCATTGATCTTGAAACGTCCTGATATTGCCGGTAAGACAGGTACCACCAATGATTCTTTTGATGCCTGGTTTGCCGGTTATCAGTCTAAGGTCGTTGGCATAGCGTGGATAGGCTTTGATCAGCCAAGAAACCTCGGCAATAAAGAAACCGGCGGTGGCCTGGCCTTGCCTATCTGGATAGGCTATATGCAAAAAATCCTGAAAGAATTCCCGATAGAAGAAAGGCCAGTACCAAAAGGCATTATTGCTGCTGACGGCGATTATTATTACGCTGAAAACCCACCAGGATCAGGTGTGAGTACCCTGGCACCACCGATAAGTATCATAGAAGAATAGCCTTATAAGCTTGTTCAGTGACCTTGTTCTTGCGCCACGCGGGACAAGGTTGCAAACAACTCCGATCCATCGCGTGTATTAAGCCAGTGCTGGCCATCATACTTATAGTGGAAACCACCACTGCGCGCAGCCACCCACATCTCTTGCATCGGTGCCTGGCTATTGATGATGATTTTTGAGTTGGTATCGATAAATTCCACCGTCAGCACATTGCCGCTACGGCTGCATTCGACATCGTATTCATCGTTTTCAAAGGCTAGTTCGAATAATTCCTCAACTTGCTGCAAGCAAGTATCTGCCAGTACCAGGAATTCAGATTCAGTCATGCTACACTCCAGCGTCTTTATATGTAAAAACGCCATTCTATACGGTGTTCAGGGAATACAAGATGCGCAAACTGATTAGCCTATTTTTCATCATGTCTTTATTGACGGCTTGCGGCCAGAAAGGCCCCCTGGTCATGCCAGCCAAGCCTGCACCTGTCAGCACAAACAACACGCCAGCTCAGCCCTGAGCATTGCCACCCTAAGTATTGCCATCCTCAGGGCGAAAAACGATAGGGCCAGCCTGCTCAGGGCGGCAGCCTTGCACACCTTGATATACAGCAGCAATACTGGCCAGATCCTGTGCCTGCTCACCTGTCAGTGTCAGGTAATCGACCAGTGTGACTTCTCGCCTGGCAAAGTCAAAGCGGGCGCAGCCTAAAGGTACTTTTGCCGTAGTGGCAATATGATAAAAACCGCTGCGCCAATACGGCTTCTTGCTACGTGTTCCCTCAGGCGTAATCGCCATCCAGTACCAGTCCGATCGATTGATTTTTTCTGCCAGGCGGGCGATTGTCCCGCTTGATACACCGCGCTCTACCGGCTCACCACCAAGGTAACGTACCAGACGGCCTATGGTGGCACCAGTCAAGCCCTCAAACAAAGTGGATTTGGCAATGAAATGAAAAGGCATGCCTATCGCCAGCTTGACCAGGACACCGACGACAAAATCCCAGTTTGAAGTATGGGGATAAACAATGATGACACCACGCGGCCCGGGCAAGGGGCGGTACCGTACGCGCCAGCCTATCAAACCCAGGGTGCCAACCGCGACACGCTGGGTAAGTGTCGCAACCGTCTTTTTTTCGAGTAAATAGTCTTCCATGTTTTACGCAATGAGCGGGTCTGTGCCCGCATTCTTCAAAAACGCGATTATGCCAAGAAGAAATATGCGCTGTAAAACAAGATCAATGTGCGCCCGCAACATGCAAAGTGGACGAACTGCACAGGACTCAGGCTCCCGTCACAAGCACTGTGTCACGGCCAGACCAGCGCCACCAAAGACGTATCATGAGCAGAGCGGCAACGATGAGGCCAAACAATACCGGCTGCGAAAAGTCATGCTTGCCGGCCTTCATCCAAAAATAATGAAGTACGCCCAGCGGTGCGATCAGGTAAATCAACTTATGTAACCACTGCCAGCGCTTGCCACCGAGGCGTTTGATCATGCCATTGGTGCTGGTCACAGCCAGAGGGATCAGCAAGACAAAGGCAATGAAGCCGACGGTGATGAAGGGGCGCTTGATGACATCCTTCCACATCTCAGCCACATCAAAAAAGTGGTCGAACCACAAAAAAGTCATGAAATGCAGGAAGGCGTAAAAAAAAGTATATACCCCCAACATGCGGCGACACCGGATTAGCCAGGGCATGTGCAAGAGCTTGCGCAAAGGCGTCACAGCCAAAGTCATGCACAGGAAATACAGGGTCCAGTCACCCGTATTACGGGTGATAAATTCAACGGGGTTGGCGCCCAGCTTATCCAGAAATACAAAACTGACCAGCCGGATAAACGGCAACAATGCCAGAATAAACAAGACTATCTTGAACTGGGAAACCTGCTTATTGGTGAGCAACATGAGGGCGTCTATCCTAGAAAAACTTCTTCAAGTCCATGCCTGAATAGAGAGACGCCACTTCGCTATAGCCATTGAACATCAGGGTCTTGCGTTTGCGGGCAAACAGACCATCTTCACCGATGCGGCGCTCAGTCGCCTGCGACCAGCGCGGGTGATCAACCTCAGGGTTCACGTTCGAATAAAAACCATATTCATTGGCTGCCGCCAGGTTCCAGGCGGTACGTGGCTGCTCCTTGACGAAGCGTATCTTGACGATGGACTTGGCAGATTTAAAACCATACTTCCAAGGCAAGACCATGCGCACTGGCGCACCATTTTGATTAGGCAAGACTTCGCCGTACATGCCAAAGGTCAGCAAGGCCAGCGGATGATTTGCCTCATCCATGCGCAGACCTTCTACATAAGGCCATTGCAACACAGGGCTGCGCAAGCCTGGCATTTGCTTCTTGTCATCGAGTGTGACGAATTCTATATATTTGGCATTACCCGTAGGTTCAACTTTTTTGATGAGGTTGGACAGTGAATAACCTGCCCAGGGTATCACCATGGACCAGCCCTCAACACAGCGCAGGCGATAAATGCGTTCTTCCATAGGCGCCAGTTTCATGAGACTGTCGAGGTCCAGCGTCATCGGCTTTTTGACTTCACCTTCTATGCTGACAGACCAAGGGCGCGGCTTGAGTGTGTGAGCAGTCACTGCCGGGTCGGCCTTGTCGGTACCGAACTCATAGAAATTATTGTAGGTCGTCGCGTCCTTGTAGGCGGTATGCTTTTCCATCAACGCATAGGCAGAATTCGGATTTGCAGCCAGTTTTTGCGCGCCAGGGTTCTGGGCAAAAGCGGCGCGGTTGGCCATTTCAAACAGGGTTGTGCCAGCGATGGAACCCAATGCCATCTTGCGGATAAAATCACGGCGCGCGTCAAACACAGCGCGCGGAGTGATTTCAGAAGAGAAAGGCAAGTCTATGCCATTAGGACTACGTTTGATCAGCATGGTGGACTCCGTGGTTGAATATGGCGCAACAGCAATTTGACATCGCTATTACGCCCTAGTTTCTCATGAGTCGGAGTTTCCTGCTAATCCTTACAAATTGAAGAGAGATATTTATAGCTTGCCGTAAGAATGCAGGCCAGACAAGAACATGTTCACGCCCAGGAAAGCGAAGGTAGTCACCAATAAACCTACCAGCGCCCACCAGGCCGCGACCTGCCCGCGCAGACCTTTCATGAGGCGCATATGCAGCCAGGCGGCATAATTGAGCCAGACGATCAGCGCCCAGGTTTCTTTAGGGTCCCATGACCAGTAGCCACCCCAGGCATCGGCAGCCCACAGTGCACCAAGGATAGTCGCAATCGTGAAGAAGGCAAAACCGACGGCAATCGCCTTGTACATGACATCATCCAGTACTTCCAGCGCCGGCAAGCGATCAACCAGATAGCCTTTGGACTTGAGCAAGTAGGCGATCGACACCATCGCAGCCAGCGAGAATGTACCGTAACCGATAAAATTGGCTGGCACATGTATCTTCATCCACCAGCTTTGCAAGGCTGGCAACAAGGGTTGAATCTCTGCAGCTTCGCGGCTGAACATATACCACAGCAAAAAGCCAACTGCGGCGGTAATCACCAACATCACGAAAGGGCCCAGCTGGCGGGTACGGTATTGCTGTTCGTAGTACAAATAGAACAATGCCGTAATCATGGCAAACAGAATGAACACTTCATACAGGTTGGATACCGGGATATGGCCGACATCCGCACCGATCAGATAAGACTCATACCAACGCACCAGCATGCCGGTAAAACCCATGACGACCGCAGACCAGCACAGAACCGAACCGACTGAAGCACCAAAATCAGAACGCGCAATCAGGCCGCCCCAGTAAAACAGGGTGGAAAGTACAAACAGGGTACTCATCCACAGAATCGCCGACTGACTGGATAACAGGTATTTCAGGAAAAATTTCTTGTTCGCCATCTCCAGCGAGCCGCCGTACATCTGTATAGTCAGCAGGCTCAATACTGTCAGTATCACCAGCAACACACGTATCGGTTTCCAGTGCCAGCCCAGCCATGCAAAAGTCGGCGCAGCGAGGACGACTATGCCTTTTTCATAAATATCCATGTAGGCACCAAAACGGCTCAGAGCAAACAAGGATGCCATGCACAAGGCCACAGCATACAGCCAGTCAGCGATAGACAGGCGCTTAAAGAAGCCCTGATAGGGCGTGTAATTCTGCGTAATTTCCATCATATTTCCCCAGATGCTCGGGCCATCAGGCCAACTGCTTCATAGTGTAGTCGATTACTCTGCATTTCGTGGTGCATCTGCAGACGCTGCCTGTGCTGCCTGTTCTGCCTGCGCTGCCTGACTCTCCGGCCCGGCTTGCGTACTCAGTTGCTGTAAATGCAATTTCAATTGCTCAAATTCTTTTTCAAAATCCAGTGTCTTGCGCTGGGAACTCAGTGCCATCAGTGCATGTGCCCCCAAGTCATTATCCTTGATCCATACCCACAGACGGCGCTCACGGATATAGAACATGGAAAACACGCCTATGACCAGAAACAGGCTGCCAAGATACACCACATTTTTGCCCGGTGAACGCGTGACCTGCAATACGGATGCCTTGACCTCATCAAAACCGGTGAGTTGCAGATACACAGGCGCGCCGTAGAAAGTGGCGTCAGACAACGCACCTATCGCCAATTGCAGGAAGCGGGCATGTTTTTCATCCAGCTCAAAAGTGGGCAAACCCTCTTTTTCGCGAGCCACCATCCACAACTCCCACATGGTGCCGTTCAAGACCTTGATAAAACCTTGGGCGACCTTCTCTTGTTCTGCCTGCGGGACTTTTTCCAGCAATTTGGAAATAGCATTCAGACCGGATAATTTATCATCTCCGGCGAAAGCCTCCAGACTGATCTTCGCAGAAGTTGCCCACAAATCAGATTTTTTCGCACCACTGGATTGATTTCTTTTTAATGCATTCTCGGCGAAGCGCGTTACAGCCTGGGCACGCATTTCAGGATTTTGCACTGCGGCACGCAAACGCATCCAGTCTTTGATACTGTCCTCATCATCAGCAGGAATACGCAGATAGCGGAAGGCGTCGCCTGGTGAATCGCGCGTGCCAGCCAAAATCATGTAATCACCATTGATCTCAACGGGCTGCATGTAGTTATGAAACTCCCTGGCCTGGCCAGTTTTATCCCGCAATTTATATTGCAGGCTGGGGCCGACATTCTTGAAATCTTTATTATTGGCGTTCTTGGCGGCAGAGCCCAGGTGCTTGTCCAGGTCAGCCGTGAATTTTTCGTTAAGGGTCTGGTTGGGATTGACCGCCCTGACGTCACTTCCATTACGTGCCATATTTTCGACATTGTAAAGCTTGAACTCCACCCACTCTATCGTAGAGCCATCATCCTCTCGCAGAGGAAGTGGCGTACTCTCTTTGACGATCCCGCTCAGTTCGGTGGTGCCGTTGTCAGCCCCCTGCATAGGGTATGACTTAACGCGCAAACGGCTACCACCATCATCAAAACTCGACTGATAGATCGAAATCCCCTTGTAAATCAAAGGTTCATTGACCTTGATGGTAGAAGCAAAGGATTTACCAGTTTCATGGTCAGTGACCTCCACATCGCTGGCAAATAACTTGGGCATGCCGGTAGAATAAAAATCGATAGTAAATTTTTTCAGCTTGATAGTGAACGGCAAGTCTTGTATCAACACACCATCCGCCTGCGGCAAAATAGCAGTACTGCTGCTAGCCCCTTCCGGTATCATGGCATTACCACGGAAGGTAGGGTTGGCCAAGGACAGGCGGTGCTGTTCAGGTATTTGGGAAATCAGGCCAGCACCTTCATAAGCGACCTTGCCCATGAACCATTTCTGAAAGCGGATAGGTAGCTCAGAATCCAGCAGACCGCCCACACAAATGATGACAATCGCACTATGGGCAAAGATATAGCCCCATTTATTTGCCGCGCCCTGTTTGGCGGCGATCAGGGTTGCGCCTTGTTTTTCAACCAGCTTGAAACGGTAACCGACACGTGCCAGATGGGCCAGTATCTGCTCAGTCACTTTACCCCGGCCATTGCTGCTTTGCCACTCAGAACGATGATGGAAATTGCGCAAGGATTGTTCACGCACATTATCGCGCCAGCTACGCATGTCTTTGATCATCTTCGGCGCATTGCGTATCACGCACAATGAAGTCGAGATGACCAGGAAAGTCATGATGAGCAAGAACCACCAGGCTGAATACACGGCATACAGGCCGAGTTTGCTGTAAATCTCAAACCAGAAAGGGCCAAACTTGTTTACATAGTTAGGCATGGGCTCATTTTGCACGAGCACCGTGCCTATCACTGAGGCAATCGCGATCAGTGATAACAAGCTGATGGCAAAACGCATGGAAGACAGTAATTCAACCGCGTCTGCCAGCCAGGCGCGCCGGGTTTGCAGCTGTATGCCGCCAGTATCTGCAGGCTGATCGCCTTCTATCTTGTTTTCCATACTCTCTGCTTATTACTTGGGATATGACAGATGATGCTTGCGCAAAATGCTTGCTGCAGATGTTAAAAGAAACATCCTTGCCAGGAAGTGTTTTATATCAATATCCGGGCGCAACGAATAGTACACGCTTCATTAAAATCTGGCTCATTACATGTAATGGCCCTACACAGACATCCATCATGAAAAAAGGGGATGGCTATTGCCACCCCCTCCTCAAATACTTTACCTGATGTATTACTTCAGACCAGCGACGTAGTCTGCAACAGCTTTAATTTCGTCTTCAGACATTTTCTTGGCTATCGTCATCATCTGCGCGCTGTTTTGGCGGGCACCGGTGATTTTTGCGCCGTCCTTGCGGGAACCGTTCTGGAAGCCAGTCAACTGGGCAATCGTGTAGTCCTGATGTTGCCCAGCGATGCGTGGGAATTGTGCTGGGATACCAGCACCATTCGGGCTATGACAGCCAGCACAGGCTGGAACATTTTTCTCAGCGATACCACCGCGATAGATTTGCTTGCCCAGTTCAACGATATCCTTGTTTTTTGCTGTGCCTGGTTTGGATTTTTGCGTAGACAGGTAAGCGGAAACGTTTTTTATATCATCTGCTGTCATGGCCTTGGCAAAGGTGGTCATGATGGCATTTTTGCGCGTATCACCCGTAAAATCTGTCAGTTGCTTGACCAGATAAGCCTCATGCTGGGCAGACAGTTTAGGATTGGCGGCAATGGTGGAATTACCGGCTGCGCCATGGCAGGATACGCAGGCAGTAATGCCGCGGGCTGCGTCGCCATTGGTATACAGTGCTTCGCCTTTGGCTGGGTCGGCCTTGGCTGGCTTGGCTACTTCATTAGCATGGACCGAAGAGGCAAAAGACGATACCGCCAGGACTGCGACGCTGATGGACTTAGACAACGATAAGAAAGCACGGTTCATTCAAACACCCTGAGACTAAATAATAGAAATCTGCCCTATTGGCGACATATTGCAGCGAGTTGATACGTAAAAAGGCTCTTTTTTGCAACGAAATACGTACAAAACTGGCATGTGGACATGGTTTTAATCGCTGCCCAAGACCTAACCCCTTATTGTACAATAGCTTTCGGGCGTTTTTACTGCCTTATGTTGCATTTTTCCATTATTCCTTTCCTCTATGTCTATCCTCTGGCAAGCCCGCTTCTTCACTACGGTGAATCATCTGCGCGATCTCCCGCGCACCCACGTGCCCGAAATCGCTTTCGCTGGCCGTTCCAACGCTGGCAAATCGACCGCTATCAATACCCTGTGTAATCAGAAAAAACTCTGTTTTGCCTCAAAAACACCGGGCCGCACACAACATATTAATTATTTTTCCATTGGTGGCGCCCATGTGGGCCAGCACCGCAAGGATGAAACCAGGGTCGATGAAATCCGCGCCCTGCTAGTCGATTTGCCGGGCTATGGCTATGCGGAGGTACCAGGTGCCGCCAAGCAACACTGGAACCAGTTACTCGGTGCCTATGTACAAAGACGCACGCAACTGGCCGCTCTGGTGCTGATCATGGATGCGCGCCGTCCATTCACTGACCTGGATATACAGATGCTGGAATGGTTTGCGCCAACTGGCCGCCCTATCCATTGCATTTTGACCAAGGCAGACAAACTTAACCGCAGCGAATGTACTGATGCCTTGCGCAAAGCCAAGGCGGTACTCGACAGTTACGTGGATGATGAAGGCCCGCTCTTCCCTTTCAGCCTGCAATTATTTTCTGCCCTGAAACGCATAGGTATAGAAGAAGCCGATGCAGCAGTGCAACGTCTGGTCGGCCTGGATAGAGACCCTATCGTTGATACTGGTGATACTGCCGGTGAAACAGATTCAGAGGCCTATGTAAATACGAATACAGACGCCAACGCAGATACAGCGAACGCACCTGCAGAAGCCCAGGCAAACAAGCCGGCTGACGCAGAATAAAAAAACCCCGGCAAAGTTAGTCTTTTTGCCGGGGTAATAACACCGTTACGAATAGGGACGCACGGTGCCCGCTCAGGGAGGAGAAGCGGTAGGCATGGAGTTGATCCAACCTGTGCATTAAGATGTTGCAACTTAAAAAAAGTTTCATTAACCTGCATAAAATTCTTTTCATTGATTGTCATCTGTCTATGTCATACACCAAGCCATCCCACCCTTCTGCACATTTCCCTGCCATCCGTATGCGCCGCATGCGTAAAGATGCGTTTTCCCGCGCACTCATGCGTGAAAACGCGGTGACTGCATCTGATTTGATTTACCCGGTTTTTGTCATCGACGGTGTCAATCAAAGTGAAAAAGTTTCATCCATGCCTGGCGTGGAAAGAGTAACGATAGATTTGCTGATGGGTGTGGCAGAAGATTGCGTTGCCCTGGGCATACCGGTGCTGGCGCTATTCCCTGCCATCAACCCGCAATTAAAAACACCGGATGGCATAGAAGCGACCAACCCAAAAGGGTTGATCCCTCGCGCAGTGCGCGAACTGAAAAACCGCTTCCCTGAACTGGGTGTGCTGACTGATGTGGCACTGGACCCTTACACCAGTCATGGACAGGATGGTTTGTTGAATGCTGACGGCTATGTCCTTAATGATGAAACCACTGCCATGCTGGTACGCCAGGCACTGGTGCAGGCAGAAGCCGGTGTTGATATTGTTGCCCCCAGCGATATGATGGATGGCCGTATAGGCGCGATACGTCATGCGCTGGAAGCGAATAATTTCATCCACACCCGCATCATGGCTTACTCGGCCAAATATGCGTCTGCTTTTTACGGTCCTTTCCGTGAAGCAGTAGGTTCCGCCGCCAACCTGGGCAAAAGCGATAAAGCCAATTACCAGATGGACCCGGCGAATAGCGATGAAGCGCTGCGCGAAGTGGCACTGGACCTGGCCGAAGGTGCTGACATGGTCATGGTCAAACCTGGTATGCCTTATCTGGATATCGTGCGCAGGGTCAAGGATGAATTCAAGGTGCCGACCTTTGCTTATCAGGTTAGTGGTGAATATGCGATGATCAAGGCGGCAGCGCAAAATGGCTGGCTAGATCATAACAAGACCATGATGGAATCCATGCTGGCATTCAAGCGTGCTGGTGCCGATGGTGTCCTGACGTATTTCGCCCGCGATGTTGCGCGTCTGCTGAAACACACTGGCTGATATTGCCATGCCTGCGATGTTGCGTGCTGTCTTCATTTTCATTTTTGCTGCGCTGGCAATTGCCGGTGCTGAATGGGGGAAAGAGATAGGCAGTGCGCAATATCTGCACTATATTTTCAAACCGCTGACAACACTCGCCATCTTCTTTTTTGCATGGCGAAGTAAGCCTGTCGTCAGTCGCACCTATCAAACCGCCATACTGATTGGCATCATCTGTTCGTTGATTGGCGACATCTTTTTGATGTTACCTGGCACAGTATTTCGCCATGGTTTTTTATGTGGCCTGCTGAGTTTTTTGCTGGCGCATATCTGCTTCTTGCGAGCACTCATCAGCGACAGCCGCTTTGCTGGTAAGCCTCTGGCTTTTGCCGGTATCGCTGCCCTTGGCATCATTAACCTGGTGATACTCTGGCCGGGTTTGCCAGCGGCTTTGCAAATCCCTGTTGTCGCCTATGTCTGCCTGCTACTTTGCATGACAGCGCAAGCCATCAGTCGTGGCTTGCAGTTGCGCAGCCTGTCTGGTCGTCTCGCATTGATTGGCGGCCTGTGCTTCATGCTGTCTGATACCCTGCTGGCTTACAACCGCTTCTACACGCCTATTACGCATTCTCCTCTCCTCATCCTCAGCAGCTATTATCTGGCGCTGTGGCTGATTGCAGCTTCGGTCACGTCATCCCCTACTGAATAAGGCCAGGATCATGCATGAAAAAATCATTACCTTTGCCAGCCCGGTTTTTTTCATCCTGATCGCTCTTGAGTTTATAGTCGCGCGCAAACGCCAACGTCATTTGTACCGTATGAATGATTCGCTCAATAGCCTGAGCCTCGGTGTCATGAGCCAGATCATAGGGGCATTTTCCAAGTTGTTTTCGATAGGCATGTATGCGCTGGTGCTCAAGTATCTGTCACTGTTCAGTCTGCCATCAGACAGTGTCTGGGTGTGGATAGCCGCGCTGCTGCTCTATGACTTTTTATATTACTGGTTGCACAGGATGGGACACCAGACCAATCTGTTATGGGCAGCCCATGTCGTGCATCACCAGAGTGAACAATACAATCTGAGTACGGCATTACGGCAAACCAGTACCGGACCTTTGTTTGGCTGGATTTTTTATTTACCGATGGCCCTGATAGGCTTTCCGCTCGATGTATTTATTGCAGTTGCCCTCATCGATTTGCTGTACCAGTTCTGGGTGCATACCGAGCAGATAGGCAAGCTGGGCTGGTTTGACCGCGTGTTTGTGTCGCCATCGAATCACCGTGTCCATCATGCTGTCAATGACATGTATCTGGACAAAAACTTTGGCGGCATACTCGTGATCTGGGACAGGTTGTTTGGGACGTTCATCGAAGAGCGTGATCATGTCGACATCGTGTATGGAACGCGTAAGCCCTTGCGTAGCTGGAACCCCTTGTGGGCCAATCTGGAAGTGTATGAACAGGTTTGGCGCGATGCATGGAATACACGACGGTGGCGAGATAAATTACAGATCTGGTTGCGCCCGCCGGGCTGGCGTCCTGCTGACCTCATGGCACAATCTGCACCTTCAACATTTGATATTCACAGGCTGGCTTATGACCCGTCCATGAGCAAGGCCACGGCCTGGTATTGCATAGTGCAATTCATCCTCTTGCTGGAGGCAGCAACTCACTTTTTACTGGTCTATAAAAACATCAGTGCGCTAAACGCCACCATCTATGTGAGCTGGCTGGTCATGGGCCTGTGGTGTATAGGTGGACTGATGGAAAGGGGCCGTATTTATCTGCTGCCTGAGACTGTGCGTATACTGTGCATCCTGATAATGAACCTATTTACTGCCAGCTGGTTTTATTCCTTTGCCTTATCTACGCCAGAGCAGGCCTTGCTGACTGCCACCTGCCTGATTTCACTGGGTGGACTCTGGCTTATTTTTTCACGACAAAAGACGCATGGACATCTTCCACATTAACGATACGCAGACACTGCAAAATCCTGACAAGCCTGAAGCCCTGGTCAATGCTGGCGGTTTTTTATGGCTGGATGCCAGCCATGAAGAAGTCGCAGCTGACCCGATTGCCTGGCGCAACCGTGTTGAAGCGATTACGGGAACACAGATTTATGAATTGCATCTCAAGGATGTCAGCAATCTCACGCACCCATCCTACTTCGATGCGACTGAAGAATATGAATTGGTGGTGTTTCGCAAGCTGACACTGACAGAAGTGAATGGCGACAACAAGAACGGCGTGAAACGCAAGATACCTGCAGCATTGAATAAACTGGCGACCACACCTGTCTCGTTTTTGCTCATGCAAAATGTCCTGATCACAGTACGCCCGGCACAGAGCCGCACGGTAGAACTGGCACGCCAGCGCCTGCTCGATTATAAATCGCGGGCAGAGAATAATACCCACGGCAGCCGCCTGCCAGCCTCACCAGAAGAGCTGATGTTGCGACTCTTGAATGCCATGGTTGATCAATACCTGGAATTGCGCCAGCCGCTGACCCAACAGCTCGACCGCTGGCAACATGCCTTGCTGGACCCACGCCGGCCTTTCAATAACTGGCTGGCCTTGCTGGATTCGCGCGTGGAATTGCGTAAGCTCGATAATCTGTGTGAAGAACAGCGCGATGCCATGCAGGAATTGCGCGACCATATCGTCGATACCCATGATGGCAATAGCCGCGCCAAGGACTTGCTGTTGGTGCGCACCAATGATGTGATGGAACATATCAGCCGCGTATTGAACCACGCGCGCCGCCTCGAAGCATCGCTGGAATCAGCGGTGCAAATCCACTTTGCGGCGATGGCCCATAGAACCAGTGAAATCATGCGCACCCTGACTGTCATTACTGCTCTGTTCATGCCACTGACACTGATCACAGGTATTTTTGGCATGAACTTTGAAGTCATGCCTTTGCTCAAACACGCGTCCGGCTTTTGGTACACCATGGGTGCGATGGGTGTCATCGTCGTGCTCTTGTTGATTTACTTCCGCAGCCAGCGCTATTTGCAAGACCAGGCCAGCCGCAGGATAGAGTAAACCGCAAAATTTTTCCAAGTTCAAAACATACAATCACATTTAAATACCAATGCAAGAACATACCTTTCTCTGGCATGACTATGAAACCTTTGGCGCAGTTGCCCGCCGCGACAGGCCTGCGCAATTTGCCGCCATACGCACGGATGCCGAACTCAATGAGATAGGCAAACCAGTCATGCTGTACTGCCAGCCCGCCAATGATTTTTTGCCTGATCCGCAGTCTTGCCTGATCACCCATATCACGCCACAAACCTGCCTTGAGCGCGGCATACCTGAGCATGAATTTGCAGCAAAAATAGAACAGGAACTGGGCAAGACCGGCACTATAGGCGTGGGCTATAACACCATACGCTTTGATGATGAAATTACCCGCTTCATGTTCTGGCGTAACCTCATCGACCCGTATGCACGCGAATGGCAAAACAATTGTGGCCGCTGGGACATCATGGACATGGTACGCACCTGTTATGCGTTGCGCCCTGAGGGTATCAACTGGCCAAAGAATGATGAAGGCAAGCCCAGCTTTCGCCTTGAGCACCTGACCAAGGCCAACGGTATCGCGCATGAAGCAGCGCATGATGCGCTGTCAGATGTGCGTGCCACGATAGCTTTGGCGCGCCTGATACGCGAGCGCCAGCCCAAGCTGTTCGACTTTTGCTTTGCCTTGCATAAGAAAGACAAGGTTGCGGCAGAAATCGATATGCCGGTCTTGAACAAAGCGTTTTTGCATGTGTCGGGCATGTTCCCGGTAGAACGTGGCTGCCTGGCCGTCATGTGGCCATTAGCCATGCACCCCAAGAACAAGAATGAAGTCATTGCCTGGGACCTGACCCATGACCCGGCAGAGCTGGCAGGACTGGATGCAGAGACCATACAGCTACGCATGTTCAGCAAGAGCGATGCCCTGCCTGAAGGCGTGCAACGCCTGCCTGTGAAAAGCATACATATCAACAAATCACCCATCGTCATCGGCAACTTAAAAACCTTGTCAGCTTCCATGGCTGAACATTGGAAGATAGATATGGCTCTGGTACAGCAGCACGCCGAAAAAGCTGCTTCGCTGCCTGACGCTGCCAAGGCGATATGGGAACAAGTGTATGCGCGCCCAGAGGCAGCCGCCAGTGATGTCGATGAAGACTTGTACGGTGGCTTTGTCGGTGCCGGTGACCGCCGCCTCTTGAATGATTTGCGCCGTATGAATGGCGTGCAGCTCGCCAAAGCCAGCACCAGCTTCCAGGATCCGCGCCTGGCTGAATTATTGTTCCGCTACCGCGCCCGCAACTTCCATGACAGCCTGAGCATGGAAGAGCAAGAAAGTTGGGAAGAACACCGTGCAGCACGTTTGCTCGATGGTGTCGGCAATGCCAGGACGGTCGAGATGTATTTCAATGAAATCGATACTTTGTCAGAAACAGCAGATGAAGCAGCAGAAGAAATTCTGGGTGCTTTGTATGACTATGCTGAAATGATCGTGCCGTCACGATAGTTTCTATTTTTCGCGCTGAAAAACAAAAGCCACGCATCAATCGTGGCTTTTGTTTATGCGCTAGGCATGACTTATTTGTTTGGCTGTGGTGTGACGCGCAGATAAGGGCGGGCAGCAGTATAGCCTTTAGGGTATTTTTGCTTGATGACTTCTTCATCCTTGACTGACAACGGGATGATAACGTCATCGCCATCACGCCAGTTGCCTGGTGTCGCAACGGTATAGCCATCCGTCAATTGCAGGGCATCAATGACGCGCAAGACTTCATCAAAATTGCGGCCTGTGGTCAGCGGGTAAGTGATGATGAGGCGGACTTTTTTGTTCGGATCAATGACGAATAAGGAACGCACCGTAACAGTCTCAGACTGGTTAGGGTGGATCATGTCATACAGTGCTGCAACTTTCTTGTCAGCATCAGCAACGATAGGAAAGCCGACAACCGTTTTTTGTGTGTCTTCAATATCCTTGATCCATTGCAGATGGGATTCTGCACCATCGACTGACAAGGCGATTGCTTTTACATTGCGCTTGTCAAACTCTGGCTTGAGCTTTGCAGTCAGGCCCAGCTCTGTCGTGCAGACCGGGGTGAAGTCAGCTGGATGAGAAAACAAGACTACCCAGGAATTACCTGCCCATTCATGAAATTTCAAAGGGCCAATAGAAGAATCTTGCTCGAAATCAGGGGCGATGTCGCCTAAACGCAAAGTCATTTTTTTCTCCAAAAAGAAACGAGAACTCGAATATAGCCGCTCTACCCTGCTTACTCAAGGACAGTTTAGTTGCATGCTTATATATTCTTTGAATATACTTTATTTGCCTTCTGCACGGTTCAGCGATTGCAAGAATTTATCTGCATTCTGATAACCGATAACCCGCTGGCCTGAAATTTCTTTGCCTTGGGCATCAAAGAAAATAATGCCTGGCGGACCAAACAGGCCAAAGCGTTTCAGCAAGGCTTTATCGTCGGCATTGTTAGCCGTGACATCAGCTTGCAACAGCAGCATATTGTCGAGCCTGGCCTTGACCTTGGCTTCCGGGAAAGTCAGTTTTTCCATCTCTTTACACGACACACACCAGTCTGCATAAAAATCCAGCATGACCGTCTTGCCCTTGGATTGCGCCACGGCAGCATCAAGTTCGGCAATGCTGCGTATACGGGTGAATTTGACGTGTTCGGTACTACCGCCGTACAAGTGGGCAACAGGGGAAAATACATCACGGCCACCTGTGGCAACACCGACCAGTTGCACAGCCCCCAGGAAGAAGAATATGACAGATACTGCCTTGGCAAACATACCGCTGCGCTGGAAGAATAATTGATAGCTGGCATAAGCGATCAGCAAGATAGCCCAACCCAGCATTTGTGACCAGACGGGTATCACTGGGCTGATCATCCACAAGGCCATGGCCAGCATCAGGACACCAAAGAAACGCTTGATACTTTCCATCCACATGCCTGCACGTGGCAACAGGCTGCCAGCCGAGATGCCCACCAGCAGCAAAGGTACGCTCATACCCATCGCCATGGCAAACAGGGCAGAGCCACCGACAACAACGTCACGGGTCTGGCTGATATATACCAGAGCGCCTGCCAGTGGTGCGGCCACGCAAGGCCCGACGATCAGGGCTGAAATAGCCCCCATGAAAAACACACCTACCAGTTTGCCATTGCGCTGGCCTTCAGATGCCTGAGTCAACTTGGTTTGCAAGGCGGCTGGCACCTGCAATTGATACACATTGAACATGGACAGTGACAGTATCACCATCAACAAGGCGAACGCACCGAGTACCCAGGGATTTTGCAGAGTCGCCGACAAACCTTCACCAACCAGTCCAGCGGCAATACCAAGTGCGGTGTACACCAGCGCCATACCCAGGGCATAGCACAAGGACAGAAGAAAACCACGGCTACGTTTGATGCCCGTGCCTTCACCTACGATGATGAAAGACAGGATAGGCACCATGGGCAAGACGCAGGGAGTGAAAGACAAGCCAAGGCCCAGCAACAGGAACAAGGGCAGGATAAGGACGAGCCTGCCACTCTTCAAGGCCGCACTGATACTGCTGGTCTCTTCATCATGACTGGATTCTGTGGCTTTGATATTGCTTTCTGTACCGGCGTTGACAGCAGAGTCGGTGCTCACATTGGCTGCTGATTGTGTGCTTGCAGCGCTCGCGCCAGCTACCTGCAATTTAACCGGCGTCTCCAACGGCGGATAACACAGGCCGCCATCGGCACAACCCTGGCGACCTATCTTTAGCGTGAAATCTGCTGCTGCCTGTATGGGTATGCGGACTACCAGGGAATGGCGGTAAGTCTCGACTTCTTTCTGGAAGGTTTCGTCAAACTTGACCTTGCCAGCTGGCATGACAATATCGCCGAGTTTGGCATCGTCTGAACTGAACTTGAAACGTTCGCGATACAGGTAGTAACCGTCTGCTATCGTAAAAGTCACTTCGGCCACACCTGGCTCTGCCATTTTGGCAGATACCTTAAATGCTACTTCAGGGTCGAGGAAGTCTTCTGCGCTGGCGAAGTGTGAGAATAAGGATGTGAACAGCAAGGCCAACACCAGGGCACACAGACGCCATAGCTGTGCTATCTGGAAGTTTTGTGGCTTGGCTGGCATGGGTGCAGAAAACAGCGGTGTTGAGGCATTCATGGCGTTTCGGTTTCTTTTCTCACCCAGTCCAGATAAGCCGGCAATCCGGCCACCAGGGGGATGGCTATTATTTCGGGTAGGTCATAGGGATGCTGGGCGATGATCAGTGCTTCCAGCCTGGAATAGCAAGCTTGCCGGGTCTTGATCATCAATTGAACTTCAGTGTCAGCCTGTTGTTCACCATCCCAGTTGTAGATGGACAATATATCAGCAGAAATGTTCACGCAGGCAGCCAATTTTTCGGCGACGACCTGGTTGGCCAGTTTTTTGGCAATGTCGCGGTCTGGCAGGTTAGTTAATACCAGGATCAGATTGTCATCATCCATCGCTATTCCATGTTCGCTGGCGGCGCCAATTCGCCTGATAAAAACTGCATGATGTTTGGTCGGATGTAGCACAAGCGCATTACAGCATATCGCAAAATAAATGCCTGCAAGTATATTGCCTGAGCGTGTTTTTAAGCTTACATCAGCGCTTGGCCTCAGGCATGTCCAAAAGTACATATCTATCACGCGCCAATAAGCAAGAAGCCGTTCAGTTTACACTGAACGGCTTCTTTAAGCTTTGAGCAGTCTGGGCATGATGCCCAAGTGCTAATTACTCAGCAACTGGTGCATCAGCTGCATCTACGCCTTCTGGACGGTCCAGCAGCTCAACGTATGCCATAGGAGCATTGTCGCCGACGCGGAAACCCATTTTCAGGATGCGCAGGTAGCCTCCGTTACGATTTGCGTAACGTGGGCCCAGTTCAGCAAACAGCTTGACTACCATTTCGCGGTCGCGCAAACGGGAGAAAGCCAGACGCTTGTTAGCCAGTGTGTCTGTTTTACCCAAAGTCAGAATCGGCTCGATAACGCGGCGCAGTTCTTTGGCTTTTGGCAAAGTTGTTTTGATGGCTTCGTGACGCAACAGGGATACTGTCATGTTGCGCAACATTGCCAGACGGTGGGAAGAAGTACGATTCAGCTTACGTAAGCCGTGACGATGACGCATGGTATTTCCTTTCAGATTTAAATGCCAGCTCTTCTATCGATAAGCAAACTTATCGCGGGCCGGTAATTATTTTTACTACGGTTAAAAAACGGGCAGGCTGTCTCAGCCCACCCGTTGGACAAAATTATTTTTCCAGGCCAGCAGGTGGCCAGTTTTCCAGCTTCATGCCCAGAGACAAACCACGGGACGCCAGAACTTCCTTGATTTCGTTCAAGGACTTGCGACCCAGATTTGGTGTCTTCAACAGTTCATTTTCGCTACGTTGGATCAGATCACCAATGTAGTAAATGTTTTCTGCTTTCAGGCAGTTGGCTGAACGTACTGTCAGTTCCAGATCATCGACTGGACGCAACAGGACAGGATCAACTGCAGGTGCGCGGGATGGGGCTTCAGCAGCGGCTTCAGTACCTTCCAGGGCAGCGAAGACATTCAATTGATCAACCAGCACGCGGGCAGATTGACGGATTGCTTCTTCTGGGGAGATGACGCCATTGGTCTCAATATTGATAACCAGTTTATCCAGATCAGTACGTTGTTCAACGCGGGCAGATTCCACAGCGTAAGAAACACGGCGTACTGGGGAGAAAGACGCATCCAAAATCATACGACCGATGGTTTTGTTCGCATCTTCAGACAAGCGACGAACGTTACCTGGCACATAGCCACGGCCTTTTTCTACCTTGATCTGCATGTCCAGCTTACCGCCAGCTGTCAGATTGGCGATAACGTGATCTGGGTTAATCAGTTCTACGTCATGCGGCAGATCGATGTCGGAAGCCAATACAGCGCCTTCGCCATCTTTTTTCAATGTCAGCGTGACTTCATCACGGTTGTGCAACTTGAAGACTACGCCTTTCAAGTTCAACAAGATATCGACGACGTCTTCTTGCACGCCATCGAGGGAAGAGTATTCATGAACGACACCGGCGATCACAACTTCAGTCGGTGCATAACCAACCATAGTGGACAACAGTACGCGACGCAATGCGTTGCCCAGTGTGTGGCCATAGCCACGTTCAAACGGTTCCATCACGACTTTAGCGTGACCGGCACCCAACATTTCCACATCGATAATACGTGGTTTTAACAGATTGTTTTGCATGAATGTCCTTTTCAATACCCTCGGTTCGTTACACCGATAAGGCTGACGGCATTAAAGAAAAAAGCCTGCCTGTAGTAAAACAGGCAGGCGGTGAAACTTGAATATTAACGAGAATACAATTCAACGATCAGGGATTCGTTGACATCGTGAGCGATATCGCTACGATCTGGCATGGACTTGAAAGTACCTTCCAGTTTTTTCGCATCAACAGCTACCCATGAAGGCATGCCGGATTGTTCTGCCAGGGACAGAGCTTCAGCGATACGAACTTGTTTTTTCGCTTTTTCACGAACAGCGATCAAATCACCAGCTTTAACCTGGTAAGAAGCGATGTTAACAACGATGCCGTTGACTGTGAATGCTTTATGGCTGACCAGCTGACGTGCTTCAGCGCGTGTGGAGCCGAAGCCCATACGGTAAGCAACGTTGTCCAGACGGGATTCCAGCAATTTCAACAGTGTTTCGCCTGTGTTGCCTTTTTGACGGTCAGCTTCAGCGAAGTAGCGGCGGAACTGACGTTCCAAAACGCCGTACATACGTTTAACTTTTTGCTTTTCGCGCAATTGGTTACCGTAGTCAGAGGTACGAGCACCAGAAGTGCGACCATGTTGACCTGGTTTTGCGTCCAGTTTGCATTTGGAGTCCAGGGAGCGACGTGCGCTCTTCAAGAACAGGTCCGTGCCTTCGCGACGGGAAAGTTTTGCTTTTGGTCCGATATAACGTGCCACGATGTTTTCCTTGTAAATGACGTAATGTTTTCTACACTACGCTAGTCTGATCTGCCTGCAACCAGACGGTGGTCTTAACAACAAAGACTGTGCCTTTGATTATTTTTTTGTACTCTGAAATTTCCACAACACAAAACCCGCCAACGAAATGGCGGGTCTGCATTCTAACGGAGATTCCGCAAGAATGCCAGCAGAGAATAAATCTGCTTGCCTAAATCGCTTACATAATAAGCGGCTTAGAGCTCCAACTTAGATACGACGACGCTTTGGAGGGCGGCAGCCGTTATGTGGAACTGGAGTAACGTCTTGAATCAGGGAGATCTTGATACCCAGATTGTTCAAAGCGCGTACTGAAGATTCGCGACCTGGGCCTGGGCCTTTGATACGAACTTCCAGATTTTTGATACCGCATTCAACAGCCACTTTACCTGCTGCTTCTGCTGCGACCTGCGCTGCAAAAGGAGTAGATTTACGTGAGCCTTTAAAACCAGCACCACCGGCTGTTGCCCAAGACAACGCATTGCCTTGACGATCAGTGATCGTGATGATGGTGTTGTTGAAAGAAGCGTGAACGTGAGCGATACCTTCCGCAACGTTCTTTTTAACTTTCTTACGCGCACGTGCTGCTGCAGCGTTATTTTGAGCTTTTGCCATAATGTTTTCCTTGGATCCGGGCTAGCCTGGATTATTTCTTCAAAGATTGCGCTGCTTTACGTGGACCCTTACGAGTACGCGCATTTGTACGTGTACGTTGGCCACGGCAAGGCAAGCCTTTACGATGACGGAGACCACGGTAGCAACCCAAGTCCATCAAGCGTTTGATGTTCATGGACAGTTCACGACGCAAGTCGCCTTCGACGATAAATTTACCGATTTCGTCGCGAAGCTTCTCGAGTTCGTTGTCATCCAGATCCTTAACCTTTTTATTGGTCAAAACACCTGTTGCGTCACAGATTTTCTGTGCGCGTGGACGGCCAATACCATAGATAGCTGTTAAGCCGATTACGGTATGCTGATGATTTGGGATATTAACCCCTGCGATACGTGCCATTCGTTATTCCTCGTTCAATAACGTTAATTAACCTTGGCGCTGCTTATGGCGTGGTTCTGTGCAAATAACACGAACAACACCCTTGCGCTTGATGATTTTGCAGTTGCGGCAGATCCGCTTAACTGATGCGAGAACTTTCATTTTTGCCCTCTTTCCTTCTAGTTCATTTTAAATTTACTTGGTACGGAACACTATTCGCGCCCGGCTCAAATCATAAGGCGTCAATTCCACTGTCACCTTATCACCTGGAAGGATACGGATATAATTCATCCGCATCTTCCCGGAAATATGGCCAAGTACAACATGCCCGTTTTCCAACTTAACTCGAAATGTTGCATTCGGAAGATTCTCAAGAATCTCGCCCTGCATCTGTATAACGTCGTCTTTTGCCATTCGATCTGCTGTCCCCTGGGCGATTACCTTGAAGGAATCCCGCCCTTGAAATTTGCTTTACGAAGAAGCGATTCATATTGCTGGGACATAACATAGTTCTGTACCTGCGCCATAAAGTCCATGGTTACCACCACGATAATCAGCAGAGACGTTCCGCCGAAATAAAATGGTACTTTCCACTTCGCAATCAAAAATTCTGGCAACAGACAAACCAGCGTAATGTAAATCGCACCTGCCAGCGTCAAACGCATCAATATCTTGTCGATGTAGCGTGCGGTCTGGTCACCTGGACGTATCCCGGGAACAAAAGCACCACTCTTCTTCAGGTTATCAGCGGTTTCTTTGCTATTGAATACCAAAGCGGTATAAAAGAAGCAGAAGAAAATGATCGCTATTGCATACAACAAAGCGTGTATCGGTTCACCAGGCGCCATCGACGCTGCCAGATCCTTCAGGAAAGTGATAAAACCACTTGTAGAAGATTCTGCACCCTTGGTAAACCAGCTCGTAATCGTCGCCGGGAACAAGATAATCGATGAAGCGAAAATAGGAGGAATAACACCAGCCATATTCAACTTCAGTGGCAAATGACTGCTTTGACCACCGTAGATCTTGTTACCAACCTGGCGTTTTGCATAATTCACCAGGATTTTGCGTTGACCACGCTCTACAAACACGACAGCAAACGTTACTGCAGGTACAACAAGACAGATAACCAGTGCGGCAAAGTTACCCATTTGACCGGTACGGACCAGTTCAAACAAATTACTCAGACCACCAGGCAAACCTGCTGCAATACCGGCGAAAATGATGATGGAGATACCATTTCCCAGACCGCGCTCAGTGATTTGCTCACCTAACCACATCAGGAACATAGTGCCCGTCACCAGCGACAATACCGTCGTCAAACGAAATGCCATGCCAGGATCAAGTACCAGACCGGCCTGACCTTCGAGACCGAACGCAATAAAATAACTTTCGATCAGGGCCAGAACCACAGTGCCATAACGTGTAAATTGCGTAATCTTTCTACGACCGGACTCGCCCTCTTTTTTGAGCGCTTCCAGTTGAGGAGAGACGATCGACATCAATTGCATGATGATCGACGCAGAAATATACGGCATGATACCCAGAGCGAATACAGTGAATCTTTGCATCGCACCACCAGAGAACATATTAAACATACCCAGCAAACCACCCTGGTTTTGTTTGAACATGTCTTCCAGCACTTTGGCGTCTATACCCGGCACAGGAACATGTGCACCAATCCTGTAGACAACCAGTGCCGCCAGCAAGAACCAGAGTCGCCCCCAGGGAAACCCGCTTGCAGCACTTTTAGCTTGTTGTGGAGATGTTGCCAATTAATGCTCCGGTTGTCTGCTTCGATTAAGCGATTGTGCCACCAGCAGCTTCGATTGCAGCTTTAGCGCCTTTAGTGACGATCAAGCCGTTCAAAGAAACTTTCTTGGTGATAGCACCAGACAAGATCACACGGACTACACGTGCGAGCTCAGAAACTACGCCGGCTTGTTTCAAAGCCAAAACGTCGATCTCTGTCACTGGCAGGTTTTCCAGATCTGTCAAGCGAACTTCTGCTTTGTACGGTGTTGCCAGTGATTTGAAACCACGTTTTGGCAAACGACGTTGCAGAGGCATCTGACCGCCTTCGAAACCGACTTTATGAAAGCCGCCTGAACGGGATTTTTGGCCTTTATGACCGCGACCCGCTGTTTTACCTAAGCCTGAACCGATACCGCGACCAACACGACGTTTGTAGTGTTTTGCGCCATCAGCTGGCTGGATTGTATTCAATTCCATAATTTGCTCCGATCGCAAACCTGACGGTTTACGATACAACCTTCACAAGATACGAGACTTTATTGATCATGCCACGTACGGATGGTGTGTCTTCCAGTTCGGAAACTGAATTAACACGACGCAGACCCAGGCCACGTACAGTTGCACGGTGATCCTGGCGTGTGCCGATCAAACCTTTAACCAATTGCACTTTTACTGTCTTAGACATGAGGTGCTCCTTAACCGAGAATTTCTTCAACAGTTTTGCCACGCTTTGCAGCGATTTCAGATGGAGTACTCATCTTGGCCAAACCATTCAAAGTTGCACGAACCATGTTGTATGGATTTGTGGAGCCGTTGGATTTCGCCACGACGTTTACAATACCCATTACTTCAAAAATCGCGCGCATTGGACCACCAGCGATAACGCCAGTACCTTCTTTTGCTGGAGAAATCATGACGGAAGACGCGCCGTGCTTGCCAGTAACGGTGTGTTGCAGAGTACCGTTCTTCAAAGTCACTTTGATCATCTTACGACGTGCTTCTTCCATCGCTTTTTGTACAGCAACTGGAACTTCTTTCGATTTCCCTTTGCCCATACCGATACGGCCATCGCCGTCACCAACGACTGTCAGCGCCGCGAAACCCATGATACGACCACCCTTGACCACTTTGGTCACGCGGTTGATCGCGATCATTTTTTCGCGCATGCCATCATCCGGCTTGTCGGCTGCTGTTTTTGCTTGCATTTTTGCCATGACAAATTTTCCTTAGAACTTCAAGCCAGCTTCACGGGCTGCTTCTGCAAGCGCCTTGACGCGACCGTGGTAACGGAAACCGGAGCGGTCAAACGCAACTTCGGTAACCCCTGCTTTGATTGCCTTCTCTGCAACACGTTTGCCGATCAAGCTCGCTGCAGCAGCGTTGCCGCCTGCACCAGACTTGCCAGCCAACTCTGCACGTACTTCTGCTTCTACTGTAGAGGCAGATGCCAACACTTTGGCGTCTGGGCCAATGATGTTTGCATAGATGTGCAGGTTTGTGCGATGCACGGCCAGGCGGTTCACTTTGAGTTCTGCGATCTTGGCACGGGTTTGACGTGCGCGGCGCAGACGTGATTGTTTCTTGTCCATCGTCAACCCCTATTACTTCTTCTTGGTTTCTTTAATCACAACCACTTCGTCCGCATAGCGAACGCCTTTGCCTTTATAAGGCTCTGGACTGCGGTATGCACGAACTTCAGCGGCAACCTGACCAACTTTTTGCTTATCAATCCCTTTGATCAGGATTTCAGTTGGAGTTGGTGTTGCGCATGTAACGCCAGCTGGCATTGCGTGAACAACCGGGTGCGAGAAACCAAGAGACAAATTCAATTTGTCGCCTTGAGCTTGCGCTTTGTAACCAACACCGACCAGATTCAGTTTCTTTTCGAAACCTTTAGTGACGCCGTTAACCATGTTATTGACCAGGGCACGCAGGGTACCGCTCATCGCATTGGCTTCACGACCATCATTAGCTGGGGAAAAACTCAAAGTGCCATTGTCGTTCGCAATTGTCACCAGGCCGTTCAAGGCTTGAGACAACACGCCCTGTGGGCCTTTAATTGTAATCTGCTCTGTCGAAATGGTGACTTCAGCACCTGCCGGCAAAGCGATTGGCATCTTACCTACTCGAGACATCTTTCACTCCTTAGGCGACGTAGCAAATCACTTCGCCACCGACACCGGTTGCGCGCGCTTTGCGGTCAGTCATGACGCCTTGTGGTGTGGAAACGATCGCCACTCCCAAACCGTTCATGACACTTGGGATCTCATCTTTACCTTTGTAAATACGGAGACCTGGACGTGATACACGTTCCAAGCGTTCAATCACAGGACGTCCTGCGTAATATTTCAAGCCGATTTTTAATTCGGACTTACCTGCAGTTTCAGAAACTGCGAAATCTTCAATGTAACCTTCGTCTTTAAGTACGTTCGCAATTGCGATCTTTACTTTGGAGGACGGCATCGCGACGACAGTCTTTTGAACAACTTGTGCGTTACGGATGCGGGTCAGCATATCGGCGATAGGATCGCTCATACTCATTGCTTATTCTCCTATTACCAGCTGGCTTTAGTCATACCCGGGATTTCACCACGCATGGCGACTTCACGGAGTTTAATACGGCCCAAACCGAATTTACGGAATGTGCCACGTGGGCGACCTGTCAAAGCGCAGCGGTTACGCTGACGAGTCGGATTGGAGTTACGTGGCAATGCCTGCAACTTCAGACGGGCAGCGTACTGCTCTTCTTCAGTTTTTGATTGGTCATCAATGATGGCCTTCAATTCGGCACGCTTACCAGCGAATTTCTTCACCAGGTCTGCACGCTTTTGCTCACGATTAATCAGTGCCAGTTTTGCCATGGCGACCTCAGTTTCTGAACGGAAATTTAAATGCGGCGAGGAGTGCTTTCGCTTCGTCGTCGGTCTTTGCTGTTGTCGTGATACTGATGTTCATACCACGCAACGCGTCGATCTTGTCGTATTCGATTTCAGGGAAAATGATCTGTTCCTTGACACCGATATTGTAGTTACCACGACCATCAAACGCACGACCAGAAACGCCACGGAAGTCACGTACACGTGGCAGTGCCACTGTGATGAAACGGTCCAGGAATTCATACATCTGAGCGCCACGCAAAGTTACCATACAACCAATTGGATAACCTTCACGGATTTTAAAACCAGCGATCGCTTTGCGAGCTTTGGTAACTACTGGTTTTTGACCAGCAATCTTGGTGAGGTCACCAACCGCATGCTCAATAATCTTTTTGTCTGCAATTGCTTCAGACAAACCCATGTTCAGGGTGATTTTCAAGATACGTGGAACTTCCATAACTGATTTGTACGCGTACTTTTCAGTCAGTTCACCAACGATTTTATCTTTATATATTGCTTGTAGACGGGCCATGATGTTATGCCTTCACAACTTCGCCAGTCGACTTGTAGATACGGACTTTCTTGCCATCCACTACCTTGAAGCCTACACGGTCTGCTTTGCCAGACGCTGCATTAAACAATGCAACATTCGACACATGAATCGGCATCACTTTATCCACGATGCCACCTACTGCGCCAGTCATTGGGTTAGGCTTAACAGCTTTTTTAGCGACGTTAATACCTGCAACAACAACGTAATCGCTATCGATGCAAACTTGCACCTGACCGCGTTTACCTTTGTCTTTACCCGTCAAGACGATGACTTCGTCGTTTTTACGAATTTTGTTCATCACGACCCCTTACAGCACTTCTGGAGCCAAAGACACGATTTTCATAAAGCGCTCAGTACGCAGTTCGCGTGTTACTGGGCCGAAAATACGAGTACCGATAGGCTCAAGTTTTGCATTCAACAATACTGCAGCATTGCCATCAAATTTGACCAACGAGCCATCTTGACGACGAACACCCTTAGCTGTCCTCACGACAACGGCGTTGTAAATTTCACCTTTTTTTACACGACCGCGCGGAGCAGCAGACTTAACAGTGACTTTAATTACGTCACCAATACCCGCATAACGACGCTTGGAACCGCCCAACACTTTAATGCACAAAACTTCGCGCGCACCAGTATTGTCAGCCACTTCCAGCCGGCTTTCTGTTTGAATCATAATGTTCTCTTTCCCAACTTAATCCACACAACTTGCACAATGCAAATTTGTAGTCAGTCTTGGTCCCGCCAGCTAACCCCTACATAACCTACAATGCACGAGCCAACTGATTAGGTGGACGATTTTTTTAACACTTTCACAACAAGAGGGCGTTATGAAAGACATTTAGGCTGTCACTCGCATACTTTGCAAATGACAGCCCATTATTATTACACCAAAAAACGATTTGTGCAATAAATTTATACTACTTGTGCGACTTGAACCACACGTGTCACTGTCCAAGCTTTAGTCTTGGAGATAGGACGACCTTCTTGAATTTCAACGGTGTCGCCGGCCTTTGCCTGGTTCGCTTCATCGTGTGCGTGGTACTTAGCACTACGGACGATGATCTTGCCGTACAAAGGATGCTTGACGTGACGTTCAACAACCACTGTTACGGTTTTGTCCATCTTGTCGGAAACAACCTTGCCAATCAATGTGCGCTTCAGTGCGACTTTAACTTGATCGTTCATTATTTGGCATCCTTCTGGTTCATGACGGTTTTCACACGTGCGATGTCACGACGAACTTTCTTCAATTGAGAAGTGTTAGTCAGCTGTTGCGTAGCGATTTGCATACGCAGGCTGAATTGCGCCTTCAACAATTCATTCAGTTCTTTGGTCAAAGCCGCCTGATCCTTACCTTGGAGTTCAGATACTTTCATTTACAACTCCTATTATTGGCCGACTTGACGGACGACGAACGTTGTCAACAGCGGCAATTTAGCTGCAGCCAAGCGGAACGCTTCGCGTGCCAGCGTCTCATCGACACCATCCATTTCGTACAACATTTTGCCTGGTTGAATCTCGGCAACGTAGTACTCTGGATTACCTTTACCATTACCCATACGGACTTCCGCTGGTTTCTGGGAAATTGGCTTGTCCGGGAAAATGCGGATCCAGATACGGCCACCGCGTTTAATGTGACGAGTCATTGCACGACGCGCTGCTTCAATCTGACGCGCTGTGATACGACCACGACCAACTGCCTTCAAGCCAAACTCACCGAAGGAAACTGCTGTACCACGAGTATGCGAGATACCCTTGTTACGGCCTTTCTGTTCCTTACGATATTTTCTGCGTGCTGGTTGCAGCATGATTATTCTCCTGCTTTCTCAGCCGGTGCTGCAGCGTCAGCTTTTGCGCGTACGCGCTTGGCTGACGGGGCTGCTGCGCCGGTCGTCGGTGTTTGTCCTTCTGGACGCTTGGCGCGTGGACGGCTATTTGGCTTGCCATCATCACGACGTGGACCGCGACGTTTTTTGTCGTCTTCCGGTGTCGATTCGATAACAGGCGCATCGCCATTTGCCAAACGATCGCCTTTGTAGACCCATACTTTTACGCCAATGATGCCGTAAGTTGTGGATGCTTCGCCAAAGCCGTAGTCGATGTCAGCACGCAGAGTATGCAGAGGCACGCGGCCTTCGCGATACCATTCTTTACGTGCGATCTCGATACCGTTCAAACGACCACCAGACATGATCTTGATACCTTGAGCGCCCAAACGCATTGCATTTTGCATCGCACGTTTCATCGCGCGGCGGAACATGATGCGTTTTTCCAGTTGCTGAGCGATAGAATCAGCGATCAGTTGAGCATCGATTTCTGGCTTGCGAATTTCTTCGATGTTGACGTGAACTGGCACGCCCATCAATTTCGACAATTCAGCTTTCAATACTTCAATATCTTCGCCTTTTTTACCGATCACAACGCCTGGACGGGAGCTGTATATCGTGATGCGTGCGTTTTTAGCAGGACGCTCAATAACGATGCGGCCTACAGACGCGTTTTTCAGTTTCTTCTTCAGGTATTCACGTACCTTCAGATCCTCGATGAGCATGGAGGCAAAGTTACCATTGCCAGCATACCAACGAGAAGACCAGTTACGTGTTACTGCCAAACGAAAACCGGTTGGATGTATCTTCTGTCCCATCGTGACTCCTTAGTTACCAACGGTCACATAAATGTGACAGGATTGTTTAGAGATACGATCACCACGACCCTTAGCGCGTGCTGTGAAGCGCTTCAGAATCGCACCTTTTTCGACATAGATAGTCTTTACTTTCAGCTCATCGATATCTGCGCCATCATTGTGTTCGGCGTTTGCAATTGCAGACTCCAACACTTTCTTGATGATCGCAGCACCTTTTTTAGGGCTGAATGCCAGGATATTCAATGCCTGATCTACTTTTTTACCGCGAATCAGGTCAGCCACCAGGCGACCTTTTTGCTCAGACAGACGCACACCGCGCAAATTTGCTTTAGTTTCCATCATCGGTCCTTATCTCTTAGCCTTTTTATCGGCAGCGTGACCCTTGAACGTACGGGTCAGCGCGAATTCGCCGAGCTTGTGACCAACCATGTTTTCGGAAACATAAACTGGTACGTGTTGCTTACCGTTATGAACCGCAATGGTCAAACCGATGAAGTCCGGCATAATTGTCGAACGACGGGACCAAGTCTTGATTGGCTTTTTGTCTTTAGTCGCTTGCGCGGTTTCGACTTTCTTCACCAGGTGGGCGTCGCAAAACGGCCCTTTTTTCAATGAACGTGTCATGTTTTATCCCTTATTTCTTGCCACGGCGTGAGACGATCATCGAAGTAGTGCGCTTGTTGCGACGAGTCTTCTTACCCTTGGTTTGCTGACCCCATGGTGATACTGGGTGACGGCCGGCTGCAGTTTTACCTTCACCACCACCGTGCGGGTGATCGACCGGGTTCATGACCACACCGCGAACGGTAGGACGAACACCACGCCAACGCATTGCACCAGCTTTACCGATTTTGCGCAGGTTATGCTCACCGTTGCCTACTTCACCGATAGTCGCGCGGCATTCGATATGAATACGACGAACTTCACCGGAGCGCAGACGAACTTGAGCGTAAGTACCTTCACGTGCCATCAGGACAACGCCAGCACCAGCTGTACGTGCAATCTGAGCACCTTTACCTGGCAGCATTTCTACGCAATGCATAGTTGTACCGACCGGGATATTACGGATAGGCAAGCAGTTACCAGATTTGATCGGCGCTTGAGAGCCGTTCATGACCTGATCACCAGCAGCCATACCTTTAGGGGCAATGATGTAAGCACGTTCACCATCCGCGTAGCACAACAAAGCAATGTGTGCTGTACGGTTAGGATCGTATTCAATACGTTCTACTTTTGCAGGGATACCATCTTTGGTGCGCTTGAAGTCAACCAGACGATAATGCTGCTTATGACCACCACCGATATGACGGGTAGTGATGTGACCGTTGTTATTACGGCCAGCAGTTTTTGATTTCTTTTCCAACAAAGCAGCGAACGGACGACCTTTGTACAGGCCTTCTGTCACTACCTTCACCATACCACGACGACCTGGTGAGGTTGGCTTCATCTTAACGAGTGCCATGCTTATGCCCCCTCAGTGAAGTTAATTTCCTGACCTGGCTTCAAGCATACAAAAGCGCGTCTTGTATGATTGCGGCGGCCATTAAATTTACCGGTACGTTTTTGTTTACCTTGACGATTTGCCACTTGTACAGATTCAACTTGTACTTTGAACAGCAATTCGACGGCAGCTTTGATTTCTGGCTTGGTTGCATCTGGCATAACCAGGAAAACCACTTGCTCATTCTTTTCAGCAACCATAGTTGCTTTTTCAGAAATAACAGGAGCCAGCAACACCTTCATCAGGCGTTCTTCGCTAATTTTGACTTGTGCGCTCATGCCAGCATCTCCTCAATCTTTGCCAGTGCTGGCTTAGTGATCAACACTTTCTTGTAGAACACCAAAGAAACTGGATCAGCATAACGTGGCTCAACAACCAATACGTTTGCCAGGTTACGCGCTGCCAACATCAGGTTTTCATTGAATTCGTCAGTAATGATCAGGACGGAATCCAGGCAACCCATTGCTTTCAGTTTTTCGGACAACAGTTTTGTCTTAGGTGCGTCAACAGTCACATCGTCAACCACATTCAAACGACCTTCACGAGCCAACTGAGACAGAATCGAGCAGATACCTGCGCGATACATCTTTTTGTTAACTTTGTGAGAGAAATTCTCATCAGGCGAGTTCGGGAATATACGACCACCGCCACGCCACAATGGAGAAGAAGACATACCAGCACGTGCACGACCAGTACCTTTTTGACGCCAAGGCTTCTTGGTTGTGTGATGGACTTCTTCACGATCTTTTTGTTTGCGATTACCGCTACGAGCATTGGCTTGGAATGCAACGACGACTTGATGGATCAAGGCTTCATTGTAGTCACGACCAAAGATAGTATCAGGAGCGGCTACGTTCGACGCTGCTTGACCTTGTTCGTTTAGGAGCTTCAGTTCCATGGATTAGGCTCCCTTCTTGGCTTTAACTTTAACAGCAGGAGATACAATCACCTGACCATTTTTTGCACCCGGCACGGCACCCTTCACCAGCAACAACTGACGCTCTGCATCTACGCGAGCGATTTCCAGATTTTGCACAGTGCGAGTTGCATCACCCAGATGACCAGTCATGCGCTTACCAGGGAATACACGACCTGGATCCTGCGCCATACCGATAGAACCAGGTACATTATGCGAACGGGAGTTACCGTGAGTTGCACGACCAGAAGAGAAATGGTGACGTTTGATCGTACCGGCATAGCCTTTACCAATCGTTACGCCTTGCACGTCTACTTTTTGACCAGCTTCGAACATACCAACAGGCACAACATCGCCTGCTTTCAGTTCAGCAGCTTTAGCAGCATCAATACGGAATTCTTTTAATACAGTACCAGCTTCAACACCTGCTTTTGCGAGGTGACCGGCAGCCGCTTTTGTTACGCGGGATGCACGGCGCTGACCGAAAGTTACCTGAACAGCGGAGTAACCGTCTGTTTCAGGAGTTTTGACTTGCGTCACGCGGTTGTTGGATACGTCCAAAACAGTAACAGGAATCGAATCCCCATCATCTGTAAAGATGCGCATCATACCAACCTTGCGACCAACTAGGCCCAAGCTCATTGTTTTCTCCATTCTCACCTACGATTGGGTGAGGCTGATGTTTAAAAAACTTAAACGAATAGGCCAGCCGGAGCTGACCTACATCTAAGCCTTCGATTATAGCCCGCAAATTTTTTATTTACAAGACTAATTTATTTGAATTTTCGAAAAATTGTGGTATGTCGAATTTTCAGTATTTTTCTGAAAACACTAATTTGCATCAGTATTTTCAAATCAATAAGAATTATTGCAATTTGATTTCTACGTCAACGCCAGCTGGCAGATCGAGCTTCATCAACGCGTCAACTGTTTTGTCAGTTGGGTCAACGATGTCCATCAAACGCTGGTGAGTACGGATTTCGAATTGATCACGGGAAGTTTTGTTCACGTGTGGGGAACGCAGTACGTCGAAACGCTGGATACGTGTAGGCAAAGGAACCGGGCCTTTAACAACTGCGCCAGTGCGCTTGGCTGTTTCTACGATTTCCAGAGCGGACTGATCGATCAGTTTGTAATCGAAAGCCTTCAGACGGATACGGATTTTTTGATTTTGTGTGGACATGTTCATTCCTATAAAGAGCGAGCCAGGTACGGCAGAGCCGCCGGCATATTTAATAAAGAGCGAAAACTAAATTGGCTGCCGCATTAAATTCAATACGACAGCCAACTAGTATACTACAAATTACGGCAGATATTACTCGATGATTTTAGCAACGACGCCAGCACCGACTGTACGGCCACCTTCACGGATAGCGAAGCGCAAGCCTTCTTCCATCGCGATCGGGTTGATCAACTTAACAGTGATAGAAACGTTATCACCTGGCATGACCATTTCTTTGTCTTTCGGCAACTCGATCGAACCAGTTACGTCCGTTGTACGGAAGTAGAACTGTGGACGGTAGTTGTTGAAGAATGGTGTATGACGGCCACCTTCATCTTTGGACAGAACATAGATCTCGCCTGTGAAGTGCGCATGTGGCTTGATGGAGCCTGGTTTTGCCAACACTTGACCACGTTGGATATCTTCACGTTTTGTACCACGCAGCAATACGCCGACGTTATCACCAGCTTGACCTTGGTCAAGCAGTTTGCGGAACATTTCAACGCCAGTACATGTTGTTTTGACTGTGTCTTTGATACCGACGATTTCGATCTCTTCGCCAACTTTGACGATACCGCGTTCGATACGGCCAGTAACAACTGTACCGCGACCGGAGATGGAGAATACGTCTTCTACTGGCAACAGGAAGGCGCCGTCAACAGCACGTTCTGGTGTTGGGATGTAGGTATCCAGAGCATCAGCCAGCTTCATGATGGCTTCTTCACCCAGAGGACCTTTGTCGCCTTCGAGGGCCAGTTTAGCGGAACCTTGAATGATAGGCAGGTCGTCGCCTGGGAATTCGTATTTGGACAGCAATTCACGAACTTCCATTTCAACCAGTTCCAGCAACTCAGCGTCATCAACCATGTCGCATTTGTTCAGGAATACGATGATGTATGGAACGCCAACTTGGCGGGCCAACAGGATGTGTTCGCGAGTTTGTGGCATTGGGCCGTCTGCTGCGGAGCAAACCAGGATGGCGCCGTCCATTTGAGCCGCGCCAGTAATCATGTTTTTAACATAATCAGCATGGCCTGGGCAGTCAACGTGGGCGTAGTGACGACCAGCTGTTTCGTACTCAACGTGGGCTGTATTGATAGTAATACCGCGCGCTTTTTCTTCTGGTGCTGCATCGATCTGGTCGTATGCTTTAGCTTCGCCGCCGAATTTTTTCGACAGGACTGTTGCAATCGCTGCTGTCAGTGTGGTTTTACCGTGATCAACGTGACCAATTGTACCGACGTTGACGTGCGGCTTGGTGCGCTCGAACTTACCTTTTGCCATTTTATTCTTCCTTCAAAAAGAACGATTTATCAACAATAGAAAACCTACCCCGGCATGGGGCAGGCCTTTGATTCTTTATTACTTAGCTTTGGATGTGACGATAGCGTCAATCACGTTCTTAGGTGCTTCAGAGTAGTGCTTGAATTCCATGGAATACGTTGCACGACCTTGTGTAGCAGAACGCAGGGATGTGGAATAACCAAACATCTCAGACAAAGGCACTTCAGCTTTGATGATCTTGCCACCGCCGCCAGCGATTTCGTCCATACCTTGAACCATACCACGACGTGAAGACAGATCACCCATGACTGTACCAGCGTAGTCTTCAGGTGTTTCTACTTCAACAGCCATCATTGGTTCCAGGATAACTGGGCTTGCTTTACGGCAGCCATCTTTGAACGCCATCGAACCCGCCATACGGAAGGCGTTTTCGTTGGAGTCAACGTCATGGTAGGAACCGAAGAACAATGTGACTTTAACGTCAACAACTGGGTAGCCAGCCAATACACCGGAAGTCAGTGTTTCGCGAACACCTTTTTCAACTGCAGGGATGTATTCGCGTGGAACTGTACCGCCTTTGATCGCGTCAACGAATTCAAAGCCTTTACCTGGTTCTTGCGGTTCGATCTTCAGAACAACGTGACCGTACTGACCACGACCACCGGATTGCTTAACGAATTTACCTTCGATTTCTTCGCAAGTTTTGCGGATAGTTTCGCGGTAAGCAACTTGTGGTTTACCCACTGTCGCTTCAACGTTGAATTCACGCTTCATACGGTCAACGATAATATCCAGATGCAACTCGCCCATACCGGCGATAATTGTTTGACCAGATTCTTCGTCAGTACGTACGCGGAAAGATGGATCTTCAGCGGCCAGACGGTTCAATGCCAGACCCATTTTTTCCTGGTCGGCTTTAGTTTTTGGTTCTACAGCCTGAGAAATAACTGGCTCTGGGAATATCATGCGTTCCAGAACAACGATTGCTTTTTCGTCACACAGCGTATCACCAGTTGTTGTGTCTTTCAGACCAACCACGGCAGCAATATCACCCGCCATCATTTCTTTGATTTCTTCACGTTGGTTCGCGTGCATTTGAACCAGACGGCCGATACGTTCTTTTTTCTCTTTAACAGAGTTGTAAACGCTGTCGCCAGAATTCAAAGTACCGGAGTAGCAACGGATAAAGCACAATTGACCAACGAATGGATCAGTTGCGATTTTGAATGCCAGAGCAGAGAATTTCTCTGTATCTTCAGCTTTACGGACAACTGGCTCGTCATCTTCGTTCACACCAGGAACTGGTGGAATGTCCAATGGGGATGGCAGGTATTCAACAACCGCATCCAACATCGCCTGAACGCCTTTGTTCTTAAATGCAGTACCGCACATCATAGGAACGATTTCAGAAGCGATAGTACGTTGACGCAAAGCAGCTTTGATTTCTTCTTCAGTCAAATCGCCTTCTTCAAGGTATTTGTTCATCAGCTCTTCACTGGCTTCAGCAGCTGCTTCAACCATGTTTTCGCGCCATTTTTGTGCGTCAGCCAACAGGTTTTCAGGAATATCACGGTATTCAAATTTCATACCTTGAGATGCTGCATCCCAAATGATTGCCTTCATCTTGACCAGATCGATAACGCCTTCAAACAGGTCTTCAGCACCGATAGGTACTTGCAGAGGAACTGGGTTGGCTTTCAAACGTGCACGCATTTGATCGTACACTTTGAAGAAGTTCGCGCCAGTACGGTCCATCTTGTTGACGAATGCCAAACGTGGGACTTTGTACTTGTTAGCCTGACGCCATACGGTTTCAGACTGAGGCTGAACGCCACCTACTGCACAGTAAACCATGCAGGCGCCATCCAGAACACGCATGGAACGCTCAACTTCAATAGTGAAGTCAACGTGGCCTGGTGTATCGATGATGTTGATGTGATGTTCTGGGAAGTTGTTCGCCATGCCCTTCCAGAAGCATGTGGTCGCAGCGGAAGTAATGGTAATACCACGTTCCTGCTCTTGCTCCATCCAGTCCATGGTAGCCGCGCCATCATGCACTTCACCAATTTTGTGGTTTACACCTGTGTAAAACAGTACGCGTTCTGTCGTTGTTGTTTTACCGGCATCAATGTGAGCGGAAATACCGATATTGCGGTAGCGCTCAATGGGGGTCTTACGGGCCATAGCTAATCCTAAATCTTTTAATGGACAAAACCGAGCGCATTTTTTTACAAAAATCGCGCCCGGCCTGATTCAAAATACTTGCCAGAGCCGTTGCACTAAAGACATACAACAGCTCCTTACTCTTACTCTTAGAAACGGAAGTGAGAGAAGGCCTTGTTGGCTTCAGCCATACGATGGACTTCATCACGTTTCTTCATTGCGCCGCCGCGGCCTTCTGCGGCTTCCAGCAATTCACCACCCAAACGTTGTGGCATGGATTTTTCGCTACGCTTGTTAGCGGCTTCACGCAACCAACGCATAGACAAAGCCAGACGACGAACTGGGCGCACTTCTACAGGCACCTGGTAGTTCGCGCCACCAACACGGCGGGATTTAACCTCAACCAGTGGCTTGGCGTTGCTGATTGCCAGCGCAAACACTTCCAAAGGATCTTTACCAGATTTTTGTTGGATGTGATCGAATGCGCCGTAGATGATGCCTTCAGCAACAGACTTCTTGCCGGACAACATCAAAACGTTTACAAATTTTGCTACTTCTACATTACCGAATTTTGGATCCGGCAGTACGTCCCGTTTCGGGACCTCACGACGACGTGGCATTTCAATTCCTTTCAATCTTCAGTTGAGCACAAAGCAACATTTTGCTCCACGCTCGCGACAGGCCATCATAACCGGTCACTTACTCGGCTTATTTCCAAACCGACACTGATCCGTAATAGTTTACGGAGATTAAATTACGAGATAATTACTTCTTAACTGCCTTAGCACGCTTAGCACCATATTTGGAGCGAGCTTGCTTACGGTCTTTAACGCCTTGAGTATCCAAAGCACCGCGAACCATATGGTAACGAACACCTGGCAAATCCTTTACACGACCACCGCGCAGCAAAACTACGCTATGTTCTTGCAAGTTATGGCCTTCACCGCCAATGTACGAAATAACTTCGAAACCATTAGTCAGGCGAACTTTGGCAACTTTACGCAAAGCCGAGTTAGGCTTTTTTGGAGTTGTCGTATAAACGCGGGTGCAAACGCCACGTTTTTGCGGGCTGTTTTCCAGCGCCGGCGATTTGCTTTTCACACGTGCAGAAACACGTGGTTGGCGAATCAGTTGATTGATGGTTGGCATCGTTTTTAATCCAACAAAATACAACGTTAAACACAAACCCGGAAACGGTTGCCCGGGAACTTAAAATCATTTTTCAGCCTGAATCCTCAGACCAACCCGACTCAGCCGCCTGCTTTTGCCTGCTTTTTAAGCATTGTCAGCCTGATAAAACCGGGCAAAACAACAATAGCAAATGCAAACCCAAAATCGAGAACTCGCAATTTTATGCTGCCTTGCGCAAGCATGTCAACGCTTTTTATTTCTACAATTCAAGCGCTTAGCTCATTTTGGGGATGTGCGAGCAGCCTTTCAGGGTAGAAAATTTCAGCAGGAAATCAAGGTTTACCGGACAAGGGGAAGGGCTGAATGACTTGCAGGATGTGATTGAAAGGCAAAATATGCTTAAATCTGACGTTCACCGGGTGAATGTGACGTCAATATGACGCCAATCCAAAGTAAATCATTTACTATTTACGCCCTTAAACTGCCGCGTCACGCAAGACCAGGGCCTCAGCATTGATATCCCGGTTTGCCTCAGACTGCGGCCAACCCTGTTGCAAGTACAAAAACACAATGCCCGCCCTGTTTCGCCCAGCCTCGCTGTATTTATTACTCAGTTACCTGCTGATTTCCAGTCTGCCGTTTTTCCCGCTGCTGCAAGGCCAGCCCGTGGAAAAAACCTGGCATCTGCTGGCAATGGAGCTGGTGTCATGGCTGGGGTTTTGGGCTTTGCTGCAAAGGCCACGCTGGTTTCATTACCTGTTGCTGCCTGCCTTCTTTGCCGTACCTGTCGAAGTTTACCTGCGCTTATATTTTGGACAAGGTATCTCTACTCATCACCTGGGTATCATGGTGGAAACCAGCCCTAAAGAAGCGATGGAGTTCCTCGGCAACAAAGTCTGGCTGCTGTTATTACTGGTGATTGCAGTAACGGCCTGGTGGTGGAGCCTGCTACGCGTTGCAAAAACCCATAGTCACCTGGACTGGACACACCGCTCACGCTGGGCAGTATTACTGCTGTTTATCATCGGCATCGCCACCTGGACTTATGGCGAACAGATAGGCGTTGCCAAAGCTGCACCATCTGCCAGTACCAGCAAGGCCAGCTCCAGTGCGGCACCAACTTCAGGGGCAACTTCAAGCTCAAACGCAGCATCAAGCTCAGCCTCAACAGAAGATGAAGAAAAAGACGAAGATGAAGAGGAGGAAGCCAGCGCTTCAGCTTCTGCATCAGCGTCCTCTGCTCCAGCCGCTGATGCAGGCACACTGGCACGCTGGCATGCCAGTCTTAAACAGAACCTGCCACCGCTACCGCAATGGGCCAAAATCCCCTATGACGAAGAAATTTATATACGCAGCTGGCCATTTGGCCTGGTCTTGCGCGGCAATGATTTTTGGGTAGAGCGTGATTACCTGGCCAAACTGTCAGAGAAAAGCCGGGCTTTCCGCTTCCAGGCACATCTGGATGGCAATCCCGCAACGCCGCAAACCATCATCATGGTGATAGGCGAATCCTCACGCTTTGACCGCTGGAGCCTGAATGGCTATGAACGTGACACCAATCCCCTGCTCAAACAAGAGAGCAATCTGGTCAGCTTCAGCGATGTGGTCACTGCTGTCTCTGCCACCCGTTTGTCGGTGCCCATCATCGTCTCGCGCAAACCGGCGGCACAAAGCCTGAAGGCAGGATTTTCTGAAAAATCATTTTTGACGGCTTTCAAGGAGGCCGGCTTCAAGACTTACTGGTTATCCAATCAAATGAGCTTTGGTCAGTTTGATACGCCCACCTCGGTGTTCGCGAAGGAAGCTGATGTCACCCAGTTTTTAAACCTCGGTGGCTTTACCAATAGCTCCAATCTTGACCAGGTCTTGCTGGAACCGATGGCAAATGCCATGCGAGATGCCGCACCGAAAAAACTCATCGTCTTGCATACTCTGGGCAATCACTGGAATTACAGCCATCGCCATCCAAAGTCTTTTGATAACTGGAAACCGTCGCTATACGGGGTTGTCAATCCCGCTTATACCGACCTGAAAAACAAGCAGGCCTTGAATAACAGCTATGACAACTCCATCTTGTATACAGACTGGATGCTGTCAGAAGTCATACAGAAGTTGAAAACCAGCTCGCAGATAACGTCGCTAGTATATATATCTGATCATGGGCAGACCTTGTATGACGGTAGTTGCAACCTGGCTTTTCATGGTCACAATACTGATTATGAATTCCATGTGCCAGCATTGATGTGGTATTCGGATGCGTATCAGGAACACTTCCCTGACAAGGTAGTGCAGTTGCGTTTGCACCAGAAAGCCAGGCTATCGACAGAAAACATTTTTCACAGCCTGCTGGACATGGCGAATATTCGCTACCCGGATGAAAAACTGGAGTGGAGCATACTCAGCAAGCAACTCAAGCCACATACCCGTTATGTCGATAGTTATGGCTGGACCGATTATGACAATGCCACTCTGAAAGGTGATTGCCGCGAAGTCATGGATAAAAAAACCCCTTTGGTACAAGAAAAATAAACTATTGGTATAAAAAACTGATACGAGCTGATTGCCAGGGGGCATTCATTGCAGCAAATGTACTTTCTCACTTACACTTGCAAAAATATGCCTCTTGAGATCGCGCCCACCCTGCAAATCAGTCATCAGCAACAGCCCACTGCCATCGTCGCAGGTGCCTGGCTGGTGCATGCCCTGTCACCACCTGCCACCATGCACGAGATCAGTACCCAGTTAAGCCAGGCTGCCCGTCAGCCTGGGGTACGCTGGGATTTAAGTCAGATCAGCTCGCTCGATCACATCGGTGCGCAAATGTTATGGCGGGCCTGGGGCAAGCAAAGACCGGAACACGTCAATATCCTGCCAGCCCATGAAGGCTTGTTTGCCAGACTGGAAGAAGTCAGCAAAATCCTGGTACCGCGCCCGCCCAAACAAAGGCTGACGCGCATCATGCAGCTCGGCACAAAAGTGCTGGGCCTGTTCCAGCATTTATACAGCTTCACTGCCCTGCTAGGCCAGCTCATGCTGGATTTGCTGCGCTTTGTCCGCCACCCCATCAAAGCACCATGGAAAGAATTGTCGGCCAACATCTATCACACAGGTACGCAGGCACTCGGCATTACAGCCCTGGTCGGCATACTGATAGGCGTGGTGTTGTCGTATCTGTCGGCCCAGCAATTGCGCACCTTTGGTGGTGACCTGTATATCGTCAATATCCTGGGCATGAGTATCATCCGTGAACTGGGGCCCATGCTGGCGGCGATCCTGGTGGCTGGACGTTCGGGCTCTGCCATTACGGCGCAACTCGGTGTCATGCGGGTGACGGAAGAACTGGATGCCATGCGCGTCATGGGCATACCGCAGGGATTTCGCCTGATCATGCCCAAGGTACTGGCGCTGGCCATTGCCATGCCCCTGCTGGTGATCTGGACAGATATCATGGCATTGACGGGCGGCATGATCTCGGCCCAGGCTTTGCTGGGCATGTCACCAGAATTTTTCATCTATAAATTACCAGAGGTCGTGCCGTTGCTGAATTTCTGGATAGGTCTGTCCAAAGGCATCACCTTCGGCATACTGATCGCGCTGATCGCTTGCCACTATGGCTTGCGCATAGAACCAAATACCGAGAGCCTGGGGCGCGGCACCACCAGTTCCGTGGTGGTTGCTATCACGGTAGTCATCATCGCCGATGCCATATTCGCCATTATCTTCAGCAAGGCAGGTTACTGATGACGAGCGAAAACATCATAGAAATCCGCGATCTGCGCACCCAGTTTGGCCGCGCCGTAGTGCATGACGGGCTGGAACTGAATGTCAAACGTGGCGAAATTCTTTCCATTGTCGGCGGCTCAGGTTCGGGCAAGACGGTGCTGATGCGGCAGATGCTGGGGCTGGAAACACCGGCGCGTGGCAGCATCAAGGTATTTGGTGAAGACTTGCATGATCCGCAGGCGCGGCATCTCAATTATTTGCGCAAGCGTTCCGGCATGCTGTTCCAGCATGGCGCCCTGTATTCTGCCCTGAGCGTATTCGACAATGTCGCCCAACCCATGCGTGAACTGGGTACGCTGCCGGAAGACCTGATCAATGATCTGGTTTATCTGAAGCTGCACATGGTTGATATTGCCTTTGAACATGCGCGCAAGATGCCCGCCGATTTGTCAGGCGGCATGATCAAACGCATTGCGCTGGCGCGTGCACTGGCATTGGACCCGGAGTTGTTATTCCTTGATGAGCCAACAGCGGGGCTGGACCCCGACCGCTCAGACAGCTTTGTTGAACTGATCTTATCGCTGCACCAGCAATTGCACCTGACCGTGATCATGGTGACACATGACCTGGACAGCCTGTTTGCTCTCTCCAGCCGGATTGCCGTGCTGGCAGAAAAACATGTCGTTACCATAGGCACACCGAGAGAAGTCGTGGCTTACCAACATCCATTCATACGCAGTTTCTTCCTTGGCGGGCGCGGCGAGCGCGCCATGGAAGCACTACCACCCCAAACGCATCAGGAGATATAAGCGATGGAAAACAGATCTCATGCGCTCATGGCAGGCTTTTTTACCATTGCCCTGCTGACACTCACAACCGTATTGGCTATCTGGCTGGGACGCGACAAAATCAAGCGCATACCTTACGACGTGGTCACATCATCGGCAGTGTCCGGGCTGAACCTGCAGGCAGCAGTGCGCTACAAGGGCATCAAGGTCGGCAATGTCACTGATATTGATTTTGATGACAATAATCCGGGGCAAATCATCCTGCGCCTGGAAATCATCCCGGATGCGCCTGTCACCAGCTCCACCTATGCAACCTTGGGCTATCAGGGCGTTACCGGCATCGCTTTCGTGCAACTGGATGATGAAGGCACATCCAAACAGTTACTGGTAGCCAACCATAAGCCTGACGTGGTGCCACGCATACCCATGCGCCCGGGCATGATGCAAAACCTCGAAAAACGCGGCCAGGCCATCTTGGCCCAGGCAGAAGAACTGACGCGCAGGCTCAATACCATGCTCGATCCGGCCAATCAAAAATCGCTGATGACTGCGGTAGAGAACATGGGCCAGGCCGCTACTGCATGGAAAGAGTTGCCAGCCAAATTTGAACCCACTCTGGCGCGCCTGCCGGAGCTGGCAGACCAGGCCAAAATGACCATGGTTGAAGTACGCACCCTGTCTGGCAATGTCGGCAAGCTCAGCAACAACCTGAATCAACTGACCACCAGCCTGCAGGCAGAAGATGGCCCTTTGGCAAAATTCAATCTGGTCATGGACAATGTAGGCAACAGCCTGATCCTGGACACCCTGCCCAAGGTACAAAGCGTGGCAGGTGATGCAAAATCCAGCCTGCGCTCTTTTGGCCGCCTGTCAGATTCACTCAAGGAAAGGCCGCAAAGCCTTTTGTTTGGCAATCCCGCCCCTGCACCTGGCCCGGGCGAGCCTGGCTTTGTCGCTCCCAAGTAAAGGAATCCGTATGAGCTATCCTGCATTTTTTCGCCACTTCAGTAAATTCGGCAACACTGGCGCGACCGCATTTTCACTATTTGCCCTGTCCTTGCTGACTTTGCTATCTGCATGTAGCAGTAAACCGGTAGTACAACAGTCCCAGCAATATGATTTTGGCCCGCTTGTTGTGGTTGCACCCACACAACCCAGTCCTGCGAAATTTCAGATCAGTATTGCGGAAATCAACATAGCACCAGCGCTGGACAGCAATGCCATGTTATACAGACTGCAATATGACAATGTGCAGCAACTCAAGGCCTATTCCCTGCACCGCTGGAGCATGCCGCCCGCGCAACTGCTGGCACAAAGACTGAAAGCCGGTCTGGTGGCGCAAGGTGCCGATGTATTGGCAAATACCGATGGCGCCGCCAACCTGCCGGTATTGCGCCTGGAGCTTGATGAATTTTCCCAGATATTCACCACAGCTAACCAAAGCGACGCCCAAATCAGCCTGCGCGCATCTGTCATCAAGGGACACAAGCTGATTGCGCAGAAAAGCTTTCAGCAAAAAGTTGCAGCAACGACCGCCGATGCACCTGGTGGCGCGAGGGCGATGCGCGAAGCTGCCGATGCCAGCATCAACGACATCCAGGCCTGGATCGTGGGCCTGCCTTTAAAATAAGCTGACAACACAAGCCTATTGCTCCCTGAAACCAAGCGCATGCAGCCAGATCACAGTCAGGCACTACCAGATACACCAACTGGTGAGCCCATCAGTCCTCCAGCCAGCGAACAACTGCAAAGCTTGCGCAGTTCGCCGTTTGCCAGGGTGAGCCTGGTTGCCTATCTGTTTCTGATCATCTATGCGAGCTGGTATCCGTTTACCGGCTGGCAAACCAATAGCTGGGCAGCGCTACCTGAACTGATCAAGCAATGGCCACGTTACTGGGGTGGCTTCGACGCCGCTATCAATGTGGTGGGTTATATCCCTTTTGGCATGCTCATCGTATTTGCACTTTACCCTCTGGTCAGACGCTGGTGGGCTGCCTTGCTGGCAACACTGGCCGGTGCACTGTTATCGGCTACGGCAGAAATAGTGCAAAACTTCTTGCCCAGCCGGGTGACTTCCTTACTGGATTTTTTGACGAATAGCTCAGGTGCCATGCTGGGCGCGATACTGGGTGCCCTGCTGACGCCACTGATACTGGAAAAAGGCCGCCTGCAATTATTGCGCAAGCAATGGACATATAAGGAATCCAGCCGCGAAATCCTGGTACTGGGCTTGTGGACCATGGCACAGATTTATCCCCAGGCCTATCTGTTTGGCCTGGGCCAGGTCTTGCCCGTGATTTCGCAAACCCTGAGTGAGCTGATGGACATGGATATTGATATCAGTGCCTTCCTGCTGCAGGGCTTTGAGCTCAGTGCAGAGGAGTACCTGTTATCAGAAACCATTATCACCGCTTGCAGTTGCACCGGTGCCCTGCTGATTTGCCTGAGTCTGCTGAACCGCCATGCACCTAAAACCATTTTGTCAGTCTTGCTACTGGGTGCGGCATTGACGATCAAGGCACTGGCCAGCGCCCTGCTGTTCAAACCTGAATATGCATTTGCCTGGCTGACCCCTGGTGCGCGTGGTGGTTTGCTGATCAGCATCATTATGCTGTACGGTTTTTCTTTTGCCCCGGCCCATGTACAAAAGCGCCTTGCCTTGCTGATGCTGACGATATCGCTGATCGTCATCAACCTGGTTTCGGACAATCCCTACTTTGCGGCGACGATGCAAACCTGGGTACAGGGCAAGTTTTTGAACTTCAATGGCGCGGCGCAATTCCTGTCTTTGTTCTGGCCGTTTCTGGCAATCTGGGCGCTATTACGCAAGCCGCGCCCGGCGGTAAAAGTCACCTGACTGCACAATTGCAGTATCATAGCGGGCAACAAGCGCCATCACCCGGTGGCGGTATCAACCGCAGGCTGGATATCTTATGTCTGAAGAACTTTATTTTCAAAAGCACGTCTTTTTTTGCCTGAATCAACGCGAAGATGGCCGCCCTTGCTGTGCAGAACGTGGTGCGCAAGCCGCCCAGGAACATGCAAAACGCCGCGTCAAACAACTGAACATGAGTGGCCAGGGAAAAATCCGCATCAATAAAGCAGGTTGTCTCGACCGTTGCGAAGAAGGCCCGGTCCTCGTGGTTTACCCACAAGGCACCTGGTATACCTTTGTCGATCAATCCGATATTGATGAAATCATTGATGTTGACCTGATAGGCGGCGGTGTCGTCGAACGTTTGAAAGTCTGAGGGTTTAATTATCATGAATGCCCAGACTGAACACTTCTCTCTCCAGGGCGCGGCAGGCAATTTGCAATGCGCGCTGGACTTGCCTGATCCTGAAACACATGCCGCCCCGATAGGCCTGGCACTGGTAGCCCACCCGCATCCGCTATATGGCGGCACCATGGACAACAAGGTAGCGCAAACCCTGGCGCGTGCCTTTACCGCACTGGGTTATGTCGCAGTACGCATGAACTTTCGCGGGGTCGATCAGTCCCAGGGTGTATATGATGCCGGGATAGGTGAAACTGACGATATGGAAATCTTGCTCAACAGCATGCGTGCACGTTTCCCGGATTTGCCCCTGGCGTTGGCGGGCTTCTCATTTGGTACCTTTGTACAGGCCCGCCTGCAACAACGTTTGCAAGAGAATGGCAAGCCGGCAGAACGCTTGGCACTGGTTGGTGCAGCAGCAGGCAAATGGGATATGCCCGCGATACCGTCAAATACTATCCTCGTGCATGGTGAGCTCGATGAAACCATCCCCCTTTCTGCCGTGCTGGACTGGCTGCGCCCGCAAGACATACCAGTCACCGTCATACCTGGTGCAGACCATTTCTTCCATCGTCGCCTGCACCATATCAAACAACATATCATCAGCATGTGGGATAAAGCCTGATGATGTCACCGCCAGATTCCATGCAGACAACAGCTGACCATGCATCTGGCGAGCCCACTACTATTCGTTTTTTGTCACCCTTTGTTTTACTAGTTCATCAATGAAAAAATTCCTCGCCTCAATTGCCGTCTCGCTGCTGACCATGACAGCCGCAGTCGCGCAAACCCTGCCTTCACCTACCATTGCTTCCAAAGCCTGGCTCTTGCTTGATGCCACCAGCAACCAGGTCATCGCCGCACAAGAACCCACCATGAGCGTAGAGCCAGCCTCGCTGACCAAGATCATGACGGCCTATCTGGTGTTTTCTGCGCTCAAGGACAAGAAGCTGGATCTGAACCAGAGCATCAATGTTTCTACCCGCGCCTGGAAAGTCGATGGCAGCAGTTCAAAGATGTTTATTGAACCGAACAAGCCAGTCACCATCAATGAATTGCTGTATGGCCTGATCGTACAATCTGGCAATGATGCCGCCGTTGCCCTGGCAGAAGCCGTAGCCGGTAGTGAAGAAGCCTTTGTCGTGCAAATGAACCGTGAAGCTGAGCGCATGGGCCTGAAGGCCACCCGCTTTGCCAACCCACATGGTTTGCCCAGCAAGGACAATTACTCAACCGCACAGGATTTGTCCAACCTGGCGGCGCGACTGATCATTGATCACCCTGAGTTCTACAAGACCTATTACTCCACCAAGAGCTATACCTATAACAAGATCACCCAGCCTAACCGCAACCGCCTGCTGATGCTCGACCCTACGGTCGATGGCATGAAAACCGGCCATACTACTGGTGGTGGCTATAGCCTGATCTCGTCGGCCAACCGTCCGAATGGTACGGGCCAGCGCCGCCTGATCTCGGTCGTTATCGGCACCGAAAGTGACTCAGTACGTGCGCAAGAAAGTTTGAAATTGCTGAACTGGGGCTACCTGAACTTTGAAACCCTGAAGTTGTATGACAAAGGCCAGGCGATTGCCACGCCAGAAGTCTGGAAAGGCACGCAACCTCAGGTCAAGATAGGTTTTGACCGCGAGCTGTATATCACATTGCCCAAAGGCTCTGCCGCCAAACTGAAGCCTGCACTGGAACGCAAAGACCCGCTGGTCGCACCGATTGCCTTGAACAGCAAGGTCGGCGTCATGAAAGTCATGCTCGATGGCAAAGCCGTTGCCGAAGTACCGGTGATTGCACTTGAACAAGTCAACCAGGCCAGCATCTTTGGCCGTGCCTGGGATTCAATACGCCTGATGTTCAAGTAATTATTGAGCAGCTTGACCAGGGCTGATGTCCGCACATAAACCCTGGCTATGGCTGTATGCCGTATTTGCATAAGCGAAAACGGCTTTCCATGTAAGAATAAGTCTCTCACTTTTTTTGTCTGCCCTGCCTATCATGAACGAAGCCCTGGTCTATCTCAACGGCGAAATGACGCCCCTGTCCGAAGCCAAAATCCCGGTACTTGACCGTGGCTTTATCTTTGGTGATGGTATCTATGAAGTCATCCCTGTGTATGGTCGCAAGATGTTCCGTGCCGACCAGCATCTGGCCCGCCTGTTCCGCAGTCTGGCAGCCATAGGCATCAGCAATCCGCATAGCAAGGAGGAGTGGCTGGCCCTGATCGCCAAGGTCATGGCAGCACATGACGCAGACGACCAGATGGTTTATCTGCAAGTCACCCGTGGCGTTGCCAAGCGTGCCCATGCCTTCCCCAAGGATGAAGTCACGCCCACCGTCTTTATCATGACCAACCCCATCGTCTTGCCGACTGCGGCTGCGCGTGAAAACGGTGTTGCCTGTGTGGCTATGGAAGACAAGCGCTGGCTGCGTTGCGAGATCAAATCCATCTCGCTGCTGGGTAATGTGCTTGCAGCCCAAAACGCTGCCGAAAACGATGCTGCCGAAAGCATACAATTCCGCGACGGTTACCTGACCGAAGCATCGGCCTCGAATGTATGGATAGTCAAAGACGGCATCCTCATGGGCCCACCGAAAGACAACCTGATACTCGAAGGCATACGCTACGGTCTCATAGAAGAACTGTGCGCCACCAACAATATCAAGCTCGAAGCCCGCCGCATTACCCGCGAAGAAGTGTTTGCAGCAGATGAAGTCATGCTATCATCTGCGACCAAAGAAGTGCTGGCGGTGGTGAAGCTCGATGATACGGTGATAGGCGATGGCAAACCCGGCGCGGTTTATCATCAGTTATATGCGGCTTATCAGGCGGCCAAGGCGGCTTGATTTATATGCCGTAAACTTCGCACGGGCGTAGGTTGGGCTACGCTTCATCAGCCCAACACTCAGCCTCTGCAAACGTATACGTTATTTAAAAGCCCAGTGTTGGGCTGGTAAATCGCAGCCCAACCTACGATAGCTAATCTACTCCGCCTTCGTCTGCCCCAACAAACTAAACCCATGCGTCCAATGCTGACGCTGGAATGCATAACTGATCCATAACATCGCCAGCGGCTCAATCAAACGCGCTGCAGTAATGTCACCCATGTCTATCGCACCACGCCAGCCAAAATCACGCAGGATGGCTGCCACCTCCTGCTTGGCTCCTGCATCATTCCCGGCAATAAACATATCCGGCTGACCATCTGAAAATTGTGGCTGCACCATATGCGTAAAGACCATGGTATTAAAAGCCTTGACCACCCGCGCCTGCGGCAACAGTCTTTGTACCAGCTCACCGGCAGAATCACTGAAGCCTACCGCCAGCCTGGGTGAACGTGTAGCAAAATCCAGTAGCGGATTAACAGCATCAATGACGGTTTTGCCAGCGAAGTTGGCAGAACCAGCCAGTGCCAGGCTTTCAGATAAGCCATCCCATGGCAGAGCCAGGAAAACCAGGTCGGCAGCCTTGACCGCATCTGCATAGCTGCTGGCCTTTGCCGTTGGCACTGCAGCCAGCGCCCCCTTGCTTTTATCGCTATCAGGGTTGCGGGTACCAAAGATCACTTCATAACCGAGGCTGGCAAAGCCTTTGGCGATGGCAACGCCGACGATACCATTACCCAGAACTGCGACTGTCTTTGTAGCTGTTTGCATTTTGTTTCTCCTGTCTGTGTGTTGATAGGAGCGATTGTGATCTCATTGATTAATGCTGATAAGCCAGCTATTCTTATTTTCACTCACAACTTCAGGTTACGAATATGAAGCTCGATGCCTCTCAACGTATTCCCGCCATGCTGTCTTTCATACAGGCGGCAGACCGTGGCAGTTTTGCGGCTGCGGCCAGGGCGCTGCACATATCGGCAGCAGCCGTCAGCAAGAATGTGGCGGGTCTGGAGCAAACCCTGGGCGTGCGGCTCATGAACCGCAGCACCCGCTCATTGCAATTGACCAGCGAGGGCCAGACTTTTCTGGAAAACGCACGCGCAGCGATCGATGCACTTGACCATGCAGTAGAAAGCGTCAGCCGCCAGCATGCTGAAGTGGTGGGCCAGGTCAGGATATCCACAGGTAATGCCTTTGGTCAGCATTATCTGCTGCCCTTGCTGCCCAAACTACAGCAACGCCACCCGGGCTTGCGGCTGGCGATAGACTTTGATGACCATCGCATAGACCTGGTGCGTGATGGTTATGATCTGGCCTTGCGCGGCGGCATGATAGAAGATTCCAGCATCATTTCGCGCGCAGTCTGCCCTCTGTATACCATACTGGCGGCTGCTCCCTCTTACCTGAAACAACACGGCGTACCGCAACAGATCAGTGATCTTGACCAGCACAAGCAAATCGCCGTGCGTTTTTTGAATGGCAAAATGACGACCTGGAACCTGAAGCTCAGGCAAGGCGAAATAAACCGCCCCTACCCGCGTGAGCCTGACCTGACAGTTTCCGCTCCAGAATCTGCCGTGCAGGCGGCTATCATGGGTCTGGGCATTGCTCAGGTGGCAGTTCATCATTCATGGCGTTATTTGCGCGACAACAAGCTCAAGATCGTGCTGGGCACTTTTCATGAGGCAGGCAACCGGCAGATGGTATTGCAATATCCACACCGCGCCCTGATTGCACCGCGCGTCAAGGCGACGGTGGATTTTTTGCTGGAAGAACTGGCGCAAACCGAATCTTTGCATGTGCCTTTGTCATCTCTTGCAGCCTTTCATGCCTGAAGCAAAAACTGGCATGGTGACATGCGGGCAGCGAGCGATGCTATTGGAATTTAATAGCAAGACCCCATATACTGACATTAAGTTATTTTAAGATTTGGAAACATTATGGAAATGAGACCCATCCCCCCCGAAGAAAGTCTGATTGAATACCCTAGTGAGTTTCCCATCAAGGTCATGGGACCTATGCATGATGATTTCGCCCAGACCATGGTGGAAGTCGTGACCTCGTTTGACCCTACCTTTCATGCAGGCAAGGTAGAAATGCGCCCATCCAGTAAAGGTGCCTACATTTCGGTGACGGTGACGGTGTTGGCTACCAGCCGCGAGCAACTGGATAATCTGTATCGTGCGCTGTCTTCTCACCCTATGGTGAAATTCGTGCTGTAAGCGATCTTGCCTGACTGGTCACAGCCAGTCAGGCACACCCTTATGTCAGCGCCCCTGACATGTCCATTTGCTTTTTTTCTTCAGCGACTTCTGCCAGCAGCCATTCCCTGAATGCCTTGACCTGGGGTTTGGCCAGTGCCTCTGGCGGATACACCAGGTAATAGGCAACTTCACAAGGGATATCGATATTAAACAGGCGCTGCAGCAGGCCTGCCTTGATATCCGGCTGCACAATAATATGCCTGCCCAACGCTATACCCTGGCCATCTACCGCAGCACGTGCCAGCATCGATGAATCCTGGAATACCAGGCCACCAGTCGGCTCCTCATTATTCAGACCGGCTGCGCGAAACCACGGCTCCCAGGGTTCGCCATCACAGCGCAATAATTGCGTGCGCGCCAGTTCGGCTGGTGTTTGTGGCAACTGCCCGCCGTGAAAATGCGGGCTGGCGACAGGATAGTAATAATCTCCCATCAATAACTCACTGATCATGCCGGGATAATTGCCAAGGCCAAAGCGTATGCCCACATCTATCGATTCCATATTGTAATCAGCCAGGTGGCTACTCGACTGCAGGCTGACTTCCAGGTCAGGATGATGTTCGATAAACCGCCCCAGGCGTGGTGACAGCCAGCGCGCCGCAAATGATGGCAACGAGGTAATACCGAGGCGCTTTTGCTTGTTGCGCTTCTTGAGCAAATCAGCAGCATCACCCAGGTCCATCAGCGCTTTTCGGATGGTCGCCGCAAACTGCTCGCCATCAGGCGTGATGCTGATGCGTTTGCCATGGCGGATGAACAGGGGCACGCCCAGCTCTTCTTCCAATGCCCTTACCTGATGGCTGATCGCCCCGTGGGTCAAATGGATTTCTTGCGCAGCCTTGGAAAAATTCTGATGGCGCGCCGCCGCTTCAAAGGCACGCAGGGCAGCTAGATTGGGGAGTCGTCGAAAATCCATAGTAGGTAAACGGGGTGTCAGCTGAGGGTGAATTTGTTATAAGCTTATTACAGCTTTACTGTGAATTATTTTAGCAAGGCATTCAAAAATTACTCGTTTTATTTTCTTGTAATGCAAGACTACAATGCTTTCATCGCAGTGCAACAAAGTGGATTCCCTCTCTGTTTAGTAAATGCATTGCCACTTTAGCAGTAAAATACCAGGAGCATGGAAATGACAAATAATTTCGCAAACCCATCATACATGATCGCCGCCGGTGGCACATTGTCTGGCACAGCCGAACACGCCCGTAAAATCGAAGTAGCATGCGGCCGCGTCTGGTTGACAGTTGCTGGTCAGGTCGATGATTACTGGCTCAGCACTGGCGAATCCATGGTCATACCAGCCAATCAATTCGTCGTCATCGAAGCTGAAACTCAAGCCAGTGTGATCGAATTGTCCGCTGTATCAAGCGTGATCAACGTTAAAACCATGGCAGGCACCAGCTATCTGCAAAAACTGACACGCAAATTGAGCCAGGCATTCGCTTGAGCGGTGAATGAACAACAAAAGCAGCACCGGGGCGAATATGGCACAGACTGCACTGATCTTGATTGACGTACAACAAGGCTTTGATCATCCCAAGTGGGGACAGCGCAATAATCCGGCAGCCGAGCAATATATGGCTGCCCTGCTGCAACACTGGCGTGAGCAAGAGTTACCTGTGATCCATGTACGCCACCAGTCGCAAGAGCCAGATTCGCCTTTGCGTGCCGGGCAAGAGGGTTTTGAATTCAAAGCCCTCGCACGCCCATTGCCAGGTGAAGCCATCTTCACCAAAAAAGTGAACAGTGGCTTCATTGGTACTGAGCTCGAAGCATGGTTGCAAGCCAAGGGCATCAAGCAGCTTGTTATTGCCGGCTTGACTACAGACCACTGCGTATCAACCACGACCCGCATGGCGGGCAACCTTGGCTTCAGCGTAGAGCTGGTGGCCGATGCCTGCGCCACCTTTGACCGCCCTGGTGTCAATGGTGAACTGATACCAGCAGATGAAATCCACCGCATTCACCTCGCCAGCCTGCACAATGAATTTTGCGTTGTCAAAAATACTGCTGACGTCATTGCTGCGCATACCAAGTAATACCTCTAGAAATCCAACTGGCAAGTCAGGGGATTAAACTCCTATAATGTCCATTCCAACAAATTCAGGAATGGACATGGGCGAGCCAGTAGAAGTGCATATCGTTCACGCATTTACCCAACAGAACGAAGGCGGCAACCCGGCTGGTGTGGTCTTGAATGCCGACACTTACACCTCCCAGCAAAAATTACAGATCGCCCGCGCCGTAGGATTATCAGAAACCGCCTTCGTCTCCAGCTCAGACTGCGCCACCTACAAGCTGGAATTTTTCACCCCAAACCGCCAGATTGCCCATTGCGGCCACGCCACAGTCGCTACGTTTTCACTTTTGCGTGAACTTGGCAAAGTCAGCGAAGGTCTGTGCAGCAAGCAAACCATAGATGGCAACCGCGACATCCTCATCAAGGGTGAGCTCGCCTTCATGCAGCAAAGCACGCCACGCTACCAAAGCATTTCTGCAGACGACAGTGATGGCTTTGCCAGCCTGTATGAGCGTATCTTGCAAAGCATGGGCCTGACCGAACATGACCTGTTGCGTGACCGTCTGCCCACCATCGTCAATACCGGCAATGCCTTTCTCGCCATCCCCATCATAGGCCGCGAATGCCTGGCCAATATCCAGCCTGACCATGAAGAAATCGGCAACATCAGCGAAGAGCTGGACCTGGTCGGCTTTTACCCCTTTACGCTTGACGTACAAGACAGCAGCCACGCCGCCAGCACCCGTATGTTCGCCCCACGCTACGGCATAGGTGAAGAAGCCGCAACGGGCACTGCCGCCGGGCCGCTGGCCTGCCTGCTCTATACCCAGTACAACATCCCCGGCCCCACTTTCCAGATAGAACAAGGCGTACTCATGGAACCCGCCTCTCCCAGCCTGATCAAGGTGGAACTGGAGATACAGCAGAGGCAGATACCCAGTCTCATGGTGGGAGGCAGAGCGAGAGTGGAGAAGACCATGGCGGTCAGGATTTGATGGGGCAGGCCATAATGTGTTGTAGGTTGGGCTACGCCTTATCAGCCCAACACTCAGCCTATCAATGACGTATTCGTTTATTAAAGGCCCAGTGTTGGGCTGGTGAAGCGTAGCCTAGCGAGGCCCGGCCCAACCTACGTTATGTCCCAACCCACGATCCCCTCTCCCACCATAAACTTATCACTTATTCATCTAGGATAGCATTTACACAAGCAAAGACCTCGCCCCCACAAAATGTTACACTAGCAGCCTATGCAAGCTGCCCTCGCCCCCAACGTAACACCCCGCATCATCCATCGCGGCATTGAGCCCTATCAGCTCACTTTCGACGCCATGCGCGCGTTCACTGATGCCCGTGATGAGCATACGCAAAATGAATTCTGGATCGTCGAACACCCACCCGTCTACACCTTGGGCTTGGGTGCCGACCAGTCGCATGTACTGGCCGCCCATGACATCCCGGTTTTGCAGACCGACCGTGGCGGTGAAGTCACCTACCACGGTCCCGGCCAGGTTGTGATCTACCTGCTAATAGACTTGCGCCGCAGCCACCCCAAGGCAAGATTATTCGCCCGCGAATTCGTCAACAAGATAGAACAGGCAGTCATCAACACCCTGGCAGCGTATAATCTCGCTGGTGAACGCAAAGAAGGCGCGCCCGGCATCTATGTCAGCGATGGCCAGTGGCAAGGCGCCAAGGTCGCCGCCCTGGGCTTGAAAGTGCGCGGCAACGGCTGCACCTATCATGGCGTATCACTGAATGTAGATATGGATTTGACACCGTTTTCCTGGATCAACCCCTGCGGCTATGCTGGCCTTGCCACAGTAGATATGAAAACCCTGGGCGTGACTGTGCCGCTAAGCCAAGTCCAGAATGCACTCGCACAGAATTTGCAAGATCTTTTGACTGCCCCCTGATTTTTCGACATCGCTTCATACCATGACAACCGAAAACACCAACGTCGCCACCGCCGCTTACGATCCCACCGAGAAACAAAAAGGGGCAAGTAAGACTGCGCGCATCCCCATCAAGATCATCCCGATGGAAAGATTGCCCAAGCCAGACTGGATACGCGTCAAGGCTGGTTCACCGACTACCCGCTTTTATGAAATCAAGGACATCCTGCGCGCCAACAAACTGGTGACAGTCTGCGAAGAAGCCTCCTGCCCCAACATAGGCGAATGCTTTGGCAAAGGCACGGCCACCTTCATGATCATGGGCGACAAATGCACCCGCCGCTGCCCCTTCTGCGACGTTGGCCATGGCCGCCCTGACCCACTCGATGTCGATGAACCAGCCAACCTGGCAAAAACCATCGCTGCATTAAAGCTCAGCTATGTCGTCATCACTTCAGTAGATCGCGACGACTTGCGCGACGGCGGTGCCGCCCACTTTGCCGAATGCATTACCCGCGTGCGCGAATTGTCCCCCATGACACGCATAGAAATCCTGACACCAGATTTCCGTGGCCGCATGGACCGTGCGCTGGAAATTCTCAACATGGCCCCGCCAGACGTGATGAACCACAACCTCGAAACCGCGCCACGTTTGTACAAGGAAGCGCGCCCGGGTTCTGACTATGAATATTCCCTGAACCTGCTGAAACGCTTCAAGGAACAACACCCGAACACCCCAACCAAATCCGGCATCATGGTCGGCCTGGGTGAAACCGATGAAGAAGTCCTGCAAGTCATGCGCGACATGCGCGCCCACAACGTCGACATGCTGACCATAGGCCAGTACCTGGCACCAAGCGGCCACCACTTGCCAGTACGCCGCTATGTCCACCCAGACGTATTCAAGATGTATGAAGAAGAAGCCTACAAAATGGGCTTCGCCCATGCCGCCGTTGGTGCAATGGTGCGTTCAAGCTACCATGCTGATCAGCAAGCGCATGGAGTAGGAACGGATGTTAGAAATCAGTAAGTGGCGAGACAAATCAGATACTGACGAGATAAGTCAATAATGTAACAGTCAAAATTTTTACAATAACATTATAGATATCAATAACTTACCACCTATTTCAGCCTTTCCAAAGGATGAAAGAATTTGGCGAATTGACTGGTTCGGAGAAGTAATCTTCCCGAACCGCTTACTTCGCCGAACACAGCCTTCTGTCCTTGTTCACCTTTCCAGAGTTCAAGACGACCGTTTTTCCGACGATCTGACAATCCAGCTTTCCCCTCAATCAACCTCACCTGCCAGGTTTCAAAAGAAAGTCTGGATTTCCGTTGGCACCCTGCCACGTTTAAGGATCGGTGATCTTTGGCTGAATGGCCGACTGATAGTGCAACCCGACTATGAGCTGGAAGAATTCCAAGACATTGAAATTAACAGGGAATCAGCGCACCTGATCAAGGCTGGATTAAATCTCAATGATCAGGGTTTTTTACTGCCGCTGTCTGAGCATCCGTGGCACATGAATTGCACTCAGTCCTATTGCGTGATGGCCAATCTTTCAGGCAATCGGCGAATGATCATTCCCTGCATGGAATTGATCCGATTTTATTTCGGCTCATCCAGCAATCTGATCACAGCATTGTTCCTACCACCGCTGAAACGAACATCACTCTATACTGCAGCCACGCTGAACAAAATTAATGGGCGCTTGTCATTGCAACTTGCAGAACACATATCTGGGGCATCCGCAGCAGATATTGGACGCTTGCACCTGGACGCCACGGCTTGGCAAGCGGCACTCATGATAGGAACCTCCATGCTTACGAGTTCGGTGACGCGACAATCGATCTATCCCCAAGGCTTATTTCCTTTTGAAGGAACAACGACATTGATTGCAGCTGGCAAATGGCTTTCATTTGCAGACAAGGCGCGCGCGACATTCATTGTCTACAGCTTGCGCTCCTGCTCTCATGCATTCCCATTCAGATCACTACGATACGAAAAGTACAAGACGAGTACTAGCAACGGTGAGATTGGCAGACCCGGTTCCAGCAGCGCCAAAGAGCGTTCCCTCAAATCTGCGACGGAAGCAAAAAATCAAAGTCTCGAAGAACGCGACGGATCAAATAGCCTGGCAAGCAAGACAAAATCCATTCGCCTGGAACCACGCTTTCCAGACCTCACAAAGAAACCCATCTGGAAGAATAAAACGCTGGCCGGTGCTGACGGCACCGGCAATAAATACGTTGGCGCAGCGCCTCCTGTTCAAGCGGCTGCAGTTGGTCAACCAGGGTCAGAACAAAGAATTCGATCGGTGGATTTTTCTGTGCTCATCAATAAAGATCCATCACAACGCTGGCCAGTCCCAAATTTTTTAAAGCCAGTCATTGTGCAGCTTTCTGAATTGAATCAGTTGAACATCGAACTATTGACAGAAAGCGAGGAAGACGGCTGGACAGTACCTATCCTCATGCTGTGTGATGAAGATGGTGTTATCGACCCAAAATTATTTATTGAAAATGGCATAAACATTTCACGCCCTCGCCGGGTCGCTGTCTTCGCCATAAAGAATCAAACTGAGCACATCAGCCTAGCAATTGTTGAGTCTGTTCCATTACACACAAAGCTGTACGCAATGAATGGTCAAAATGTCGAAGAAATTCTTGATACATTGTCGTGCGTGGCAAATGATTATCTTGCTCGCCCTGAGCTAGAAGAAATCAATATTGCGGATCTCGTCAATTGGGTCTTCGCTACTAACGACCCGGTTTGATAATTTATATTTATTCTTCATCGTAGTAATGAAACAACAATTTTGAGAGCTAATTACCAAAAACAAACATATGTGACATACAATCCTCAGCATTAATCCTCATGGTACAGCTGGCGATTCACTAATATCTACTGCATTCGGCAGTGATTTGTACAATACTGATGCAGGTACTGGCATGCGAAAATGTCTACACGCAATGAAGTCAAAAATCCACTTGCCCGCCATCTTAGCAGGTGAATTTGCATCCCAGTCATATTGGGGATTGCGTAAAAATAGCTGCATCCGATCTATTAATATCCCAATATCTTTTGGAAGCGTATAAGGCGCCTCAGTATCACCTTCCTCTGTAGCCCCACCGAAGTACCATTGCTTTGACCATCCAATGGATGGATGCCAGAGTTGAGCGCACACATTTGAATAACTAGCTGCATGATTATCGGCTAAAAGCTTGTATTGATCATGCATTTCAAGGACTGCACACCAAGCTGCGAATACAGCTAGACACCAAGATGTACTCATCAAAGAGTCACAAAATTCTTCGTTTTCACTTTCACCTGCAATAAGCTCAACCAAATCTTCAAGGCGATCTGTCCCCACTGGAAAACCTCTTTTGGATAGAAAGCAAAAATTAAGACGCTCCACCAAGCTAGTCAGCCAGGCTTTCGCTTCGTCATGTCTACCGGCAGCACAAAGAAATAGAAGTCCAATCTGGATATCAGTGACGTGACTGTCCAACGGTGGCGATCCTGCACAACTATTATTTTTTATAAGCGCACAAAGATCGTTTGCTATTACGGTTATGCATTTACCCCGATACTCACGTTCAGAGTCTGGAGCCTGTTCCAACAGGAACGCAAGCCCAATAGTGCTAAGCATACCGATGTGCTCAAACACCACAATTCCTAACTCTGCACCTTCTGAACAGTACCCGGTCATACCGTCACCCACCTGAAGATAAGGAGAAATAGCCATGAGATAATCACCCGAAGCTTGGAAATAAGACCTCCACATATCAGTGATAATTGGGTAAAGACTTTTGCGTTCCAGCTCTGAAACAAGCATAACTCTGTGCCATGACCACAGTAGCGCACGTTCATTCACCCACAGTGCTTGCCGGGTATCGCGCTCCTCACGAGCCCAAGATGCGCAAATCTGTGCAGCTAGATGCGCGCGCTTTAAAGCTTTAGCGAGCGCCGTGATTGCAATAGTCCCATCAATCAAACTACCGGTCTTGGATAGACCAAGTTGCCTAAGCAATAAACGATTCAAATCCCTATAGTCATACTCATTTTCTCCCGCCACCGCAAGTGCCTTGCGCAAGTCAGTTCTGTCATCCGCTGTGAAAAGATTCTCGTTTAACATGTGGCGCACAATGAGCGAGGCAACTTTGTCACCGCCCCAAAAATCGATTATTGCTTTTTCCGAATTAGTCTCCTTGAACGATATCCAGTTTGGTTCGACATCTTGCTTCATGTCACCAGTAGTACTGACGATGATTTTCTTTCGAATCGAATTATGTTCCGGTGAAATGTATTTGTTCAAGTAAACATCAAGAACTTCATTTAATGACGTGCGAACACACGTTGGCTCTGGATTATCCCAGTCGCGTCGCCCGATGTCACCGCGTTTTATAACGAACAATAGAAGTTCTGGTTGGTTATCTTCTTGGGACGTGCCGAAGACCGCAAGATCAACACCATGTTGCCTCACACCTGTCTGCGGCCTCGTTAGGGTGACATAGCCCATTGATAAAAGTAAATCAGGTAACAGGCGATCGAATTCATCACGTTCTTTCAGTGTGCGTAAAAACTGCGCAAGTACTAATCTCATTGTTCTTCCCGCGTAGTAGTGCGAAAATTAAATCCACGTATTGCGTTACCGATCGGATCAAATACTTCGCGCCGTGGAATTGCAATTGAATGAGAAAACGTGTGCATTTCCGTTGGTTCTGAATATGCATTTTGTTGATATGAGAAAGTTCCCTTTCCCGCCTTAATAGAAATCCTAGTCGCAATTTTATTAATAATTGAATTTTTCTCTGCCTCACTTTTTGCTTTACTCATCTGTTTTGCCCTAGCAAATACAAAAAGACGTCGGAGTCGTAGCGGCGGGACAAGTTCCTTGGCACGTGGCAAAGCATCTAACTTCTCCATTTTTAAGCGTAGCAGCTCTGCGATGCGCAACAAAAACTCACTATGTATCGGCATTCCCTGAGCTGCTGCATGTAGCGCTTCCAAAGTCCAGCTTGGGTAGTCATAGCCAATTTCATCTACAAGTAATGAACTAAGAAACGGATATATGCGTTCTTGAGATTTATTGCTTTCCAGCATAGAGAATGTGAGAGATAGCATATGATCGTGACCATGCAAGTACCCCAATATTCTACGAGCGAGGAATATCAATCCAGGCTGATCAAGTTCATTTATTTGTTGAATATCGAGTTTCATCAAAAAAGTCTTTGGCCATGCATCTAAAATATGCTGCATCGAAGCCGGAAGCCTTTTACAGTCATGTAGTAGCCATGAAGTAATCAATTTACTTCGCAACTCTTCAAATTGGCCTATGGACTCTATCGTCCGCGGAAAACTATCAGCGAAGGTAAAGTCATATGCGCCTTTGCGGCCATGTTTTTCCGCCCACTGACTTAAAGTGTCTAGTATTAAAGCTTGAATTTCTGTCCTTTGAACAAAAATAGCAAGTGCATTATCTAAGACGGATATATTGTTTTGATTTTCTGGGAGCAGCGCACACATCAGTGACAACCATTCTGGTAAATCTGGGCGTAATATGAAGCAATCACTCTTGAGCCACATTTGTTGCGCAGTTCTGGCAAGCACGTCCTGGGCACCGGATTTACACAATCCCTTTATTACCTTGTCAAACACATCTGTAACCGACAGTGCTTCGATAGCACTTTGAATTGCTCTCAACCTCACAGTCTCTTGGCTTGCGTCTATTTTTTTAATCACTAAGCCCTGCAGAGCTGCTAACGATTCCGGTAGAGCATTTGGCATTTGGAGTAATCTCCCTACAATCCAAATACCAATTTCAGAGCGCATCGGAATTTCTGAGCAAGTATCTTTAATTGCAAGGTCAGTGGCTAATTGAAAATCTGACTGTGCTATCGCCATTAATGCAGTGCCGAATAGAGATATACCTGAGTTACTAGGCACCTCCAATAACTGCCTATGCAATCGCATAGCCTCTTGGGGGTTCAGTGTATACCAGCGTTCAAGCACTATGTACAACGATCCACCAACCATATCGTTTCTTACACTCTCATACGTGCAGTCGCATAAATCTATTAAGGAATTTATTTCAATCACTTTAAGATATGGAATTGCGGCTTCCAACAAATGAATTACGCCCCAAACATCTGCACCTTCCTTTATGAGATTAACTGCCGTAGCGATGACATCCAGCGACAGCGCCCCTGCCGCAAGAAGTCTGCCAGATGCCATGTCCTCGTGCCCGATTTCGTTGCGCCACAATTCTTTGGCCTTAGCGAAAAGCTGCGACACAAAAGTAGAATCGCTCATGTCAAATTTGCTAAAAATCGATTCCGCAACATAGCGGTTACGAGCAGCGAGAGAAGAAAATTGAATCGTTCTCCCATTGACTTGATATTCATCAATTTCAGAGGGAGGCACAAGAAATTCAATGTCAGACAAATCGAAATACAATTGACGCGTACGAGTTTGATGATGACGCAGAGCAATCTCTCCGATTGAAATTTGCATTCTCGTATTCATAGGTAATTCAGAAGAAAAAGTTTCCAGGTATCATCATGACGACCAACTCAGCCACTCAGTGCTTATTCCCATAATTTAAGTTCCGCCAGAAAGTTTTTTGCACATCTCTACAGTCCAATTGCGAACCCATTCTCTGTCAGCCTCGTTGAGATCGTTTAGTGACGCAGCAATGTCAACGGCCTGATCTAATGGGCGAGAAGATCCTGCCCGTACTAAGGTGTCAAGTGGCACCTTGAAAAGCTCTGCCAAGTCAATCAAGCGAAGCAGTGGCGGTATTGTTGCACCACGCTCGAACCTGGAAATCGTTTCTTGCTCAACGCCAATAAGCTCTGCCACCTGCTCTTGCGTCAAGCCTTTGTTTAGGCGTTGCTTGGCCAAAGCAGTGCCGATCCGCTTGGCGAATTGATTTTCCTGTCTCGCAGTAACCATTTCCACATTCCATGTCTTATAACCACATGAATAGTGGTATTTCTTGGTTTTTCTGGTAACATCGTAAAATGTGGTCAAACCACAATTATTGAATATTTAGGAACCAAATCTGAATGTTATGGATGAGGAAAGCACGATGTTTGCTGCTTACGTCGCTATGGTAGATCTGAACTAAACAGGAATTGGAATGGCTGGAACCTTCAAAACGGCAGTCACGGCTGCGCTTGGAACACTTGCAGTTCCGGTCATGGGTTTTTCTGGACTTGGGTCTATCGTTGCTTTACTCGCGCTACTTTTCGCGCATGATTACAGAACAAGCGGCGTTTTCATCTTCTTTGTGGTCGCATCCATCATCTGTTTTCTTTCGATACGACTGTTGCAAGGAATCTACAAGAAGTCCAGAAATCTGGTGGAGAGCATCAACCGACAGGCAAACCTGAATTTCAACGTGGAGAATTTATTAGGATATCCAAGCCCCATATTCCTGGTTTTCGATAAGAAAAACAAAAAATTAGCTGTATGCAACAGTAGTACCGGCACATTCCAGATACATCAACTTTCTTATTTGCTCGCCTGGCATTACGAATGGAAAAATAGGGAGACCATGGAATTCACTGGTCAATTCCACCAGGTAGGAAATACTTCGATCAACTCGCCGTCGTTTGAACGCGGCCACAAGCGTATGCTTTTTGAATTGGTTATAGAGCTTGCTGACGAGACCAATCCTATTATGAAATTTTATATGAGTGAGAGAGAAGCGAAACAGTGGTGTGCGAAACTGAATGCCATTGTCAACGGTTAGCAAGTCTGGCATGTGCCCATTGCGCTCTCCAACATAAAAATACCCATCACTATCGCCTGGCTTTCCAAGACCAGGCTACGATCTAAAGAAAATATGCATTCGGTTCAAGAATTACAGCATGGCGCAATTATGGTGCGCACAAAGTGTTTAGAAACGGTCACTCAGTTCGCTTCAAATAATCCAGGTATCCCAGCACAGGCCGTTGCCATTGGCCTGGGTGAGTTACTCATTCAATTCTCTGTTTCCCAACTCGGGCAGGAACATACGCATCATCTACTGTCGTCACTGCAAGAAGCCGTGCTCCTATTCGGTGATAAAATTATGGAGCCACATTAATCAGTTCAGCATTGGCTGCCCAACAATCTGCACGAACAACGCAACTACACGATGAATATCCAAACCAAGGTCAAAGGGACAATCGCCTTAGATGCAGATGGTGTGCTACTTGACTATCATGCTTCCTATGCAATGGCCTGGCAGAAGGCCTTTGGAGTCCTACCAGCAGTAAAAGACCCGCTTGCCTACTGGCCTATTGGTCGATGGGATGTTCAGAGATTGACTGGGGACGAACTGGAGCGGTTTCGCTTATGCTTTGACGAAGAATTCTGGTCCACCATTCCACCGTTGCCAGGTGCGCTAGAAGCCTGCCATCTGCTCAAAGAAGCTGGTTATGATTTGATGTGTGTAAGTGCGCTGAAGGAGTCGTACCGGCTCTCCAGACTAAAGAATATCCGTGACCATGGATTTCCAATCGACGACGTGATCGCGACTGAGCACAGTGATACAGGCAGTAGTCCAAAATCAAAGGCACTCAGCGACTTGAAACCTGTTGCCTTTGTTGACGACTATCTGCCTTACTTCCGTGGCGTGCCAACCAGTATACACATGGCACTCATCACCAGGGAACCCAATGGGACTCCAAATATTGGAGACGAGTTGAGCAATATCTCTTCGTCACATTATGATCTGCTGGAATTTGCAAAATGGTGGATACATTTTCCACCAGACATAAAGTAAATTGTTTGTATTGAACTTGAGGACAAAATGCAAATGGCCCACATCAGTGAGCTATTCTTACTCCAACGTCTCCAGGGGGAAGCTTACGCCCGAGAGTCCCAAAGCACACGGCGGAATTGTATATCATTTAGGGAAAGTTGTTGCATGAGCACTACTATCGATACCTTTATCATCGAGGATTTTCCTCAGCTCCGACTGATCGCATGGAATCGTGATCCCCTTGATGCAATCACCGGTGAGGATGCGTTCGATCTCTACGAGCGAAATTGGCGTTTTATAGATGAAAAAGCTCTGCATCCACGTGAGCGTGATTTGATTGATCAACTGACGCGCGAGTATGGCCACGGCATATTGCACGTTTGACTGCCCTAGTAATAAACTGATCGCTTAGTCTGTCATCTCTCGCGGCGCAGATTTTCTCTACCAACAACACCTGCAATTAGATATTGCGACACTCTTCGGACCAATTTTTTACCTTTTCAGATTCTGACAAGAGCGTTATATCACTCACCATGATGTTGGGCTAAAATTCATCCTATTTCCAGATAGATAGGATCTCGTGTGATAGCTACAAGCTTTGTTGATTTCTTCACGGAAAGTGAAAATCGTTTCCGTGAGTTGGTTGAGGAATTGAACTCGAAAGGATATACAACGGACGAAAGCTTTGGCGTGTCTCGTTGCATATTTGAGCGCGTTTCACAACGTCATTTTGATCTAATTCACAAGATTCACTTCAATGGGGAGTTGAGCAGCATTGCGGTTAATTCGACAGCGTTTTGCCGTACTCTTGGCGAGTATGTCTATGTTATTTATGATGAAGGTTTTTTCTCGGACCGTGCTCAAATCGAGTCTAGGCTGAGACGAGATGGAGTTTTTTGATATTGAGTCCAATCACGAACAGCATTTTTTTTGCATCAATTTTACACGTATCTGGACTGGAACCTCCACGTCCAGCGCCAATCTGTGCTTCATCTTGCCGCGTTCAACGCTTTCGTCCGAGCGTGGTAAAACAGGCCGGATATTAAATTCTAAAAAGGGCTAGATACAGTCTACTGGGTTCGACAATGTTTCGCATTGCAAAAGTGCGCAGGTGAATAACAATAAACCGCTTACAACTACTCATGTATGAAATTTGAAAGCTAAGTTTCTCAAAAAAACGCCGCAGAAAAAATCTGCGGCGGGCAATTTTCGTCACGCTATTTGGTGCAATTCGTATAGGGTGAAATCATCAATGGTATGACCAGCAGTCGTACGAAAAGCAGCAATATGCTGACTCTCCATATGTGCTTGCCAGAGTTCCCGCGTTTCCCATTCCTCTACAAACGTCACTTCGACTTTGTCCCTCGACGACCTGTGCAATTCATAACGCAGGCAACCAGGGCTGTTCTTAGTCGCTGCGACGAGTCGCATTTGCTCGGAGATCATAAGTTGCTCCATGCCGCGCTTGGCACGCACATGGGCGACGATAGTCAGTGTATTCTTCATCGCAAATCCTTTCAGTGTGGCTTTGCGGGCGGATATTGGTCCAAGTCTTCTATTGATGGTCCTCCCTTAAGCCAATTTACGACCCAGCCGCTTTCGAGAATATTCACCGTCTGTGATCCAGCAGGCAGCCAGGCTTCGTGTAGCACCCCACCTGGGGCGCGGAAAAAACCACCGTTCTCGACGTTGTAACGTACGCCATTTGAATCGAAGGTATGCGTTCCGCCAACTAGGATGACATGAGTTTCCGCCAAGTCATGGGTATGTGGCTTGATGTGTACTGCAACCGGGGTGCGGAAAAAGATCATTGTCAACTTGGACTTTGGATCGCTGCGAAGCAAAGCATATTCCGGAGATCGGTCTCCGGCTTCCGGAATGGTCTTGATCCATTTTAGTTGGCCAGGATTGATCAGCAGAGGCGCTGTTTCGGTGGCTGCAGGCTCGCCAGATTTAACTGGCGCAGCCATCACTTGAGGCAAAGCACCAGAGAGTATGGCGACGAGCAAGAGTGTTGTGCGTGTCTTTTGAAAAAGATTGGTTTTCATTGTAATTCCTCCAGATTATTTAAATGAGGGCAACACCTTGCGCTGCCTTGGTCTGAAGTATGGGAGGCTTATGTGTGCTTTATAAGCCAGTCTCGGGGAATAAGTGTCATGAAGTATGTTCACATATCCTCAACGGCGTAGCGCGCGACTCCTGACACTCCCGCTCGTGAATCAAATTCAAAAGTCATATTCCTTTAGTGCTACTTATCGGCCGAATCGTTAGAGAATATCTTGATCACCAGGGCTAGCGCCTGGAACTTTAAGAATCTTAATGAGGAAAAATCATGGAATTGAATTTGAGCGGTAAAACGGCACTGGTTAGCGCATCTACCTCCGGTATAGGTTATGCAATAGCAACTCAGTTGCTGGAAGAAGGGGCTCGAGTCATCATCAATGGCCGGAGCGAAACGACGGTAGCTCAAGCAGTAACGACGCTGACCGATCGTTTTGGCGCTGGCCGTGCTCTGCCATTGATCGCCGATGTCAGTGTTGCTGGCGGAGAGAATATCGCGGCCACCGCATACCCGGAAATTGACATTCTGGTCAACAACATGGGGACCTACGCGCTCAGCGATTTCTTCCTCACCAGTGACGAAGACTGGGAGCGCATGTTTAGCACCAACGTATGGAGCGGTGTACGCCTGGCGCGTACTTACATGAAATCGATGCTTGAGCGCGGTCATGGCCGCGTGATCTTCATTTCCAGTGAAGTCGCACTGACACCAATGGCATCGATGGCGCACTATAGTGCGAGCAAAGCTACTCAACTGTCAATCTCGCGTAGTCTGGCTGAACTGACTAAAGGTACTGCCGTGACTGTCAACTCGGTATTGCCTGGTCCGACAGAAACAGAAAGCCTGAAAGGCTTTATCGAATCCGTCAACCCTGGTTTGGCATATGCGGACGCGGAACGTAAGTTTATAAGCGAAAACCGTCCTTCTTCCTTGATCTATCGTTTGGCCAAGCCCTCCGAGGTAGCCAATGTCGTCGCTTTTCTTGCAAGCGAACGCGCCGCACTCATTAACGGTGCCGCCATTCGTGCAGAAGGCGGCACGGTGCAGACCATCGCATGATCGATAGGCCATTGGCAAGAATGATAGGGAACGATATGTTTAACCCGCTAAAAAACACGGCAACGACATTGATAGCGGGGCTCGCTATGGCAGCAGCAAGTCCGGCGATCGCGCAAAACAATGTGATTCTCTATGGCCGCATTGCCGGTGGCTTCGACTACATTAGCAAGGTTGCGACAGACAACGCTAAGGATGCGACAACGTCCCGATACGGCAGCAATCAATGGGGCACAAGCCTATGGGGACTTAGAATAAAGGAGGAATTAGGAAATGGATTGTCGGCTGTGGTCAACCTCGAAAGTGCCTTCTCAACAGGCACGGGCGACACCGGTAGTGCATTATGGGGACGCTACTCTGTCGTTGGCCTGTCCAGTAACAGCTATGGCACCTTAGTGATGGGCCGAGCAATGGCAATCCCGGATGGAGAGGTTTATGCTATAGATCCTATGGGAATGCAAGCCACCAGTGCGGCAACGCTACACAATAATCGCGCATGGGGGCCGCGCTCCAGAGTTATCACGTACAACTCACCCGATTTGGGAGATGTTTCGTTTCGCGTACAGGCTAGGCTAAACAAAGATCAGGATGCGCCGATAGGACGTCTTCTGGCTGGTGTAGTGACGTACTCTAGTGGCCCCCTTATGCTGAAGGGGCTGTATGAAGAAGTTCGCGACGCCCAAGATGAATTTAATAGCTTGTATACTGCCTCACGGCTTTACGTTGTCGGTGGCACTTATCAAATAGATGATCTGAAAATTCTTTACGGCTACAGCATGATCCAATCAGGTGCCGGAACTGTTGCTGATCCTGATAATCCCGTTGCGTCCACAAAACAGAAAACTGGTTGGATAGGCCTGAATTATCGAGTAAATAGCCATTTGACTACGATCGGTGGAATTTACCGTGCGAGCAGGAACAAAGGGGGCGGTGGTGCAACGTTAGCTGCTATCGGTGCCAACTATTCGCTATCGCCCAAAACTATGCTTTACGCTACAGCGGGTACCGTAGCAAACAGAGCGAATGCTGCGTTCACCAGTGAACTAGGTGGTGGAAGGCCTTTGCCTGGAACAAATCAACGAAATATCTATGCTGGTGTACTGCAATGGTTTTGATATGCTTATAATTCAAATATTGAGGAGCCATTATGGATAGCCGCAGCGGCGAAATGCTGGTTTTTGTAAAAGTCGTGCAGACCGGCAGTTTTTCCGCAACAGCACAGCTACTTAGCCTATCGCCGTCAGCTGTTAGCAAAGTAGTGACACGCATCGAAGAACGGCTCGGCGTCCTTTTGTTTCAACGTTCGACCCGACAAATGGCATTGACAACCGAGGGCAGGGAATTTTACGATAGTTGCGTTCGGATTTTGGATGACATTGACGAGGCGGAACAAGGAATATCGCAGCGCGCAGTCTCCATACGTGGCCTACTTAGAGTAAACGTGTCACTGCCTTTTGGTACGCATTATGTGGTGCCGCTACTGCCAGAATTCTCGAAACGGTACCCAGAAATTGCTGTCGACATCTCCTTGACCGACACAAAAATTGATCTTTCCCGAGAAAGCGTCGACGTAGCGATTCGGATGGGGCCGTTGAACGACGGAAATTTTAGGGCGCGAAGTTTGGGTAGAAGCAAGCGTGTCGTCGTAGCGGCACCGTCTTACTTGAGTCGTAATGGCACGCCTGGCATTCCTGCCGACCTGGCAAAGCACTCATGCCTGAATTTTAATTTTCGTCGGTCTTTGGATGAATGGCCATTTATCATCGATAGTCACCCTATTCAGCTTGCAGTGAAGGGTGGCATCATGACCAATAATGGAGAAACTATGCGCCAGCTAACGCTTGAAGGGATGGGTGTCAGCCGTCTCGGCATGTTCCATGTCTATGAAGACATTAAGAGTGGAAGACTGATTGAGCTTTTGGCTGACTATAATGCCGGCGACGTCGAAGATATCAATATCATTTTTAGCAGCCAGCGTCATCTGCCAGCACGTGTTCGCGCGTTCATAGACTTTTTCGTTGAAAAACTCAGTCCCATCATTCTTGAAAGCGGAGGTGTGGAAAACCCTCTGCTTCCGTTTTCAAAGTCTAAACAGATCTGATTTACGTTGCAATGTGAGGCAGTTGTCCGCTTGCGAATGACCAATGATCGAACGGCGTAAAGTGAAATTCGAGAATTGCTTACTTCAAGCGAAAAAAATTATGCCCTAAAGCAAATGTATGTGGCTACTTTCGATGACAAAAGGTGGCTACGTTGAAGTAATCGTTCAACAGTCCCATCTATGAATTGATGCGTAGCCTGGAGATACTTCAGTTTTTTAAGCTGAGGAAATCAGGATGACACGAGAAGAACGCAGAACACTGTGGCAAGAGAGAATCAATCAATGGCAGCAAAGCGGCTTGCGACTGGCCGCATTTTCCCGTCATCATGAGCTCGATATCAAACGCTTGGCTTACTGGCGCACCCGGCTTAAGAGCATTGCGTTAGAGTCGGCACATCAGACACTCGACCCTTTACGCATTCAACCTGTCAGCCCTCAAGTAGATGCATCTGCCCCATCTGCAATGGAAGGTTGTCTAAGCATCACCAGCCCTGGCGGTTGGCACATCACCTTGCCGACGACTTTGCCTGTTGCCTGGCTGGGCGAACTGTTGGGGCACCTGCCATGATGTTACAACCAGAATCAGTCTGGTTAGCCATCGCCCCTGTCGATATGCGTATCGGTATCGATGGTTTATCGCTGCGTGTCCAGCAGGCACTGGGGCGTGCTCCCTTTGATGGCACCGCCTATGTCTTTGCCAATCGCCGGCGCAACCACCTCAAACTGGTGTGCTGGGATGGGTGCGGTGTCTGGCTGTGCCAGCGTCGTCTGCACCGTGGCAGCTTTACCTGGCCCCAGGCCGACGACAGTAGCTGGGAATTGACTGCCCAGCAATGGCAATGGCTGGTCGCTGGCGTCGACTGGCAGCGCCTGTCCGCCCCGCCGCCTGCACATTGGTTATTGTAAACATCCCCGACCTCAGTTAACATGGCGGTATGGACTTACTCGCTGAACTGACCCGCTCTAATGCCGATCCGGCTGTGATTGCACAAGTGCGTGCTTTGTTAGCGGAGAAGGATCATCAATTGGCGCAGAAGAACCATAAGATTACCGCACTGACGATAGAACTGGCCCATTATCGCCGCATCCGCTACGGTAAAAAGAGTGAAGCCTTCACTGGCGAACAACGTGAGCTCTTCGAAGAAACCATCGATGCCGACCTGGCCGCCATCGAAGCAGAACTGGCTCCCGCTGAGCCAGAGATCGCTGCGGCACGCAAGCGTAGTCGCGCTGGTCGCCAGCCCCTGCCGATTGAGTTGCCGCGCATTGAACATCGCCATGAACCAGCATCCTGCCAGTGCTGTACTTGTGGCCAGGAGCTGGGCAAAATCGGCGAAGATATCAGCGAGAGGCTCGATATTGAACGGCACTCTTCTTCGTGCATCGCGGCATTCGTCCACAATATGCCTGCCGCGCCTGCGAGACAGTGACAGCTGCGCCTGTGGCAGCGGCTGTGATTGATGGTGGCATGGCAGCGCCGGGCTTGTTAGCCTGGCTTGCCGTGAGTAAATATACAGATCATTTGCCGCTCTACCGTATTGAGCAGATCGCTGCGCGCCAGGGTGTGCCACTGGCACGTTCCACCCTGGCTGCCTGCATAGGCCAGACCGGTGTGGCATTGCGACCGTTATGTGACCGGCTCAGCGAATTACTGCGCCAGCGCCTTTGCCTGCATGCGGATGAAACACCGGCGCGGCAACTTGATCCGGGCAAGGGGGAAGACGCATCACGCTTATTTGTGGGCTTACCGCTCCAATGATCTCGAACCGGGCCCGCGTATCGTCGTGTTCGACTATCAGACTGGTCGCGCTGGTGCGCATGCACGTATCTTCCTGGCGGATTGGCAAGGTCCGCTCATGCTGGATGATTACGTGGGCTATAAAGCCTTGTTTGCTGAGGGCATCACCGAACTGGCTTGCCTGACGCATGTGCGGCGTAAATTCTTCGATTTGCATGCTACCAACGCTAGTCCGGTGGCGGCCCAAGCCTTGCGTTACATTGGGCTGCTGTATGCGATTGAACAACAGGCTGCTGCACTGGAGGCGACGGCAAGACAGCGGCGACGTCAGGAAGAGGCCAAACCGTTACTGATACAATGGCACGCATGGTTGCTTGCCACACAGCAGACGGTAGCGAATGGCAGTGGCACCGAAAAAGTCATCACCCACACCCTTAAGCGCTGGCCTGCATTACTAAGCTACGCTGAATCAGGGACGCTGCCGATTGACAATAACCCAGTCGAAAATGCCATACGGCCGATTGCCATTGGCAAGAAGAATTGGTTGTTTGCCGGTTCAGAGCGCGCTGGCCGCCGTGCAGCCGCTATTCAAAGCCTGCTTGCTACCGCAAAACTTAACGGCCTCGAACCGCTAGCCTGGCTCACTGAAACACTCGAAAAACTTCCTGCCTGCCCCAATAGCCAGATCGATTCCCTGTTACCGTTTCCACAGTCTATACCCGCCTGAGTGACGTTGCTATGTGGGGCGGCTGCACCCTTACTTTAATTTGATACTTTTCTTTTTAGTAAAGAAAATTGTGCGTTTTTACAACGTTTTTAAATTATTAAAATATGTAACTATATTTATAACTTTTAATAGCCGTAAGTGGCTAATATTCAAAAGCTAACTTTTATTAAAAGCTCGACAAGAATTTAAGGATATCTACAAAAATGTAATAGCTGGCGGGGTATGGTAAGCGTACGCAATGTGCGAATCCAGTCAAATTAGGACCAAAGGAAATTTTCCATGAAGGTTTCGCAAGTATCATTTCGCAATTTTCGGCGGTTAGAAGATGTTCAGTTCAGCCTTGAGGACGATCACACAGTTTTCGTCGGTCCCAATAACAGCGGAAAAACATCTGCCGTTTCTGCCTTTCGTCTATTTTTTGATAGAGGTGGCGAGTTCACAGTAAATGATTTCACGGTTGTATGTTTAAGTGAGTTGGATCGATACGGCCAAGACTCTGGCATGAACGCTAGCAGCCTGCCGACAATTGAAATGGATATCTGGTTATCGATTGATCCCGATACTGAATTCGGCAGAGTTTTCTCGTTGCTGCACGATGTTTCGACTGACTTTGATAAAGTCGGCATCCGACTTCGGTATTGCATTCATGACGGTCAATTATTGCGAGATGAGTACACGACGATGGTTCCGGCTACTGAAGGAAAACGTCAAAAGAGCCTCTCGCAGTTTTTGCAGAAAGTGCCGAAACTTTCTCGATATTTTTCAACTCGTTACTACGCGCTGTCCATTGAAGGCAGCGAAATAAAGGAAACAGAGATTGAATCCAAAGAGGGCAAGCGGACGCTCAACTCATTGATCCGGGTTGACTTCATTGATGCCCAGAGGGGTATACATGATCAGGATAGCGGCCGTGTCAACCGTCTGTCTGCGGCGTTTTCAGCTTACTACAATAGTAATTTGGAGAAGCCTGCAGAAAACGAAGCGGCAAACAGAGTAATCGACGAAAACAATTCACGACTCACCGCGCACTACGACACGCACTTCAAGCCTTTACTTGCCGTAATTTCAGAGCTGGGAGTTCCGTCCGCGCATGATAGGGTATTGCGCCTAGTTTCATCGATGAGCGCACAAGATGCACTTCAGGGAAGTACAGAGTTATTCTATGTTGATGAGGTCTTGAAGCACGAGCTCCCTGAAGCTTACAACGGACTAGGCTTCAAGAACCTCATCTATATTGCGATACAGCTAAACCACTATCACGCTCAGTGGCTATCGACGGAGAGTGGGCGAGAGGTGTGCCAACTCATTTTTATCGAAGAGCCAGAAGTTCACCTTCATGCGCAAGTCCAGCAAGTGTTCATTGCAAACATATCAAGAATTTTGCACGAAACAGCCAAGGCACTGGGTATGGGAGAAGTTACGCCCCAATTGGCGATCTCTACGCACTCATCTCATATTGTTGATGCGGTCGAATTCGACAAAATTCGGTACTTCTGCCGCGTGCCCTTAAAGTCTCAGATCGGAAATGTTTCGGCTAGCCCAAGTGCAACTAAGATTCTTAACCTTCATGACTTCAGACCGTCTCCTGAGCCGCTTCGCGCTCTCACTACCGCAGAAGAACAATTAGGAGCGGAAGCGAAGGAAGCACTACTTGCTGAGCTGAAGAAACAGCAGCAGCAAGCGACTATCGACTTTCTGAAGAAGTACCTAAAATTAACTCACTGCGACCTGTTCTTTGCCGATGCGACCATTCTTGTCGAGGGTACAGTCGAGAAATTGTTGCTTCCTCAGATGATCGAAAAAAACGCAAAGCTACTCTTGAATCGATATGTAACGATTCTAGAGGTTGGCGGAGCATACGCCCATAAACTCTCTAGTCTGCTCAGCTTCATTGGAACTCCATTTCTCGTTATCACCGACATCGATACTGTTGATGCTGCTGATGCAAGGCGAGCATGTCGTGCCGACAAGGCGGGAGCACGAACATCAAATGCCGCATTAAAGTCGCTTTTGGCAAAGAGCACTCGGGACGAACTCGTAGCGCTTAAATCGGAGGAGCAACTGGTCCAATCTGGACAGTGTTTTGTGACGTTTCAAAAGCCAATCAAAGTCGGTGAGGATGAGATGCATGGTAGGACCCTGGAAGAGACGTTCATTTATGAAAATTTGGCGATTTTCAAAGGCGACGAACAGATTTCCATCGGTTTAGGTCTGACAGCTACAATGACTCGCGATGAGATCATAGAGAAAGTTTATGGCGAGGTCCGCGACCAGAGTTTTAAAAAGACTGAATTCGCGCTGGCGATTGCATCCTCTCAAGTCGTATGGACTACGCCGGTCTACATCGTAGAAGGGCTAAAGTGGCTTGAGGAAAGGCTATCGCCAATTGCAAAAGCCGAAGCTCTATAGACAAGCGACTAGGACATAGAATGAACACGACACTTAAAACTACAAAGGCTGATGAGAAAATTCAAGCTTGCATCAACGAGCAGCAGAGTTTCTACGTGATTGCTGGTGCAGGATCGGGAAAGACGACCTCGCTCATCTCCGCGCTGGACAACATTCGAAATCATCACGGAAAACACCTTCGGCGCGAAGCTCAACGAATCGTGTGCGTTACATATACCAAGCGCGCCGTCGCGGTCATTTCGTCGCGGCTCGGCTGGGATGATCTCTACATCATAAGCACATTGCACGGCTTCCTTTGGGGCGAGGTAAAGCGTTTCACACAGAGCATTCGCAGGGCACTTCAAGAAAAAATAATGCCGGACCGAATTGCAAAACAAAGGGCAGATGACGATGGGGGAAAGAGCAAGAAAGCATTAACAGCACGAGCAAAAGCCGAGCGACTTGAGCAGGACTTGCTAGGATTACCTAGCGTCCCATCATTCACATATAACGATTCCAATTTCAGTAATTATCTTCAGGGCGAAATCGGCCACGAAGATGTCATTGATGTCGCCGCGTATATGATTGCAGCAAGCCATCAACTGCGAAAAATAATGGGGCAAAAATATCCCTACATTTTTGTTGATGAAGCACAGGATACGCAAGAGAACGTAGTTGAAGCTTTAAATATGCTTTGCCAAGATTCTGGTCTTCCAATTATTGGATACTTTGGCGATCCGATGCAACAGATTTATGACAAGAGGGCTGGAGACTTTAAGGGCCCACCTGATTCGTTGCGCATCCCAAAGGAAGAAAATTTCAGATGTTCCGTTGACGTTATAAACCTTCTCAACGCATTTCGCAAAGATATCCAGCAATTTCCTGCTGGTAAAAACGCGGAAATAAAAGGAAGCGTCATTCTTAGGCTTATCCAGACTGATAAACCCGGGGCCCCTAGAGGACGTTACACGCCGGAGCAGGTAGAAAGCGTTTCCCAAAAGCTGGACGACGCAATGGCTCAGTGGGGTTGGGCGAGCAAAGAGAACATAAAACACTTATACCTTGTCCGGCAGATGATCGCAAGGCGGCTCGGTTTTTCTGGCCTACATAACTTGTTTACTGGCGACTTTGCTTCGACACGCGCGCAGGATGATTATGAAAATGGTGAGCACTATCTTCTTAAGCCATTCATTGTTTGCCTTTACCCACTAGTAAAGGCTTCGCGTGCTAAGGACGGTAGAGGAATGATAGACATTCTCCGTCAAAACAGTCCGGCATTTGATCCTAAAGGAAAAAATGCAAATAACCCGCTCATAGAAATGCGAAAACGTGTTGAGACAATCATGAGCAGCTTGAATGAAATGTGGAATGGGAAAACCATCGGGGATATTCTCAGATACTGTCGGGAACACGAGCTGTATTCTGCGTCGAAGCGGCTAATAGAGGACCTTGATCGCAATCGTCGCGACGAGCAGTTCGATGCAGAGATGCACGCGATGGAGAAGGGGGATTGGCTTGCGGATGCATTATTTGACATGGGCCTGGCAGAAATTGCCACTTACTGCGAATTCATCGACGACAATACGGAATTCAGCACGCAGCACGGTGTTAAAGGAGAAGAATATGAAAGCGTTCTTGTTGTGATTGACGATGTGGGGTCGGCTTGGAATAACTACAGTTTTGCAAAGACATTTACTCCGAAATCTGCCGGAGACGAACCGACCGACCGCCAGCGCCGCCTGAGTAACAACCTCGCGTACGTTTGCTTTTCGAGAGCAGAAAAAGATCTGCGCATCGTAATGTATTCTCAGAACGCTGCCGCTGCAAAACAGGAATTTCTGGAAAAAAAACTATTCACCGAAGCTCAAATTGAGGTGGACTAGAAAGCTCCGCTCCTGCGCTCTCTCAATCAAATATTGCAAATTAAGGCGGCAAATTACGACCTAGTAGGTGATTGTAGGATCTCAAACGATTGGTATGGAACTCCACAAATGCTTAGCGACCCGCCTCCGGTAATTGAACTCCACAATGTGCCTCCAAGTGCATTAGCAAACAGGAACGAAAATGGCTCGGCAATGGCAGCCAATTCCCAAATAGCGGCAAACACGATTGACATAGACGCTGCGCAAATCGCGGTATAGCCAGTTAAAAGAGCGATACCAGCCGCGATTAATGATGAGCCCAGCTAAAAAAAAACGTTGAAAAGTACTAGTCCCGAAGGTCCCATTTCCATGAGTACAGCAATTGCCAATGCCGCAATGGCTAAAATCGTTACCCCAGCTGCAATTAAAATGCCACCATTTGATCCACCCGCAATTTTATATGCACCCGCTCCTGCATCTTGATCGAGAATGATATAGCCGTTTCCAACCCAACCATCTGCAGCGATATCTTTTTCGTGGACGGTCACTTCCTTACCGTCTGAAAGAGCATTGGCAATCTCCAATTTCACATCCGTACTGATTTGTAAGCTTTGGAGAACCGCACCATGTATCTCCTGATTACTTGGATTTAAGGTATAGATTTTTTGTCCTTGGCTTGCAGCTATCGCTAAAGCCTTGACTGCTGAAACACCTTGCGGCTGTGCGGGATCATTCACCGCGAGACTTGTATTTTGGAACATTGCTTCTGGCACTGTATGTTCCGCTGCAGACCCAACTGACCCGGCTTGGCGTATGTATGTTGCGTGTTTCGATTGATCTGTATCCTTTGTCTCGGCATGGTCACGTACATAATCCACATCCATCATGACACCAGGGACACTCACTGTTCTCAATATACCAAAGAAAAAATGCGGCTGTGCGGCAACCAGAAATCGTCCGTAACTTGGAGATCGATAATTGACTACATTGCCCGTAGTAAGCGCAATCCAACTATCGCTGGTACCCAGATGGTTCTTCGATGCTCTCTAGGGGTTCTCTCCCTCCCATAAGTTGCCTTTTCAGCAAATTCTAATGTAATCAGTTCGTGACATCAACAAAGTCGAGATGATCGCAAAAATGCATAACAAGTACATGACTAGTGCCACCGTGTACCGCAAACTTGGCGTAGATCAGGTATTTCTCCGATCATTGGATGGCTAGGAGACTGCTGGTTCCATTAAAGCTCGGCAAGAGAGGCCAGCTTCAACTCTATGATCGAACCGCCGTCCGCATCTTGTCGGCGTCAGATCTTAGACCGGTAGGTTAGTCCGAAAAACAACACAAAAATACATAATACATTAAAATGTATGATACATTTTAATGTATTATGTATTTTTGTGTATATTGATATCACCGGACTCCAGTAATATGACCAATTCAGCCGACCTTCCCATATCAGACCTCGCCCTGCTGCTGCAATGGGAAGGCTCTTTGAGCAACGCCCGTATTCGCGACCTCTTTGATGTAAAATCCGTTCGTGCGAGTAACATGATCAAAGAGTTCCGCGACGAGCACCCAACTTGGCTTGTTCATGACTCCAAGACCAAGGCGTTTTACCCGTCAAGTGACTACCTGTCCCACCAGCGGAAGCATGCCAACCGGCGACATCACGCCGACGAGCTAGCGCGCTATCTCGCCTTGGTTGGCCTGCACTACGCAACCCAAGCCAAAGACGAGCACCACCACCTTCTTTGCGCCCATACCGACCTTACGGCCCCGCCACCGCGCCCGTTTGCCATGTTGCAATCCGCTGCCAAGGGACAACGCAAAGTGCGCATCACCTACCGCTCCATGAACCACCCGGAACCGCACCAGCGCACCATCTCGCCCCATACCTTGGTGCGCGCCGGGCGGCGATGGCATGCACGCGCCTTTTGCGAAGAGGCCGGGGAGTTTCGTGATTTTTCGCTTGGCCGTATCAGCAAAGTCGAAGAGCTTGGCCAACCATCAGAGCGCTATGTCAGCGACGACAAGCCATGGCAGTTTTTTGTCAAGGTGACCTTAGTCCCGCATCCTGAGTTGACGCCAGAGCAAAGCTTGGTCATCCGCGCTGAATACATGGCAGGTGCGGCCGCATTGACGGAGACCTGTCGGGGTGCCTTGGTGAAATACTTTGTACAGGACATGCGTGCGGCCGTCCACACGCAGCAAAGACCGCCTGAATACCAATTGGCTGTCAGTAACATCAAGGAGATTGAACAATGGCTCTTCCTGAAATAGTCCCCATCCGGGTCAAGCCGCGCCATCCAGACCTGTTCGCACGTCTGCCGCACGACCTCTTCAAGCCGCTTGCGTCCCCAAACCACGAGCGCTACTGGATGCTCCTGACTGTTTTGCACCGTCAGCGTTTCGGGCCAGACGCCCCTTTGCCACCAGCCGAGGGCCTGCCCACGCGTGAGATCATCGCCGATATCGAGCAACTGCTCGAAGACAACGACCCGTGGGTCGACGACGAGGACGGCAGCACGACGGCGAGTACTGCGACCTCAATCAACGCGCGGGCCAATATAATCCTAATCCGCTTGGTCGACACCGGCTGGTTAGAGCGCGGCCGACATGGTGCCGAGCGCGTTATCTCAATGAGCCCGCAAGTAGGACATTTTCTTGACCAGTTGATTAGCTTTGCCGACAGCGGCCCTGTTTACGTGGGGGCCAAGATCCATTCTATCGAAGGATTAATTGACCGCGTACAGGAGGAAGAAGCTGGTGGCGACGTTCTCATGGAGGCAGCCCAGCAGACGCGCAACCTCCTGCAGTACGTGCGCAATACTGGCACGGTGGTGCGCGACATGATGGCATCGCTGCGCAATACCACTAAGGCACGCGAGTTCGTGCGGCAGTTCTTCGACGACTATATTGAGAAAGTCTTCCTTGGCGACTTTCGAGCGCTGCGCACACAAGGCGATCATCCGTTATCGAAACGCTATGCCATCATCCGGCGTGTCGACGCCATCGACGAGTCGCCAATTGACCGTGAACGGCTCATCAATTGGTACGAAGAAAACCAGTTCCAAGGGAACAGGCCGCGCGCGGAAGTGCAGTACGAGCGCGACCTATTCCGCCTTCGTGAACTGTCTCGACTTGATGAATACTTGGATCGCTTGGACAACGAACTGCGGCGCGCCAATCGGCAGGCCACTGTCTACCTTGACTACACCATCCGCACAGTGCGCCCAATCGACCAAATGGTGCGTGATGCCATCAAGGTGCTGGAACAAGGAACAGGGCACCTTGTGCCAGATCCTTTTCCGCCCGGATCTCTGGCCAGTCAAGGTGCTTTGGCACTCTCGCGCACCAGGACGCCCCGTCCCAAAGCAGCACCACTTCGCGTTGTCCAACCGACACCGCGCGAGTTGGCCGTTGCCAGATTGTCCCAGCGTGCCATGCACGCGCGTATGGTGTATGGACCCAAGATGACCGAATACCTGCTTTCGCAGGTGGGTGAAGCAAACGTCTCCAACGATACCTTGGCAACAGGCACAGTCCCTCAAGGGCGCGCTTATCAGGAGCTGTCAAGGATCGCCTTCCACTTGCGCGCCGGGGATGTGGCAGCTAAACAGGTCGCGCGCTCGCAGACGCCAGGCTTTATCGTCACACCAATGGGTGACGCTGAAGAAGAACATCCGTTCATTAGTGGCGCAACATTTGATGTTGCGCGCCGCATGCTAAGGAAAACATCATGAACAAACACTGGCAGACATTGGCTGAACGCACCGAGGGATTGGCCACCAATGAGGAAATAGAAGCGGCCCTGTACCGTTTAGTAACCGAACAAGTGCTCTATTACAGCGACCGCAAAAGCAAGCGTGATTACCAGATTATCGCCGGATTTGAGCGCGACTTGAAAGGGGCTTTGTCCGCACTAGGTATAGATTTGCATGTTGAGCGGGCCTTGCGCTATGCCTGCGCCTTGCCTCGCTACGCCAAGCCCGGTTCCATCCATACAGGACAAACCATCTTTGCGCTGCTGCTACGCCAGATTTACGATGAGGCGATGCGCCAAGGTAAGGATATCAGTGAGTCTGGCGAGGTAGTGTGCGATCTGGTTGAGTTAGAAGAAAAGTACCGACTGCTCACTACGCGGGCATTCCCATCGTCGAAAAACGAGTTGCGCGAGATGCTGCGCGCAGCTAAGCGATGGGGTATCGCCCGCATCTCCGACGGCTCCGGCGAAGACATCCCGGAGACAGCCTTGCAAGGGCAGGATTTCGTCATCATCATCCGCCCGGCCATCACCGTTATCTTGGGCGAAGCGGCCATTTCGCGCATCAGCGCCTTGGCCTGTACGGTAGGTCTCCCTGAAGAAGTCGATCCTGATGCAGAAAACGCCGACAACACGCTGCCTGCTCCCCCTGTACCGAACAACACGCCATAGTGGGGGCCAAATAATGAAACAACTTGTGTCCGTCAAACTCGTCCAGTTTTTCTTGTTTGAACAAATCGAAATCACCGCTGCCATGATCATGGGCTTGTTTGGCCCGAACGGCTCCGGCAAAAGTTCGGCAATCGATGCTATCCAGATCGCAATGTTTGGCGCCAACCAGAACCTGACAGCGTTGAACGCGCAGGCCGACGACACGTCCGGCAAGCGCACCATCCGGGAATACTGCCTTGGCCAGTGTGGCGGCCCGGAGGAGCGGGCACGTGACGTTGCCAACTCCTATATCACCCTCACCTTCCGCGATACAGATACGTTGATCCCAATCACAGTTGGCGTATGCATCCATGCCAGCGTTGACAAAGAAGGCCATGAGGTTCTGGGCCGTTATGTCGTGCCCGGTATTGAATTGTCCTTAGGCGACCATCTTGAGGACGTTGACGGCAAACCATCGCCCCGGGACTGGAAAAGCTTTCGGGAAAGCTTAATCCGGCGTTCTGGTCAAGAGCCTGACGATATCCTGTTTCCGGACCAGAGCGAAAACTTCATCCGGGCTCACCTGCTAGCGTTGCGTGGCAAGAACGGCGTACCGAATGTGCGCAACTTCCTGCGTGCATTCCGCTTTGCCCTACGCCTGCATATCGGCAATTCCGTTGACGGCTTGGTACGCCATGAAATTCTTGAAGCGAAAGCGACGGAGACAAAAAAATTCAAAGAAAATGTACGCTCCTTCAAGGAGCAGGTCGACCTGATCGTCATGGTCAAGCGCAAGATCGAAGGCGGCCAAGCCATCGTTGACCAGCTCGGCAAAGCCCAGCAGGAGGCAAGCCGCCACGCTACGTGGAATGCTACGCAAGAAGCTTGTTTGCATGAACTGGCGTTTGATCGCCTTGAGACTGCCAATACTGCAAAAGCGACGGCAGAGGAACGACAGATTGCTGCAAAAAGCCAGTACGAGGCTATCCAACGCACCTTGTTGGAGACGCGAGAGCAGGCAGAATACCAGCGGAGGCAGCGCGACACCCATGTGGCCCACCAGTCTCTGGGAGCCCTGCGCGCATCCATTGAGGAAGCACGCTCGCGCGCAGCGAGTTTTGAGCGCGATGTGAACGGATTTTTCCATCAAGCGGACGCCATTCTCTCACGTTGCACCCCGCTGGACGATTTTAAAGCGCATCAGAAAGCAATTGTCGCTTGTCGCACCTTGCTACCGAACTCCTTGCAAAGTGCTTTAGCTGTCCCGGCACCTGAACTCACCAATGCTTGCGACACCGTTCGCAATCTCTCGGCCAATATCGGTGGAGAAGCGATGCGCATTGCCATCGGCGTCAACCATACCTTGACACGGAAGCAAAGCGAACTAGCCACGCTGAAAGACGAACTCGAACAGGTTAATAGCGGAGGACCGGGCATCTCCGGTGAAGTGAAACGTCTGTATATGGCGCTGCGTGAACGTGGCATGCACCCTGAGCCAGTGGGACAGTTGGTACGTGTCACGGACAGCGCATGGCAGCCAGTCATCGAAGCCATGCTGGGAAGCCACCGCGATGCCCTCCTGATTCCTTCAGGTGAAGAAAAAGGAAGCTTTGAATGCTACCAGTCCATGCACGGCCTGTACGGTGTCAAAATGGGCATGGCTTCGCGCCAGCATATAGGCATCACCCCAAAGAATGGGAGTATCTCAGAGCTGATCAATGGCGACGATCCCGCAGCCGTTGCCTATATACGTGGCAAATTTGCAGATTTTGTGCGAGCAAACACGAGCACAGAGGCTCTTGCCTGTCAACGTGCATTGACTATCGACGGCATGCGCGTCTCGGGCGGCGACCTTGACCGCTTGCGCCCGGTCCCAGCCTCCGAATTTCGTCTTGGCCGAAGCAAGGCAGAACGACGCACAGAATTGGCAAGTGCCGTCACCACATTGCAACGCGAGGTGGACGCCTTAGCGCGCCAATACGAGAACTTGGATGCCTTAGTCAAGGAATTAAGCTGGCTTGGGAAGGCCGGGACATGGGAGCAACTGAGCGCTGCCATCACCCAAGCCCAGCGTGCTAGCCAAGACAAAGCCTTGCAAGAAGAACGCATGGCCAATACAAGCGACGCGCAATACCTACAATTGAATGCGGACCTTGATTCGGCCACCCTCAAAATCACACAACTGGAGGCATCACTTCAACTGCAGCACACCGATTTGATCAATGCCAATGGCAAAGCCGTCGAATCCGCTCACGCCTCAAAAACCGCATACCTTGCCCACGAAGCGGCAAAGGATGCGCTGAACGCGGCACGATGCGCCTTTGCCTATGATGCAGAGCAATTCAACCTGTACTGGGATCAGTGCCTCGAACAGTATGAAGACGATTACACCAGCATGCATAGTTACGCGCTCGATCAGACCAAACAAGCTAACAAGCGATTTGAAAACGCCAAAGCGCGCGGCATGAGCCTCTTGGGCGTATTCCTGACTGACCATCGTGAGCAAGCTGGGATTGAAGTGCAGGAGGACTGGCAACAGGCATATCGCTGGGCGCTCGATTTGGTGACACGCTTGCGCGAAATTGAGCTGATCGAGCACGAAGAAAGAGCTGAAGAAGCCTACCGCGTGGCGCAGGATGCCTTCACTACCGACGTGGCTGTGCGCCTGAATGAGCAGATCGAGGAAATGGAAAAAAAGAGGAGCAGTTTGAATGCTGCCCTCTTGGCCTGTCCGGCATTTTCCAATAACGAGCGCTATGAATTTGTAGTCACTGCGGTACCGGCGCTTGTGCCGCTATTGAATTTCGTGCGTGACGCGGCTGACGGCATCTTGTTTAACGCCAATGCGCCGATGCCAGAACAATTTCGTGAGCTATTGGGAGATATTGTTACCGACGGCAATCGCGGTGCGGCCAACCCATTGGAAGACTACCGGGAATTCTTCACCTTCGATATCGCTATCTATCGTGAAGATCCAATGACGCTCTCGCGTCGCCGAATCGGTTACCTGAGTTCGCGCCTTGGAAAAGGATCGGGTGGTGAGCATCGCGCCCCCTTATACGTCATTGCTGGGGCAGCGCTTTCTTCTGCGTACAAATTAGACGCAAAGAGCCGTGATGGCATTGGTCTCATCATGCTCGACGAAGCCTTCCATCGCATGGACCCGACCAACATCATTGCCACCATGCGCTACTACGAGGATCTTGGCTTGCAGGTACTCTTGGCCGGACCCGGCGAGCATCTGGCAACGCTGACGGCTTTCCTTCACCGCTATTACATGCTGGTAAAAGGTGTCAGTAACAACGTCATTGAACTTGATCCACACACGGTTCCGGCAGAAACCAGAACCCTTTACCGCTCCGACTTGCCGGAGTTCAACCCGGAACTAATCGAGCAGGAAATGCGGCGTATTGAATCAAGCTCCAAGGTGGCATAATGCGCAATCTAGCCAATCAGATGCTGCATCAACTCATGCACGGGGCCGAGCGCCTGACGGCGGGAGTCCGCTCGCGCACTCCCGCCTTGACCACTCACGATCTCGCGCCATACCGGCAAACTGCCGCGCTCAAGGACAAAGAGTCATTCGAGGCCGTTATTAAGGCCTGCCGGGCCAATGGTGCTGTGGTAATCCACTGGGACTATGACGATGGCAACGCTATCGATAACTTCATCAAACGTGTGGAAGTTATAAATGTCGACGCACTGGCCAACTTCCTTGGTGAAACTCCCCACCACAAAATCATGGAAACGGCGCGCAGCACGCTACTACCGCACGCGGGGACGCATGCGGTCTTGCTGCAGGTGCTGGAACAATGGTCCAAAATGAAACTGGTCCGCCGCACCAGTGCTAAAGATCTAGGTGACTGGATAGACGCCATCAAGGTCATCAGCGAAACGCGACAATACAATGCAAAAGGACACACACGCACGCCGATTCGCCAAGCGAGTTATGCCGTTTTCAAAAATACCAAGAGGATGGAAAAGCTCGCCGGTCCTGTTGATGTTTTGTCTCTTGGCGACCTTGATGCTGCCGCACGTCCCACCATGGAAGTGTGGCAAGAGCTGGGCATCTATCGTGAAGAGCAGCCTATGCGCTTGGCTGGTCATGTTCATATCAGGCGTACCCGCGTCGAAGGCTTAATCGACAGCCCATATGCAGCGTTCCCGGCCGACGCTGTGCTGGCCATCACATCCCGTATCGAGACCATCCTAACCATCGAAAATTTAACAACATTTCACACAGAGGCAGAGCGATTGTGCAATGAGCCAGTACTGCTGATCTATACCGGTGGCACGCCAAGCCCAGCATGGCGCACTGCCTATGCCCGCTTAATTGAATCAAGCTCCCCGGCATTACCTGTTTGTCACTGGGGAGATGTCGATGAAGGCGGTTTCAGGATAGCTGCTCTGCTGCAAGCAGATTTGGCAAAATTTGGACGCACACTATTGCCATGGCGCATGCATCCGAAAGACATTCCGGAAGAGCTGCGTATTAGCGCGAGCCAGGCATTAGCCTTACGCATGGCAAAATATGCGCGACAAGCTGGTTGGGACGAACTTGCCACAGAACTGGAGGCAGCAAAGATGACAGTGGAGCAAGAAGGCTTGTAACTACATGCCGTACCACAATCCCGTCAAAATCCCTACCAGCACAGGAAAAATTCAATCAAGCGTCATTCACACAACGGCGGACTATCGCCCGTCAGTATGAGGAGTCTTAATTACAGGGGCTGCAAAGTACCTAGCATAGTCTGGGAAGTTCACTATATGGTGAGGACTTTCACTCAAAAATAATTTATTGCATGATTGTTGATAATTACTGCAATTAAATTAATCAACTCAATAATTTCAAGAAAGATCTATTTCTCAATCTGTTTTTGCAACAAATTGTTCATATTCGGATTACTTTGTAGTGGTCAAGTATTTTCGGACACAGCGATAGGTTCTTTTTTGTCATTTGTTGCTCATAGACACTAAGTGGCAGATTACCCAGCGCAGAATGCAAGCGAACGTTGTTGTAAAAGCTCATATAAAAAAAGAAATTTATATTTTTCGCTTAAAAAGCATTCTTTGCGGTACATCTTGGAGAGTTAATATAGTTGCGCGATCCACGTCAAACTCGAATTTGACATCCCCGGTCTCCATATCGGTAGTCCGAGGAAGCTCTTCTCGATTAAATGTGGTGATATATTGCGATCCCTCAAAAAAGGAAAGCTTACGATGCAAGTAATTCAATGCCCTTAATACGGATACTCTCGATATTCCATGAAAAACCCCGTCGTGAATCAAAAAATCGGGCAACGGAAGATTAGTGTCTAAAGAATGTAAAAAAACTGTTAGATCGTATGCAGCCATTTTAAGTCGATAATTCCCGAGTGCTTCAGCGCGGGGCACAGATGTTTCGATATTTACAGGGCAACCAGACTGTGTTTTTGAACGAGAAATATCCAAATATGCTTGCTCGGTTTCAATTTGGGAATGAAGAGCAAGTGCATCCGTTACTACTTCAATAAATATCTCTTGAAGTGCTTGAACGACAACTTCAGATGAGATCAAAGAATCATTGAATTTTCGCCTCGCGCTTCCAGCGTCCACGGTCAGAACGTCAATATCTCGATTTATTTCCGAAAGCTGGTGAATTATTAACTGAATTTCGCCAAGCCGTAGACGTTCCTCTGCAATTCGTTCAACGGCACCACGTAAAGGCTTCGCAACACCAGTTTCATCAATAACTTTATAGAGAATACTTCGCTCTGACTCAAGCAACGTCAATTGTCCTAATGACTCTGATTTAGCAAGCTCCAGATTTGCCATAGATTTTGCATGGAATTTCAGGCGCTCCTCAGCAAGAGACTCACGAAACGCGATAACATCTTCAAGCGAACGCTTGATGGCGCTTCCTAAAGTACCTGACACTTGTGCATACTGCGAAGATAATTCGTCAATATCTACTTCGCTGGTTGATTCTGCAAATTTCTTTAATCGGCTCAATTGCCGATTAGTCTGCTCCAACTGTTTTCTAGAAGCTCCAATCCTGCTGGAGAGTGCCGCGATCTTTTCGGATACTTGCTGATAGTCTTCAAGAAAATCAAATTTATCAAACGCCTCCTGCAAGGCTTTCAATTGCTTTTCTCGTGCGCCGATTTCAGAGCGAATTTGGGCGAGTGACTTGCCAGTTGATGCCTCAGCTTTACTCGCCAATTCATTTACAAAATTCTTTTTCTTTGCGATTTTATCGTTGATTGCTTCAAAACTAATTAAATGGTCGTTTGGCATTCCCATTAAAAAGAAATTCAATATTGATAGGTCGAGCTTATTTGTGCCTTTGTGAGTTATCCAAGCAATTGGATCTTTGCGGCCAAAGTTCTCTAAATCATCCTTAACATAGAAGTTTATTAAAGAGCCGTATCGGTTGCCTGGCAAAAGTCGCTCAATATCTTGTGGAAAGAAAATCCCGAAAAGTAACGAAGAAGCTTCACTCAATTCATACACATATTGTGGGTCAGTGTTTCTTTTTATACGAACCGTTTTACTGTTTTTGTCAAAGTCCCTGCCAATACTTAAAACTTGGCCATTTACAACTAAATCAAGATAGATTGAGTGCTTTTCATCTCTCAAAAAATCATACTTTTTTTGTGAAAAAAATTTGGCCGCACCGCTCGACAACAGCAAGTAATCAATCAGGCGCACAACACTCGATTTACCAATTCCGTTGGTACTTCCTAGAGTGCGCGCACTATGGCTATACTCCCCGATAATTAAATTGATACCAGGCACAAACTCAATATCTTGTACGAGTAGTTTGGATGGTGAATATAAGCGCTTTAGCATATTAGTCCGTGAACTGCAATTCGCCCTGCGGCGATTCATCTTTCGGTGGTGAAGTTATCTTTATACGATAACCATCTTTTTCGACTGCTCCAACCATATACAAAAAGCACAATGTATTGAAAAAACTCTCCTGTGATCGTCTTTTATCGTCACGGATAAAAGACTCAATCAGTTCATCAACAACAACCGCCGTCTTCTTGCCCCGCAAATTCTTAAGTAAGCCGGCACCCATTGCAACTAGGCTCATCGATAAATCTGATTCTGGATGTAAAAGTGCCATTCTGTTGTTACCTTTTCGGCTCTTTACCTATTAAACATTGACAAAACATGTACCCCAATATTGCATCGATGTAGTGTGCCATTTCATCACAGTCACCAGAGTTATATTTATCATTCATCCTTTGTTGCATTCGCTTATAACGCTGTATAAATGATTCGGTAACTGGAGTGTTGTCATAATCTCTAACGATCCGTGATTTTGCCATATCAATTTCAAGATTATCAAAAGCGCGCAAACTATCTGCGACGTCCAGTTGTGACTCTGCTGTTAGAGAGAGCAATCGGTCAAATCCGTCTCGCTCAGATTCAGAAATATTAATTTCTATTTTTTTTTGAATATTTGGGGCTCTGTTTTTAGACTCTAAATTTCCACTTTTAATATTCTGAGCATTGGTTAAGTCCTCAAGAATCAATCGAATAAAATCTCTACCAATTAACTCCGATTGTATATTTAAACAGTTGAATATGTATATCTGCGAGCCCCAAGGTAGCTGAGAGATCACCTCCATCAACCGTTCGATTCCCCATGGTTCCTCGACATATGTGCCAAAACTTTTGGTGTAAATCACTTCATCAGGTTTCGGATCATGATTTACATAGACTCTGAATTTTGGATATTGTTTTTTCCAATTAAGAGCAAATTTATCGTGATCTTCTCTTACTTTTTTTTCAAACTTTTTCTTTGTATTTTCTTCTGGACCGTAACACGCTATCGCACACCCTTCATTTAGGATTGCGCCGTCGCTGCCCTTATCACGAACTTCCCTTAAGTCAAGGAAACCCTCTGGACCATGTCTCTTGAATAGAATTTTTACGACAATATCCTGAAAATCGAATGAGCTTAACGATTTCAATTGCGTTCTCACAGATGATGTCAATGCTGTGTCACCAAGTTTCATTTGGCACTTTCTCAACTTATGTTAATGTCCTCGACGCAGTTTTCGTTCATCCACTGGAGAAATGCTTGTCGCTCGATAGGTTTCAACAGTTGTACTTTTTTTTGAAGAGTTGCTAGCTTTCTGCGAACACGCTCCCTATCGCGAAAATCACTTCCAATAAATCTATAATCATGTAAGTTACTTGGCGATTCAAAATTGAACCATAAGCATTCAGTACGTACTCCGGAGTGAGTCTGAGCTTGGTATTCCATCTTATTCCAATCGCGCAGAATTTTCTCATAAACGAAGTGTGAATAACCAGAAACAATTACACGTGCAGACAATCGAACCAGTATTTCTAAAAGCTCATGATGATCTTCGGCACTATAGTCATGTCGGTATATCTTTGACCGAATCCTAGTCTCAGGGAAATATGGCGGATCAACATAGACGACCTCATTTCCAGTGAAGGTGTAGCTATCAAGAAATTGGTGCGCATTGCCATGCCTAACATCATACCGACTACCAAATCGTGATTTCCATTGTTCAATTACTTTTGGATCGCGATCTATACCAATGTCTTGCAATCCAGGACGTTTATTTCTTAATACAGAACCGCCACCAAGATGGCTCTCGATGTAAACGTCATGCGGCGGAATCAAGTTCAAAATATGTCTGAAGCTTGACCCTTTCCCTCCTGAATAATTCATTATGTCCATATTTCATATCATCGCTGAATTCTGCGATGTTTGCAAGTTGCTCTTTAAGCAATAATTTTTTTCGGAGATGCATTCCCAAAACAAATCAATTCATTTGATTCAAACTATAGATATAGGAATGTCTATTGCATGACTCATTTTTAATTTTTTCGCTGCAGCGCTATTAAAGAGAGTCACTATTCGACACGAAACCGTAGCCGCCAATTTACAAAATTTTCCGTCAAGCGCTTATACCAATCAGGCGGTTCAGTAAAATCCTTCAACAAAACATTGTATCGAACCGCACCGCTGCGCCAGGCATGCTCCAATCTCACATCCGGTAACGCCATCAACCACATAGCAAGCTGAAGCAAATGGTGCCTCTCTTCAATTGAACGCATTTCCAAAGAAATGCGTCCAGTGGCTAAGCGAATATCAGAGCATCCAATCTGATCCAGCACAAAATCCCGCAAGGACACATGCCGATATTTTGAAGTTAAAATCATGCTCAACTGATGCAATACAGAATATCGTCCCAGGTCCCACTTGTTATCACCTACATGACCTGGGTCAAGCACGTCGCATGCGTTCAGCAATAAAACAGTAGCATCGCGATCATAGAACAATGGTTCTACTGCAGGAGCAGCCCTCAGATCAAATCCGCACTCATGGCAATATGCAAGCGTACCAGCATCAAGTGCATCGACGTTCATGATATCGATCCGGTGAAAGGCTATAGCAGCAGCACACTGTGGACAACGGTCCAGCATCATTGTTTGGTGCTTAGTGCAAACTGTATAAAAAGCGATGCGCCATCGCTTCCTGAAATAAGGAATGCGATCCTCAGCTAGACAGGTGGGACAGCATTGCAATCCGTACCCCTCCCGCTTGCGATGGTACAACTTGAGAGCGAGTATCCATTGCAATCCGCCCGACACTTTGAATTTTCGGTAAAGTAATCCTTCATAGGAACGCAGTGTCGTATTCCATGTGATCTGTGCCGGGGTCGCCGTCCGCTGACTTAATTCGTCGATCAGCCATGTTGGAGCCAGGCGATCCATGTCCCGGTTCCAGATTTGGCGTTGATTGCCAAATATTAAATTACAGAAGGTCTGAACCTTCATGCCATGACCATGTGCAAGTCTTACTAGCCAGGAGGATAGTAGTTCGTCCGGTAACGGCCTATAGCGTATAGGCCATAGAGGTGAAGTGATACCCCTCATGTCGCCTTCAGGCGTCGGTATTGCTTACGTTTGGAGGGAGGTACCCATGGTAGTTCATTGATCCGCTCCACAGTAATGCATTCGGTCTTGGTACGGATTGCATCCACTGCCAACTCCTTCACCAGGTCACACATATCTCCTAAAGTACCTTCGCTACGCATATGGATAGCCAACATTGATGAAGGCGCTTTAAGAGTCGACGGCTTTTTCAGCGGCATACGCTGTTCCAGCGTTGCTAGTAGAGCGCCAAATTCATTATTAGCTCTCCATAGAGGCAACTCTTCTGGAGTAAAGCGACTCGACATTTGCGGATCAGTATTGAAAGCATTGTAGGCGTCTTCAATACCAGCGGCGACTATAGTAACGGAGGTTTCATTGCCCAAACTTTTCAAGGCATTTCTGAATTCCTGCTGCCGGTTTAAACTGCCTGCGATCAGATGATGAATCTCATCCACAATCAACATTTTCACTTCCATTTGCCGGAAAAGTTTCTTAATCTGAGAGTATTTTTCTGGCACTGACGCAGTTGGCTTATAAGGCGTCATGAGCACGTCCAAAATGCGCGTATAGAAGTCAGAAATATCAGGTTTGGGTGGTGCTTCCACTAAAACAACGGGACAAATAGTAATCTCGTTGGTTGGATCAAGGTCCGGCGGATGTAGTGATAAAAACCTCTCAAGAATCGAAGTTTTTCCATTGAATGAAGGCGCTACCAACAACATATTTGGCATACGCGTAATACGAGGGTAGTTTAATAAATCTTCCATTCTGGCGAGGATGCGCTTCGCGTCCTTGTATCCCAACCAAGTTCCCTCGCGAATAGCATAGATGCGCTTTTCGTCACTGCAATCGGCCATAGTCGATGCCGCTTCACTCAGGTGTGCATAGTCGTGAGGTGTAGACATTAATCATCATCCAATGGCATTACTGAGTCGGGGTCGTAACCGCGCACGGCGTCAGGCAGCTCAGAAGACGTTGGGTTGCTGACGTTTGGGAGATTTTCAGCCATAACTTTGCGGGCCTCAGTATGCTGCGCACGTCTTTGCTGAGCACGCCTGGCGGACTTAGTTTTTTCTGCAGCATTCTCTTCAATTTCGCGCCGCTGATTAATCAAAGCAAACACTTCTTTTTCATTTTCACGTGGGATACCTAGTTCATCAGCTCGCCGATGTGCTTCACGCAATTCCCAAATACTGACTGGGGGCAGACTAGTGTCGCGATAGGGTATAGCACAATAACGTCGTGAAATTTCATCGAAAAAATAGAGAGTACTGATATCCCGAGGGTCACGATGAAACGGAAATTTGCGTCGATGCCCCCTGAATTCTGGATGTTCAGCATTGATCCATGGTCGTAACACGTCATGGTAATAATGTATTTCATCAATCACGACACCGTAATTCTGGACTGTTCTTTCAATAAACGGCATAAAGTCGATGCGCATTTTTTCTTCATCCAATCGTCGTGCAGGCAACCCTCGACCTGGCTTTCCTTTCGTCCCCAGCAAACCTTCCTTCCACTTCATTAAAGGCGGGATACCGATTCCTGAATGACGTTTTCGGTGGTAGGCTGCGAAAAACAGAATCAACCAGCGTTCGAGTTCACTAAAGGTCATGCAAGCACTTCCCTCAGCGTCATATTCCCCTTTCTCTGCAGGCCCTGAAAAGGTGGCACCCTTTACAGTTTTTAGTCCCTCGGACACCGTTCCCATCAGTCTTTCAATGTGAGCTCCGTAGCGTGGTTTTTTGACGGGGCGCAAATGGAGATCTATATCGTATTCCTTACATGCGACATTGAGCATGTTGCCACGAAATTCACGTGCGTTATCCATATGCAAAACTCCCATCGTTCCCCAACAAGGCCAATCCGTCGTGGTCACATTCAAACGCGTCATCCATTTTTCTTTTAGCAATATCGCATGCGCAATACACATTCCCGCTGACATGGCAGAAGGTGCATCAAGTGACAAATGCATACCAAGACACACGCGACTGAAAACGTCGATTGCCAGCGTGATCCAGACACGCTTAATCGATTTCCTGTAAATGTCGTCAACAATAACAACAGGCAGTTCTGTATGATCAATCTGTACCATTGCCAACGGCCAGTCTGCATCGGGAATACTACCTTTGATAGCATCGAACTTGTCATGGGCAACCGCGATGCCTTTACGCTTGGCTACGCGTTCTCGGCCCGAGGTCCTTTCCAGACGGTCCCGAATTGTATTCGCTGCAGGCAAGGCGAGATTGGCATTGGAACAACGCCTTCGGATTTCTACAATAGTTGCAGCGATAGAAGGATTCTGATCCGTATCATGAAAATTCTCAAAACAATCCTGAATGATAGCCTCAACCTCGGAAAATAATCTTGATGGCCTCTTACCTCCTTTTCCACCTGGATTTAGTATCAAGGACGATACCAAACCCGTGTCCCTAAATGCAGCCAGCCATCGATAAATCGTTGCACGGCTTACACCGGCAGCAAGTGCTGCCTGGTCGGCGAGAGCATTAGATTTTCGGTAGTCATTATTCAGAAGAGGCTCTATGTGTCGCCGTCGTTCCTCAGCAATCTCCCATTCCATTTCTGAGACGCTTGTAAGATCCTGAACTACGGGCTGTGGAGTGTTGGTTTTTTCTATTTTCGTTGGGGGCCCCAGATCTCCAATCTTCAGGAGGACCTTTTCATTGGAACCGACTTCTTTTGCCAATACCAAATTGAGGTCTGCGAGAGCGACGATGACGTAGTCGCGACCATTGTTTGTTATTGTTGCGCCTTCGGTAATCCAAAGCAGAGTGCGTTCCTGTTTACTCATAACTCATCCCAGGCAGACACAGCACAGTGCCATGATGGATAGACTGATCCCAGTCAATCACCAGGTTCCGTATCACGATTGCATGCCATATTATTGGAAGCCAATGAAGCCGATCATCATCAGTTGAAGTAAGGCAGTCAAGAAGCTCATCGACGGGCAATATCCCTTTGTTTTCACGCACGATTTGAATTATCTGAGAACTATCGTGAATCGCAGGTTCAATATTGCGGTATTCGCGGAGGAATTTGAGATTTGCCAGCCTTTGCGTTCGAATTTCCACTTGCGTTGTTATTCGGAAATCCCAGCCACGCTCAAGCGCGAAATTTTTTGCCGCTTCGAATTTAGGAGCGTATTTTTCAGCATTTCGCTCTAGGTCATCGGTATGCTTAATCTCAGTAAGCAAAGGTTTGGGGATTTCCCCGGATTCAAAGTCTGGATGATATCTAACCAGAACATCGGGAACATATCCCTTGGCCATTCCTGGGATTTGAATAATGACTGGCTGCGGCTCAAAACTGGCGACGCGTTCATCAAAGTCCAAAAGCAGCATGTACTCTTTTTCGAGAAGAGACTCGAAGGCGTCCATTTGACCGTTCTTGCGGCTGGCAAAACTCCCAGTTACGACAAGATGGTTTTTTGGAATTTTTCGTACAGGCATAGACCTCCCGGTCAACACGTTTATGAATCACTGCACTTTCTTTTTTTGTTGCCCTTATGAACTATATGGCACCCAACAACACAAATTCTAATCGCATTATTGGCAATCTGAAAACAAGTTGATAAAAAAATATGGCAGGGATGCGGATTGGATAATACGATTAGAGCAGCGGCCTTGTATTTCTGCGATCGCTGCGGCAGTTGAAGTGCGTTAATATGAAAATTTCGATAAAAAAAATACAATTAATGTATTGAAAATTTACTTGTTGGTTTCATTTAATTAGGGTCGACGCCATGTGCCGACCGGCCCAACGGCCGAACTCACTTTTCTGAGGAGCAGATATGTCAAAAGAAACTGGTAAGAAGACGGCCTCCCTAGCCGGCAAAACCCTCGGTAGCACAAACGCCTCAGCAATTCAAAAAAGCTTGGCAGGGAGCGCACTTGCCCAAGCCGGGACAAATAAGACAACCAGTAAGTCCATTGAAACCAAAGCTTCAGCGGCTCTGAAAAGCGGCCAGTCTGCGATAGCAACCAAGTCCCTGGCGGGATCATTGGTATCGCAATCGAAGAAAAACAACTGATGCAACTAGCGCTGCGCCCAATGGGCGCAGTCGAAAAATAATTGAGAGAGGTGCAACTTGTCCTACAGTCTTGAAAACCGACTCGTCATCGGCGTAGCTTCCAGCGCAGTATTCGATTTGCGCGACTCCGATGCTGTATTTCGTCGGGATGGCGAAGCCGAATACCGAAAATACCAACGGGCGCACCTCAACGAGCCATTCCCAAAAGGAATAGCTTTCCCTTTCATTAAACGCATTCTATCCTTGAACGACCTTAGCAAGCCGGATGACCCACTTGTAGAAGTAGTTTTGCTTTCGCGCAACGATCCTGATACAGGCTTACGAGCGATGAAGACCATTGAGCACTACGGCCTAGGAATGACTCGCGCGATTTTTATGCAGGGACGTTCTCCATATGAGTACATTCCCGCGTTAAACATTGCGTTGTTCCTGTCAGGGAATAAACAAGACGTAGATGCGGCGATTCGTGCAGGTCATCCTGCGGGTCAAGTTCTTGATTCGAACTACGTGGACAATGAGGAGGATCTTACCCTCAGCATCGCGTTTGACTTCGATGGTGTATTGGCCAGTGACGAATCCGAGTCAGTATATCAATCGAGTGGGGTGTCAGAGTTCCATGCACACGAGGTACGTAACGTCATGCAGCCCCACAATCCAGGGCCCCTTAAAGAATTCCTGGTCCGGATTTCAAAAATTCAGGCGGTAGAAGAAGAATATAAAAAGGAGAATCTGGAATATCAAAATCGGCTGCGCGTCTCAATTGTGACTGCTCGTAATGCACCGTCGCATGAACGTGCGCTCAAAACACTTGAGAGCTGGGGCGTTTATGCCAACGATGCGTTTTTCCTGGGCGGAATCGACAAAGGGAAAATTTTAGGCGTACTTAGGCCTCACATCTTCTTTGACGACCAGCCGGGACATTTGAAATCAGCGAGCGCCGTTGCGCCTTCAGTACATATTCCATTCGGTATTATTAATGCAACACCCGAAATCTCTACTATGGCGGACACAACATCCCCGCAGTTGTAGTCAGATTCTGTCCCCACTGGGTGCTAAGCGACTTATATGGGAAAATCTAGTTCACTTGATCGAGCAGGGTCCATTTGCATGCAAATGGACCAGCTAAATTATCAATACACTAATGTTGATACTTTCCAGTCGATACTGGATTACCAAGAACAGTTGGCGAGTACGTGAAGAACTGGTGGTGATTCAGATCCTCGTCAAAAGGCGAAATTTGAAAAATACGTATTATACTGCGCCGAAGGTATCAATTACTCATGTAATTTGAACAAAGTCGCACGTTAAAATTTAGTCTCATCACTATTTGAATTTTGTCTTATTAGTAGCTAATCAAAAAGCGAGTTTTATTAATTTTTTGTCTTACCACTTCCTGATTGTTCACAACGGATGTAAAAGTTTAAGAATCGAAGTGCAAAAAAATGGCTCATTATTTTCAGAATAATGAGCTTTTTTTATGTGGGTTGCGTAGGTTGGGCCGGGCCTCGCTAGGCTACGCTTCATCAGCCCAACACTGGGCGGTGGAACGACATGAGGCTATAACTAAGCAGCGCTGCTGTATTTTTGATACTCCAAAACAAAATAAATCTCTGAGCATCAAATGAATGTCATCATCCCGCGAATCTGCGCCGGGCTCAAACCCAGCACGCTGCGCATACTGCGGACCAGGTGGCTGGGGTGGGCAAAGCCGGTTTCCAGCGCAATGTCTGTCACGCTCTGCTTGCCTTCCATCATGAGCTGGCGTGCACGATTGAGGCGTCGCTCCATGACATAACGGTGTACAGGCATACCCATCGCCTGTCTGAACAAGGTCTTAAAGTGCGACAGGCTGAACCCTGCCACGACAGCGAGTTCAGCCAGGGTGAGGTCACTATCCAGATGTGACTCTACATAATCAATGACATGACGCAGCCGCCAGCCTGGCAAACCGGGGCCGGTCAGTTGGTCTGTCACTGGCTTGCGTGACTGCAAGGCAAACAGACGTGCAGCCAGTGCGACTGCCAGACTATCTGCAAAAATGCGCCCACCCGGATATGCATCATGATCCTCAGCCTGCATCATCCAGCCTATGCATTCTATCTGCGGGTCACGGATATGGATGGCGGGTGCCAGCTGGACATGCTGGCCGCTCAACTTCATGGATTCAGCAGTGTCGTTCAGGATTTGCGGCGACAAGCGCAACAGCAAGGATGTGGCGGGCTGGGTCAATGTCCAGCGTGTGCTGGAGCCTTCAGGCACGACACAGAACTGCCCATGCAGGCGCACGCCCTGGCGTTCATAAGAACCAGCGCGATAAGACACAGGCACAGGGTCACCCAAATGCAGGCAGAGTACATGGCGTGCATCAACAGGGGAATTGAACAGCCCAATCGGCACAGGTGAAGTCAGCACATCGAGCAGCGGCAAATCATGGCTACCAGCACTGCCCAGCAGCGCTGCAGATGGATGGGGATAGCATGCAGGTCTGGTCATCGCGCCCTCTAAGTATGCACACTTGAAGAAGTACTAATGTAGCGCAAATCATCCGTCTGTGCTCATGGTCGGCTATTTGTGCGCGCCATTTCAAATTGATGTTGCTAGCATCGTCTCCATTGCTTCGGTTCACGAATAAATCCCATCTGGAGATAAAAATGAAGAGACGGCTTTTCTTGCAACTCAGCCCCACAGCCATCGTTACCATGGTTGGCATAGTTGACAACCTCAGCGCCGCAATGCTGATACCAGCCCAGGCACTATCCAAAGAACCAGACATACAGAAGCCAGCAACAGATGCCGCAGCATTTCATGCCATGCGCCGCTTTGCCAGCCTGCCCTCAGGCAAAATCGCTTATGTCGAACGAGGTCGGGGTGATGCCGCCCTGTTCTTGCACGGTGCGCCACTCAATGGTTTCCAGTGGCGTGGTGCGATAGACCTGCTCTCACCTTACCGCCGATGCATCGCGCCCGACTTCATGGGCCTTGGTTATACCCAAGTGCCAGCGCAGCAATCGCTTACAGCCGATGCACAACTGGATATGCTGATCAGCCTGCTGAATAACTTGAAGATTGTAGCGGTCGATATCATTGCCAGCGACAGTGGTGGCGCAGTGGCCCAGCTATTTGCTGCACGCTATCCAGAGCGCGTGCGCAGCATGCTGCTGACAAACTGCGATGTCGAGCCAGACAGCCCGCCAGCAGGTGTACAAGCTGCTATCAAGATGGCCCAGGCTGGCACCCTGGCTGACGAAACCGCCAAATGGCTGAGCGACAACGCTCTGGCACGCGCTACGTTTGGATCTGCCGTCTTCCACAACGCGGCAATACTGAGCGCCGACAATATCGCCTGTTACGTCACACCACTGGTCAGCTCAGCACTGCGCCGCCAGCAATACCACGACTTTCACCTTGCGCTGGAACCTAACCCTTTGGCAGGCATAGAGGCAACACTCAAGCAAAGCAACATCCCCGTCAGGATAGTATGGGGCGGCAGTGATACTCTGTTTTCAATGGCTGACGCGCAATACCTTGACCAGCTATTTCCACAGTCGCGCGGCATACGCGTGATACCAGAAGGGAAGCTGTTTTTTCAGGAAGAGTATCCCGATGTGATTGCGGAAGAAGCCCGCAGCTTGTGGGGAGTGTGATTAGCATATAAAGCTGCATGACTGTGTTGACAGCTAGCCCTAAAACCAGCTGTCAACACGGGAACACTTATTTTCCACCCAAGGCCACGATACGCTCTGCCGCATGCGTATTCTGCGCATCCAGCCCCAGTGACAAACGGTAATGCTTCAAAGCCGCTACCTTGTCCGCCTGAAATTCATAGACCTCCGCAAGGCTGTCATGCAGGTTCGCACTGTTGGGATAAATCTGCACACCAAGACCAAACACCGTCACCGCCTGCTCAGCCATCTTCTTGCTCAGCAAACGATAACCCCAGGAGTTGAAATCATCTTCAGAAGGATCAGGCAAGCCCTTATCGATTTTGATCTTGTTCAATTTCGCCGCCAGATTCGCATAACCATCTTGCGCAATCTGCTCACGCAAAAGATGCGCCGCATAAGCACCGCCATGCGCTTTTCTCAAACCCGGCAAATAAAAGCCAGCGATATCATCGATCATGCCCTGCGGATCAGCACCTGCCAGATTAGTTAGCGTGACGATCGCAAGATCATGGCCGGGATATACATAAAACGCCGAACGCGCACCACCCACACCAGCCACCGCAGCATACTCACCCTGACGCATCACTGGCCAACCGAGCGCCCACACAGTCGGCTTCCCATTATTGAAAGTACCCGGCGTCCAGAGCTGTTTCAAACCCGCAGCAGAAATCAGCTTGCCCTGTTGCAGGGCGATGAGCCAGTTCGCCACATCCTCGGCACTGCTATTCATGCCCGCACCAGTGCGCAAGAAAGGCGGATAGGTCTCAACAATATGCCGCAAGCTGCCACCCGGTTCCTCATACCTGTACGACACCGCCTTGTGCGGTATCACATCGCGCGACTCACCAAAGCCCACACTGCGCATACCCGCCACAGCAAACTGACGCTTCTGGAAAAACTCAATAAACGGCATACCGCTCAGACGATCGATGATCTTGCCCAGCAAAATATAATTGGTCTGGTTATAGCGGTAGCGCTCACCCGTCTTGAACTCCATAGGCCAAGTCTGTATCGCCGCCCACGCAGCATCCACCTCTTGCGGCGTCGCCAGCGAAGGTATCTTGCTGCTGATAATGTCAGGGATACCGGAAGTATGCGTAAGCAGCTGCCGCACCGTCACCGCCTGCCAGGCCACAGGCAAATCATCCAGATAACGCGACACCGGCGCAGACAAATCCAGCTTGTCCTCTTCCACCAACTGCATGATGGCAACACCAGTAAACGATTTGGTCGCAGAGTTGATGGAAAACACATTCTGGTCGTTCACAGCCACAGAATTGGGAATCTCGGCCAGACCATACGACTTCAACAAAACTATCTTGCCAGCTTTGACGACTGCCAGTTGCATGCCGGGGATGCGGCGTTCCTGCATTTCGCTTTTTATGTAGCGGTCAATTTGCTGTTTAACTTCTGTGTCGGACGGTAGGAATTTTTCGGACGAGTCACTGGCATTTGCAGCATTAGTAGTGACTGTCGCTCCTATAAAACTACAGACTACGCAAAGTGAGACAATCAGTTTTGTCATTGAAATCTGCTTTCCAAAAGAAGGACAAATGCTTGTATTTCACGCAAGGCTGCGAGACTACCCGTTTGACTTATCCTTTAAGAAATAGTTCTATGCATTTAACTTCTATTCAAAATCCAGTCCGTCTGCACTTCATTTATCGCCTGACAAATCGCAACGATCTGGAAAAAACAAACTAAAGCACGTCAAACCCTGCTCGCTTGTCACGCTCCAGCGGCCCTGATGCAACAGCATGATGCTGCGGACGATGGACAAGCCCAGCCCACTTGCACCGGCAGAATCGCGGCGGGATGAGTCGGCGCGATAGAAACGTTCAAACAGGCGGGCGAGGTGGTGCGTTTCGATTGTTGCGCCGGTATTTTCGACACTGATGTGCATGCCGCCGTCTTCTTTTTTTGCTGCCAATGTGATGGTAGTGCCGGTGTCTGCGTAACGGACTGCATTTGACAGCAGGTTTGCCAGCGCGCGGCGTAGCAAGTCTGGGTCGGCCCAGATTTTGCCATTGCCTTGCCAGAGGATTTTTATTTCCCGTTCTTCCGCCAGGCCTTCGAAGTATTCAGCAAGCCGGGTAAATTCTGATGCTACATCCAGTTCCTTGCGTTCGATTGCATGGTCAGCGTGTTCTGCGCGGGCTAGAAACAGCATGTTGTCTGTCATGTGGGACAGTCTTTGCAATTCTTCGAAATTGGAACCCAGCAATTTTTCATAATATTCATTACTACGTTTTTGTCCGAGAGCGACTTCGGTCTGGCCTAGCAAATTATTGATGGGTGTTCTCAGGTCGTGGGCCATGTCTGCTGATACCTGGCTCAGTTGTGAAAAACCGGTTTCTAGGCGATGCAGCATGGCGTTGAAGCCTTCTATGAGAGGCTGCAATTCTTGTGGGCTTGCTCTGCTGTTGCCGCCGTTGTTGCCGTTGTTGCTATCGCTATCGTTGATGCGGGTGGAGAGCTTGGCCATGCTGATGGAATTGGTCTGTGCTGCAAACAAAGACAGGGGGCGCAAACTGCGCCGTGCCAGCCAGTAAGCGAGCATGGCAGTCAGCAATGCAGCCAACAGCGCGACGGCAAATACCTGGTTGCGATATACCATCAACATGCGGGTTCGTTCTGTCAAAAGGCGGCCTGTGGTTATTTGTAAATCTTTTCCCTGTTGTCTGGCGTCACCAGTTTTCACCAATGCAGAGGCGATGATGAACGGGGTGTCATCGATGCTGGAATGGATGACTGAGGACAAGGCAAGTACAGCATTGGTGGCAACCGGTTGTATGCTGGGAATTGCAATGCTTGCCGGATTGACTTCAATCAACGGCTTTTCACCCGGATATTTTATGATCAGTAATGCTTCGCGGTTTCCCAGCATGTTTGCAAAGACTTCAGGTTTTTCGCGGGCGAGATCGACGATATTTACATCCCGCATCAGGGCCCGTATCTGTTCCACTCTTACCACCAGAGCGGCATCATCGCGTTTCTCAAGTTGCGCCACTAGGGCAATGTACAGCGCATATCCAACGGCTGCCAAGACTGTGAATGACAACATGGCATACAATAATGCGAGGCGGGTAACCAGGGAGTAAGAACGGGTTTTCAAGTTTCAAGCTCGCAACGATAACCAACACCATATACGGTATGAATAAGCGTGACCGAAAAAGGTTCGTCTATTTTTTTTCGCAATCTGCGCACGGCAACATCGACAACATTGGTGTCGCTATCGAAATTCATATCCCACACTCTTGAAGCGATCAGGGAACGGGGTAGCACCTGCCCCTGATTTTGCAGAAAGAATTGCAGAAGTGCGAATTCTTTATTGGTCAAAGTAATGCGCGCGCCTGCACGCATGACTTTGCGTTTGGGAATATCAAGTTCAAGGTCGGCCAGCACCAGCACACTATCGAGCTGCTTTTGCCCGCCGCGACGCAAAATAATCTTCACGCGTGCGAGCAATTCTGCAAAGGAAAAAGGCTTCAATAAATAATCTTCTGCTCCCAGCTCAAAACCTTTCAGGCGATCTTCCAGCCTGGCTTTTGCTGATAGAAAAAGCACCGGTGTTTCAGAACGGTGGCTGCCCTGGCGCAATTGTCGTATCACTTCCCAGCCATCAAGATCGGGCATCATGACATCAAGCAAGATCAGGTCATAATCCAACTCCCTTGCTAAATGCAGCCCGTCAATACCATTGCATGCGGTATCAACAATATAGCCTGACTCAGTCAAACCATTGCGCAGGTATTCGCTCGTTTTGGATTCGTCTTCAATGACCAGTATTTTCATGCGCACTTCCTTCAGTATTGGCGGTAGCGCTGATGCAAAGAGCCAGCAAAATCATCGCCTGCATCAGCGTGGCCCTTTACCGCCATCCTGAAAACCGCTGAAAAAGACAAGCTTATTTGCTGGCCGATCTGGCAGCATCTTCTATCATCGCAGCCACTTCTTTGGCGCGCGAGATGTAAATCGTATGCGCGCCATCGAGCTCCACAACCTGGCTACCGGCGCGTGCGGCATACATGCGCTGCAGGTCGGGATTAATCGCCCTGTCCTGCTTTGCCACCATATACCAACTTGGCTTGAGGCGCCATGCCGGATTGGTGATCAGCGTTGTGTTAACACGCGCCGCAGCAGGTATTTGCGAGCGTGCCATGAAGTTGGCCACATCGGCTGGCAAATCGCCAGCAAAGTCTTCATGGAAATGTGCAGGATCAACGAAGACGAAACCGTCAGGTGTTGTGACTGTGCGTATCTTGCCGGGGATCTTATTCTTGTTGGATGCAGTCGATTCACCAGCATCCGGGGCATGTGCGGCAACATAAACCAGACCGGCAACCCGCGCATCAGACCCGGCCTGGGTAATGACTGCGCCGCCATAGCTATGCCCGACCAGGATACTTTGGCCATCCTGGCGAGCCACTACCCTGATCGTGGCCGCGACGTCATCGTCGAGCGAGGTGATCGGCTCCTGCACCATGGTCACGTTGTAGCCGTCTTTGGTCAGTATGTCATAGACGGGTTTCCAGCCAGAAGCATCGGCGAACTGCCCATGGACCAGGATGATGTTCTTGACTGGGTCAGCAGACGCTGGCGCGGCAGCCAGTGCCAGCAAAAAGACCGAGGTAATTGCAGCAATGGCGCGCAAAGGGGAAATGGTGATCGGCATAAAAGCTCCTTGAGGTTAGTTGACAGGGATGTAATTGGCATTACGACTGAGCAAGTATGCCTAGGGCCTACGAACAGGCTGATGACAGAGTTATTACAAGAAAATGACAAATTAGCGCTAAAAAGCACGGACATTTGCATTTAGAAATCAGCAGAAATGGAAGGAGCAAAGTCTATGCATTGTCATTTCAAGGTGTTGAAATAAAAACACATTATTTCTATATTTATAACAATATCCACGTTCCCAACTTATCAATTCATGGTGATTTATGATTTACTTTCTATAAAGTCGCTACCCGGCTTTTTGCCATGAGGACTGGGGCGTTATGTATGTTTTCGCACATACGGCATCACCGCGAAGAATTACAATTCATCGTGACTTAGCTGTAAGCGAATACTCCCTGGCAAAATCTGATGTAGATTGGCTCCTATTTCATGCATTTTATTGTTCAAATTTTACGCATCATGCGCTGACCTTCTATGACAGAGACATCCTATTCAAGCGAAACCCGCAAACCAGCTGCATCGACCACACGCATTTCCACTGGAGTTGCGGGATTGGACGATATTCTTTGTGGTGGCCTGACTGCACAACGTGTTTATCTGGTAGAGGGCTCACCAGGCACGGGCAAAACTACGCTGGGCTTGCAATTCTTGCTGGATGGTGTGGCGCACGGCCAACGCGGGCTGTACATTACTTTGTCAGAAACGGTAGATGAACTCGATGCGGTAGCGCAAAGTCATGGCTGGGACATCAGCAAGATCACGGTATTTGAACTGGCCAATGACAATTCTCTGCATCCGGATGCGCAGCAATCGATATTCCATCCATCTGAAGTTGAACTCGGTGAAACTACCAAGACTGTGATGGACCACGTCAATGAACTAAAGCCCCTGCGCGTGGTTTTTGACAGTCTCTCAGAAATGCGCTTGCTGGCACAAAACCCCTTGCGTTACCGCAGGCAGATACTGGCATTGAAACAGTTCTTCTCACAGCGCGATTGCACGGTATTGCTGCTGGACGACAAGTCGAATAGCCCTGATCAGCAGTTGCACAGTATTGCCCACGGCGTCATCAGCCTGGAGCAAATTGCGCAAGAGTTTGGCAAAGAGCGGCGCCGTGTCAATATCATCAAGATGCGTGGCATCAAGTTTCGTGGTGGCTACCACGACTATATCCTTGAAACTGGCGGCCTTAAAATATTCCCACGGCTGGTGGCAGCTGAACACTATAGAGAATTTGAAACCCGCATCACCTCTACCGGGCTGCCCAGTTTCGACGAATTGCTGGGCGGCGGCCTGGTTGCTGGCACCAATTCCCTGATCGTCGGCCCCTCTGGCATAGGCAAGACGACAGTATCGGTGCGTTGCCTGCTGACTGCACTGGAACGCGGAGAAAAAGCCTCGTTTTACCTGTTTGATGAAGGCCTGGGGACTTTCTTTGCGCGCTCTGCCTCTTTGGGAACGGATGTGCGGCCTTATGTAAAAAGTGGTCAACTGGCGATCCAGCATATAGACCCAGCTGAGCTTGCGCCAGGCGAGTTTGCACAGATGCTGCGCGATGCAGTAGAAATAGACGGCGTAAAATTCATCGTTATCGACAGTCTGAATGCGTATTTGCAAGCAATGCCAGGTGAGCAATACCTGACTTTGCAAATGCATGAATTGCTGTCTTACCTGAACCAACAAGGTGTGACCACGGTGCTGGTCTTGGGTCAGCATGGCTTGATAGGTGAAGTACGTACGGACGTTGATCTCAGTTACCTCAGTGACACCACCGTATTGCTGCGCTTCTTTGAATCAAATGGCAGGCTGCGCCGTGCCATCACCGTGATCAAGAGCAGAACCAGTAACCACCAGTTGACTATTCATGAGCTGCAATTGGCCAATAATGGCATCACTATCGGTGCTGCACTGGAAGGATTTGAGGGCGTATTAACAGGCTTGCCCACTTATCGCGGTGCGACCCCGATGCTCGTGGAAAATACTGATGACGATAGCTAAAAATGCACTAGATGAACGTATTCTGATACTTGCGCCCTTTGGCAGAGATGCTGAAGTCATTTATCAATTCCTGATACGCAGCAATTTCGACTGCGGCGCAGTGGCTCATTTTGAGGCCATGGTGACGGAGCTGGCGGTGGGCGCCGGTGCCTGCGTAATTGCTGAAGAAATCCTGCAAGACTCCAGCGTCCAGCAATTAATAATCTGGCTTGGCGAACAGGAACCCTGGTCTGACTTTCCTTTTGTGGTACTCATTTCTAAAGGTGGCAGTGTTGCTGCCAGTGCTGCCAGAAGCGTCTTTGATCAACTTGGCAATATCGTCTTGCTGGAACGCCCCCTCAATTCAGAAACCCTGCGCAGCGCCGCTGCATCTGCATTACGTGCCAGAAGACGCCAATACGAGACGCGCAAGATCCTGCAAGACAGAATGCTGGCAACTGAGAAATTGCGTGACAGCCAGGCGCAGCTACTGCAATTGAATGAAACACTGGAATCCCGCATTGTTGAACGCACACGCGCACTGGCGCAAGCCAATGACAGATTGATGAATGAAGTCATCGAGCGTGAACGGGTGCAGCAAGCCATGGTGCAATTTCAGAAAATGGAAGCCATGGGCCGACTGACCGGTGGTATTGCACATGACTTTAACAACCTGCTCAATGTTATCCAGGGCAGCATGGATTTGATCTTGTTATTGTCCAAAGATGAAATGGCAAAGCGCAAGGCCGAAGTGGCCAGGCGCGCCTGCGAACGTGGTGGCAAGCTTACCGGCCAGTTGCTGGCCTACTCCCGCAATCAAAGACTGGATTTGCGTTCAACCGATGTAGGTGCACTGTTTGAAGGCGTGCGGGAATTGATGAAAACTTCGCTGGGCTCATTGGTTGAACTGGAATTTGAGATGGATGATCAACTGGAGTTTGTCATGGCTGACAAAAATCAGATAGAAATGGCTTTACTGAACCTGGGCATCAATGCCCGCGATGCCATGCCATCTGGCGGCAAACTGACGGTGAAAGCATGCAGGGCAATACCACCGGAAGGCTTGCTCCCGCCGGGCGCTTACGGCCTTATTTCTGTCACAGATACTGGTCATGGGATAGCGCCTAATATCCTGGCGAAAGTGTTTGAGCCATTTTTTACAACCAAGGGCGTAGGTAAGGGAACAGGCCTGGGTCTGAGCCAGGTATATGGCATGGCACAACAATCCGGCGGCACTGCCAGGGTGCTCAGCGAAATCGATGTCGGTACCACGATAGAGATATGGCTCAGGTCGGCAGAAGATTTTTCAGATTCAGATAAGCAAAGCTCCTTCCCTGTACTGAGAATGGTGGCTGCAGGTACCCGCATACTGGTGGTCGAAGATGATGACGCCGTCCGGCAATCGATGGTTGAATCGCTGGAAGCACTTGGCTATTCAGTCAGCCAGGCGGCAGATGGCGAGGCCGGCTTGCGTGAACTCAGACGCGAAAAACCGCATCTGATGATCACGGACTACCTCATGCCAGGCATGACCGGCGCCAAGCTGGTTGATATCGCCAACCAGGAGTTCCCGGGCCTGCCCATGATCATCGCGACTGGTTACGCAGATATGGAGGCCATCGACCAGGTCATAGAAGGTAATAATGTCTTGCGCAAACCTTTTCAGCTCGTCGAACTTGCCTCCAGTGTCGATCAGGCATTGCGCCGGCAGGGAGATCATCCTCAGCATTAGCGTCCGCACATATTGCCTTCAATTTTTATTCGTCATTAATTTTTGCAAAGTCTGTATTTGCTGTATCGCTGCTTTTGCATTTTGATGTCCTGGATTGATGTCCAGGGCCTTTTGGTAAGCAAGGAGCGCTTTTTCATTCATTGCCAGCGTGGCGTAAAACTCTCCCAGGCTATCGTATAAGTTCACATCGCCCGGATGCAATTCTATCGCTGCCTGAAGAATTTTCAACCCGGCTTCTGGCCCACTTGTTCCTCTCAAGCGATAGGCAATATCATTGAGGCTAACGGCACTCGCGTCTCCCTTGGCATTAATTCTGAGAGCCGTCTTGAGCGATTCAAGTCCTTTATCTTTATTGCCTGAAGAAATTTCCAGCACGCCTGCAAGTGCATGCGCGCCCTCTGATGAGGGATAAATTTCTTGTGCGAGCTGCCCGATCTTCAGCGCCTCATTGGCATTGCCGCTACGGATTAAATCTTGCGCAAGTATCTTTAGTTCAGCAAGATAATCAGGCGCTACTGCGGCATCCTGATATGCGTTCTTTATTTTATGATGTAGCGAAGCCAGCGCTTTCACCAGACCCGCCTTGCTCCCTGCATTGTTTTTAGCTGTCAATATGTGTTCTTGCATATCGAAATCCTGCTTCACAAATTTGATATGGCTAGTCTTTTTCCAGGCCACATACAATTGCTCAACTTGCCGTTCAAACGAATCGTCAAAACGAAATGCCGTGGATACCCTACTGTCTTTTTTATACAGGGCGATATAGTCATGAAAGAAAGTGATCGCCGTACTATTGGAATATGACGACAAATTGTGATTCTTTTCATGCAGTTTTTTCGCCATATACGAGCCAATTTTTCGTAACTGCAATCCACCAGCGGAGTGTAGCGCTTCGCTCATGAAAAATTGTGTCTGCTTTGCATCGACTCTGATAGCCTCTGACTTCAAGTGCTGACTGATTTGCTGCCTGAGTTGCTGATTGAATTGTTGATTGAACGAAATGAATGCTTCACTTAGTATTTTGCTTTCTTTTACTTCATCTGCATAAGCTTTTTGCTTATGCTCAAAGTAGGCATTACCTTCATTAAATACCGCCTTCACGGCATCGTAATAAACCCGTTTTTCTGCATCATGGATATACAGTGGTCTGTCCCAGGCCTCACCAGTAATGGCTTCAAATAGCTGCGCGGCAAAAATGCTGGTATCGATTCTTTGCAGATTAGCGGCAACAGCAATTGTTAGACCACGCGAAGGAAAACAGAATAAATAAGTGGATGTTTCTGGTTGTACACCATCGTGAGAAATAGAGAATCTGCCATTGACGGGACTGGTCAGCCAGCCCGCACTGTAGTTGGTGAACTTGGCCTTATTGGTCTCCATGGAGTCAAACATCATATTTTGTGCGTCTTTGGATACAATGCGGCCATGGATAATCCCGTCGCCAAACTTGAGCATGTCGATGACAGTAGAACGTGTGCCGCCAGCAGAAAAGCGGCTGCTGATGTCAATAAACTCAGCGTGTTTTATTTGTTGGTTCTGTAACTGATAACCGCGTACTCTTTCAGGGATAATGTCATAGGGATCATCCAGCCTCGTGGCAGTCATGCCCAAAGGGGCCCATACATTTTTGCTCATGTAATCGCCATACGACATGCCAGACGCGCCTTCGATGACGGCGCCCAATAAATTGTAACCATAACTGGTGTAGCGAAATCGTGTACCCGGTTCAGCGATGAGGTCAAAATTTTCAAATACGGCGATGGATTCTCGGGTATTTTTATGCTCTTTGAAATGTTGTTCCAGTTGCGGATTGACATAGGCATTGATACCTGCCAAATGCCCCAGCAATTGGCGCACAGTGATGGGGTATGGTTTTTTGGGGAAGTAAGGCACATAGTTTTGCACTTCTGCATCAAGCTCTACCTTGCCGCTATCTACCAGTTGTAATATCGCAGTTGCCGTCATGGGTTTGGTGACAGAGGCCAGGCGGTAACTGGATGTTGCCGTAGCTGGCATTTTGTTTTCAACATCAGCATAACCATAACCACGTGCCCACATTACCTTGTCTTGCAGATATCCTATGGATAAGCCAGGGATGTTGTCTCTGGTCATTTGACTGACGGCGAACTGCTCAAATTTTTTGAGCCGGATTTGTGTATCGGCATCGGGCTGCAAAGTCGCTCCTGCGTTCTTCGCAGAAAAAAGCAAGATGGACAAGGAGAACAACAGGAATATGTTTCGCATGATGATGAAGATGATGATAGTCGCAAAGAGAACCAGGGCCAGACATCTTAGCCATGCAGCAGCAATAAAAAAGCAAAAACTGCACGAACTGCACTTGCGCTGCCTGATTTGCACTTGGCAATAGAAAAACATGGCTACAATCCATCCATGACTTCAAACTTTACAAAATGCCTGCTATTTTTTCTTTTCTTCTTTGTGCTCCAGCCCTGTCTTGCACAAGTGGATTTGATGGGACTGCATTTCCAGCACTTACCTGACGATTTTTCTCAATGTGGTGAAACGAATTTGAGGTCTCTGTCTGAACAAGATGTGCAAACAGGCTTTTCCTTGCATGATCTCAAAGCAAAACAACATTACTGTCTGGCAGCGCGCTTCCTGATGCCAATGGCATCAGGAGAATCAGAAGAAGATCGAGTTTTGACTTTATCGCTGCTGGCAGCTACAGAGTTATTTATTGATGGCATCAAAGTGGGGAGCAATGGCAAACCTGCCATCACAAGGGAAGCCGAAATGCCTGGATTTATTGATTACAGCGTGAATCTGAAGCCTGGGCAATTACAACAAGGCACGCATCTGCTGGTATTAAAAATGTCCAGTTATCACGGCAGTGAGCAGGTAAAAAATCCCTTCTATCGTTTATCCATCAATGAACAGCCAAACCCGCATGCGAGCAATAACAAGGAGATCATTCTGCCGCTGTTATTGATGGGTGCTTTATTGCTGGTGAGCTTGTTATTCTCTGGCCTGACTTTGTTTTATCAGCGACATGCACACTGGATAATTTTTTTAATACTGTGCCTGGTAGCGAGTAGCCTGTTGATGATCGAAACCTGGCGTGATCTGATTGGCTATGTTTATCCATTCCACCTGACCAGGCTGTATCTGGTGGCCGGGTTGACCTGGGTTTTTGCTGTTTTATTGCCTGTGTATTTCCTGGTTTTTTTCAGGTTTGAACGTCTGTGGTTGATTAGCTGCGTGCTGGGCTTGCTGACTGCTGCCGTGACTTTTATCAGTCCTTATTTTGACTACAAAAGTGTGATGATGTTTGGCGTCGCGCTTTTTGCGAGCCTGGCAATTAACTTCATCGCCTATCAGCGCCAGAAAAATGCCAGCAAGATGAGCCTGCTCGTTGTCTTATGTTCTCTACTGCTGTTTTTGATTCCTGCTTTTCGTTTTGCAGAAACTGGCTTTGCCCTGAGTATTTGTTTTTTATTATTCACTCTTTTGCTACAGCTATTACAGCAGTTCACCCACGACAGGCAAAAAGCAGCCCTTGCCACGCAATTGGAAAACCAATTACTAAGACGCAGCTTGCAACCGCACTTCCTCATGAATTCTTTAAGTCTGGTAACAGAATTACTTCATCAATCTCCTCAACAGGCAGAAGAATTTATTCAGGCATTGGGGCAAGAATTCAGGATGTTGAATGAATATGCCAGCCACGCCAGCATCGCTTTGACGCAAGAGTTGGAGTTATGCCAGAATTATTTACAGATCATGAGTACCCGCCTGCAAAAGAAATGTTATTTACAGATACAGGGTGATCCAGCTGCCATCATTATTCCGCCAGCTATTTTATTGACGGTATTAGAGAACGCATTTTCGCACAATAAATACAGGCAAGAGACGAAGTTTGAATTGCATATCCATCGCGGCCAAAAGTCGATAGAAATCATCATGAAAACACCTGCTGTCAATCCAAGAGCACATGCTGGAACAGGTATGGGAAACCATTATATTCACCAAAGCCTGCAAGAAGTTTTTGATGGCCGTGCCAGTTATGTGGTGGAGCAAACGGATGATGCATGGTATGCGCGATTTCACTTGCCGCTCATCTCTACATGAAAACTTGATCAGTACAATGCAAAGAAAACTTCATGAAATTATTGATTGTCGAGGATGAGCCGCTGATCGCCCAACGCCTGTTGCGCGAGGCACGACATTTTTTTGGAACAAAGCTGAATCAACTAGATCATTGTGATGATATCGATGAGGCGCTGGCCTTGCTTGCTGCAACAAACTTTGATTTGTTGTTGCTGGATTTGAACTTGCTGGGCGATGATGGATTTAAAATCTTGCAGTTGAAGCACATGGCAAGCAATGACAACGCCATCAGCTTCCAGGCAATTATTATATCTGCGCATACTGAACGGGCAGTGACAGCCTTTGGCTTTGGTGTCATCGATTTTGTACCCAAACCCTTTAGCCAGGAGCGCTTATTTCTGGCCTTTCAACGCTTTGAGCAAGCTCAGCCACCAGAAAATAAAAATGCTAGCCTGGTGATCAAGAAAATGGGAAATATGGAATTACTGACGATTGCCGATATCGATTTTTTGCAGGCGGACGGTCATTACAGCAAGATTATCTGCTGCGATGGGCAACAACATTTCCATGAAAAATCCCTCGAGAATATGCAGCAAATTTTGCCTGACAATTTCGTACGCATACACCGTTCCTATGTCGTGAATATGCAGCACTTCAAGCGCCTGGCAATCAATGCGGGTGGTAAATATTCAATCGATACCAAATTTTCAAAAGAGATTCCTGTTTCACGCTCCATGTATCCAAAAATCAAGGAACTGCTTGGTGCTTCCTGATTTTTCAGGGATGCAATGTTCGTGCATCCCTGAACACTGCAATGATTCACGAATAATTCACGACTTATCAGACGATAGCAAGCCGTTCATTTTGCGGGTACATTGCCGCCATGGTTTCTGCATCTATCGCTGTCTTGAAAGCATGGGCATTTTTTACATTCTCTGCACGCCCAGCTGCTGGTCTGGCGTTTATTTCATCAAACAGTCTTTTGACATTTGGCAGCTTGCTCCAGGCATCATCACCCAGAATAAACGGGATGGCGCGTGCCCAGCCCCAGAAAGCCATATCGACTATGCTGTACTCTGTACCGACCAGATATGGTCGTTGCGCCAGGCGCGCATCCAATATGCGCCAGTGCCGCCAGGCTTCAAAATCATAGCGGTTCAGCGCATAGGTTTTTGGCTCTGGAGCAAAGTGCCTGAAGTGTACTGCCTGCCCGGAAAACGGCCCTACGCCAGTTGCAATAAACATCAGCCAGGACAAGGTTTCTGCACGCGTCACCGGATCAGCTGCTGGCAAGAATTGTCCTGATTTTTCTGCCAGATAAAGCAGGATAGCATTGCTGTCGAATACTACGGCGCCAGTTTCTTCATCGAGGATGGCAGGTGTCTTGGCATTCGGGTTAATCGCTAAATAGGCTGCGCCATGCTGTTCGCCTTTTTGAGTATCGACAGGCACCAGCTCATACGGCAAGCCTGACTCTTCAAGAAACAGGGCGATCTTGGCTGGATTAGGAGAAGGGTGGTAATAGAATTTGATCATTTTTTCTCTTTGAGAATAAGGCTGGCATGAACTGATGCAGGCCCGCATGAGCGAGCCCACAATTGCTTAAGGCATCGGGGTGAAATTGACTGGCACCCATTGATAGCCATTACCCGCTTTTTTCAATCGTCCCATGCCGGGGAACTGTATGTGTGAGGCGGCAACGATGACACCATCTTTTGCGGCCTGGGCAAATACTTTCTGACGCATGGCAGAGGCTGCTTTGGCATGGCTGTCAAAAGTCACTGTCACCTCAGGCTTGTCGAGTTGCACAGAGGCGACGTGGATCAAATCGCCCACCACCAGCATTTTTTCACCATTACTTTCCAGCAGATAAGAGGTGTGACCGGCGGTGTGGCCTTGTGTGGAATGCGCAGTAAGGCCGGGCAATAATTCACCGTCAGCACTAAAGGTTTGCAACTTGTTAGCTGCTTTATAGGGATTGAGCGAAACCATCGCCCCTTCAAAAAAAGACTTCGCATCTGCTGGTGCCTGTTCCATGTTTTTCTGGCTCAGCCAGTAATCTGCCTCGGCCTGATGTACATGGATAATGGCATTGCCAAAAGCCATGGCACCATTGACCATCAACCCACCGGCATGGTCGGGATGCAAATGAGTGAGGTAGATATCATCTATCTGTGATGGCTCATAACCTGATGCCTTGAGGTTGGCAATCAGCTTGCCCAGGCTGGGGCCAAACAGGTTGCTGGTACCGGCATCGATCAGTATCAGCTTGCTGCCAGTATTGACGAGATAAGCATTCACTGAAGTTTCCAGCGGTGCTTGCAAAAATGATTTTGCTAGCGCATCTTTGGTTTTTTGCTCTGGCTCCATCAATATCTTTTCTACTGGCAGTTTGACGGTACCGTCACTGAGTGCAGTCACTTCAAACGCGCCCAGCATGGTGCGGTAATACGCCGGGGCAGATGTTTTTACCATCGGTGCAGCAGAATAAGCAGCGCTGCTGCTCATGCCAAAAGCACCAGCGATGGACAGATATAAAGCTGCGCGGGCCAGTGTGTGTAAAGTGTTCTTGATCATGTTCTCTTCCTCCAGGCTATTCGCCATTTGTTGTTAATACCTTGTTGGTGGAAGAGATTTTATTTCTTTGCGAAAATCGATACAATTAGCTTCAATGCAAACCATCTTTGCGCTTTATGCAAAATTAATTTTAGTGCGAGTGCTTAAAGGAGGCAGCCAAGGCAGTAAAAGAGCATTGATGCGCAGCCATTCTCAAAGCCAGGAGCGAGGCGAACCAGGCATGATAATATTCTTGCTACTTGTTCATCACGGAGTCAGCATGCGTCTCATTCAACGACATAGTTTTTCTGCGCTACTTGTAGCTGGTATAGGCACGCTGATGGCGGGATGCATGCATGTCGATATCACCGACAAGCAGTACATAAGGCCCGATAGTTCAACGGGTTACAAGCTCAGACAAAAATTGACGCAGGACGATATACAGAAAATCAATCCGGCAGCACAGCTCAGGGACGAAACTGTGATTGCCACGGACCAGACCAGGCTGGAAGGTGCCGCGTTCATGCAAGAGGGCAGTAAAGTCACGGTGCTGTATTTTGGTGGCAATCTCTCGCATGTAGAAGATTCGCTGCCTTTCATGTTGAGAAACGTAGGTGCCTGCAATGTCAATCTGGTGAGCTTTGATTATCGCGGTTATGGTCGCACGGCAGGCGTACCTGATATAAAAAACCTGCAGGAAGATGCCTTGAAAATTTATGATGCCGTGCGTGCCAGCACCACGGGCAAGCTGGTGGTGCATGGGCATTCCATGGGTAGCTTTGCAACTGGCTTTATTGCGGAGCAACGCCAGCCTGATGGCATTGTCCTGGAAAACACGGCCAGCAATGTCAGGGATATGGTGTCGCTCTCCACGCCGTGGTATGCCAAGCCTTTTGTCAGCGTGAATATCCAGGACAGTTTGCAGCAGGTGGATAACATCAGGGCGATGTCGCACTACCAGGGGCCAACGCTGGTGCTGACAGCAGAAAAAGACAAGCAGACCCCGGCAGAACTTGGGCAAAAGGTGTATGAGGTAATCCCGTCCAAGGCCAAGCGCCAGTTATTCATCAAGGACGCGGGACACACCGGCTTGTTACGCCGCACAGATTTGCAAAAAGCGTATTGCGAATATATACAGCAAGTCAGCCTTTAAAATGTAAGGTCGATGTTTTTACATGCGCAGCATGATGCAAGTGCTGCGCTTTTGTCTTGTTCGCCAATGAATTTTGGGGATCAGGTTTGATAAGCTACTATAATTGACATGAGCTTATGAACAGGATTCATGAATGCAACGCGAAAATTTCAATGACTTGCAGGCTTTTATCGTCGTCGCGCGCGAGGGTAGCTTTACCAGGGCGGCGGCGCAACTGGGTGTATCGCAGTCTGCTCTCAGCCACGCCATACGCGGGCTGGAAACCAGGCTCGATATAAGACTGCTGACGCGCACCACGCGCAGCGTCTCACCTACGGAAGCAGGGCAACGCCTGCTCGATACTATAGGCCCAAGGTTTGAAGAAATCGAGGCAGAACTGGCCATCCTCAGCGAGCTCAAGGACAAAGCTGTTGGCAATATACGCATCACTACGGCTGAGCATGCCGCCAATTATGTGCTGTGGCCCAAACTCGAAAAATTCTTGCCGCTCTATCCGGATATCAAGGTAGAAATCAATATCGATTACGGCATGACCAATATCGTCGCGCAACGCTATGATGCCGGTGTGCGCCTGGGTGACCAGATAGAGAAAGACATGATCGCTGTACGCCTTAGCCCCGACATGCCGATTGCCGTGGTTGCCTCGCCTGCGTACTTCAAGAAAAATCCCAAGCCGCAAACGCCGCATGATTTGCAGGAACACAATTGCATCAATTTGCGCCTGCCTACCTATGGCAGCATGCTGGTCTGGGAATTTGAAAAAGCCGGTGAAAAACTCCATGTCCGGGTTGAGGGGCAGGTTATTTTCAACAGTACCAGTCCGCGCTTGCGCTCCGTGCTGGCAGGCATAGGCCTGACTTATCTGCCGCTGGATATGGTGGAGCAACATGTGGCTGAAGGCCGCCTGGTGCAGGTGCTGCAGGACTGGTGCCCAGTTTTTCCTGGCTATCATCTTTACTATCCAAGCCGCCGGCATTCATCGTCAGCGTTCAAGCTGTTGGTGGAGGCCTTGCGGCATCGCTGACCTGCATCCGCAGTTGACGCAATCTTGCGTATTTGAGGCTGGACAAATACGTGGCCAGTTCCTGTATCTCAGCCTCTTTCAAACCTGCGGTGCTGGCGCTCATGGGTTCATAGATGCGTTCACCTGTCCTGTCCCTGTAGCGCCTGATGGACTTTTTAAGATAACCGATTTGCTGGCCTACCAGCCTGGACGTGGTGTCATTGCCATGTGCATGTTCGGCATGGCAGATGCTGCAGCGTGAGGTATAGATTGCCTGTCCAGTGAATAACGCTTCTGTGCCTTTCAGGCAAGCACCATGCAAATATTTTATAAGCCTGTTTGTGTTGAAAATGACAAACACATGTGAAATTGATTTGCATCAATGGCCGGGCGAATCTGGCTTTGAGAGCAATTTGTCATTAAAATGAGGCTAAATCTTGAATCTGACTGGTAATTTATCGACAAATCGCGGGAGAAGTATGGCATTCAGGGTATAATCCTATTGCAAGAGAATTCTTACTTCCGATAAATCGAAGTTTTTCTGACAAGAGCGCTGAAACTGGCGTTTCAGGCAGTCTGCTACAGACGTGCTTTAGTTTTTAAGCTCACTGGCCTTGAGCGCAATCTTCTGGCTGTTATCCAAGTACTGTGTTGATGTGATGGCAAAGCCATCTGTGCACAGCCTCTTTCAACACTCACACTCTTTTCGTCTCACGGCATCAGACGATCAACAGTGAGTTCACCGTAATCCCTTGCAGATGATTATGTGATTGTCTGCCATCAGTGACGCAGTCTGTGTACAAGTGTCACGACCTACTATAAAGATGATAAAACCATGGCAAAAGAAGAACTGTTGGAAATGAATGGTCAAGTTGAAGAAGTGCTGCCCGATTCACGTTTCCGTGTGAACCTGGAAAATGGCCACAAACTGATCGCTTACACGTCCGGCAAAATGCGTCAGCATCACATACGCATACTGGCCGGTGACAAGGTGACGCTGGAATTGTCGCCGTATGATTTGAGCAAGGGCAGAATCACATTCCGCCATATTGAAACACGCGGGCCGTCAGGTGGTGGTCAGCAACGTCGTCGTTACTGATCGCAGCTATCGTAGCAGCAGCAAATACAGCAGATGTAAAAAAATGGGGCATTGGCCCCATTTTTTTGTCTGGAGAAAAATCGTAGGGCGCGCCATGCGCACCATCTCCTTATCAAAAATCTCAAAAAATACGCGCAGTCATGCGTGTATTCATGCGCGTATTCATGCCTTAAAGTCTACCTAAGAAAAATGGTGCGCATGGCGCACCCTACCAGAGGCAGGCCAGGTCTCTGATTTTTTCAATCGCTGACAAGACTTGTGAAGCCTTGCCAGGCCTGAGGACAATACCAAATCACTCAGGAAAGCGCACCAGCTTCTTGCCATCCTTGGGTATCTGATACTGCGCTACATTCATCTGCATGGCCAGCAAGGTGTAATAGGCATTGATACCTGTCAGGTCCACGATTCCTTTTTTACCAAAGCGCTTCTCAGCACGTTCATACGTGCGGTCGGAGACGCGCTTGTTCTTGTGTAATTCCATCGAAAAGTCATAGACGATTTCTTCATCGTCTGTCATGTCTGTCGGACGTCTGCCGTCGGCAATCGCAGCCGTCACTTCTGCTTTGATACCCGCTTTGAGAGCGATGGGGTGATGTACATACCATTCATAGTCTTGCGACCATTCACGTGAAGTGATCAATATGACGAGTTCACTAAGAGTAGTGCCCAGGGCAGATTGATACCGTAGATAATCACCCATGGCACGTGCCTGACTCATGACTTGCGGGCTGTGCATCAAGGGCTCGAAGGGGCCAAAGACAGGCACCTTGCGCGTTGCCAGGAATTCTTCCGCGGCTTTCTTCTGCTCTTCTGTGTATTGTGATGGGGGTATCGTGGGAAGGCGTTCGGCAGCCTGGGCCAGGGTATTGATGGTCATGGTGAGTATGATGGGAATGAGAATATTGCTCAGTGTAATACGTTTCATGATGTCTCCTGTATGTGCTGCTTTGTGCTGCTTTGGGCTAGTGAATTTCAATTCTCGCTCTGGCGTTGCACCCAGTGGACTACACCTTCAAGGCTGCGGAAGTCTGCAATAGAGCGGCAGGCGATTTGCGGATGGCGGGTCTGCAGCATTTTGGATAATGCCGAGCCTGGCCCCAGTTCCAGCGCATAGCTGATGCCGCTTTCAGCCATTGCATCCATACAGGCATGCCATTGTATGGTCTGGGTCAATTGTGCCAGCAAGCTGCTGCGTATAGTCGCTGGCTCTGTGACTTTTTCAGCGTTGATACCTGCCAATACAGAAATGTCGGTTTCATGTAAGAGAATGTCATTCAGCGCCTGCGCAAAACCAGGTGCAGCAGCCAGCATCATCGGTGTATGTGAGGCGATGTGCACAGCTATTTCTGTGTGCGTAATATCATGTCCAGGCAACTTGGCAATTTCAGGTATTGCCACGCTGAGCTTGTCTGCCAGACCGGCGATGATGGCCTTGTTGTCAGCAGTGATGATGGCAACGTACAGATCATGGCTGGCAGCGAATTGCTGCATATCGTTGATGGCGACACCAGATACAGCCATCATACCTTGCGGTGTGTGCACGCAAGCTTGCATCAAAGCCGCACGGGTAGTAGCGAGTTGCAGGGCAGCTTGCACATCTATGCTGCCACTGACTGCATGCGCAGAAATTTCGCCTATGCTGTACCCGGCGACCAAGTCGGGCGTGGGTAAATTATCGCGTAGCGCCAGCCAGCTGGCCAGTGTGGCAGCGACGATCAAAGGCTGGGCATAGCGGTTTTTAAATAGCAGATCATGTGATGAAAGTGCTTCTGCAAGCGTGTGTTGTTCTATTTTATGGCTCAACAAATCTTGCACAAAGCTGGCCGCCTTTGCGTCCTGCCTGGCCAGCGCAAACATATCTGCAGACTGTGCACCCTGCCCTGGACATAGCAGGGCGAACTTATTCATGTATCCTCGTTACTGAAAATTCTTCCATGCAGTGATGTACAAAGCATGTTGCAGCCAGCATATCTGCTGCGCCTCCTGGTGACAGTCTGCGTGCGATGAATTCTCGATGACAGTTTTCTGCAATGATCAACCATTGCGGATTAGCTGTACCGCCCTGATTCAGAAATTTTTGTGCTGCATCTTTGGCATAAGCTATTCCTGCTATGCCGCCGCGATGATAGAGATTGGTGTCGCTGATATGTGCTATCAGAGTAAAGAAACAATCGACTTGCGCCAGATGCAGACTGCGGTCGTCTTTCAGGCTTTGCTGCAAACGTGGCAGTGCAAGTTCAAAGATGGAAGGGAAACCCAAGGCCGCCTCTTCCCTCGCACCGCTGGCAGCATATCGTTTTGCCGCCTGCAAGCCGTGACTCAGATGCTGTGTATCTTCTGGAGCACTGTGCACTGACAATGCCTGTCCCCATTGCGATATGAGAGCCTGCCGTAAAGTCACAGCCGTCATTACGCCGTCACGCGAAAAACAATATCCTGCCGCTGCACTGAGCATGCCCAAAGCAAAGATGGCACCTCTATGCGTATTGATGCCCCTGGTCGCTTTCAGCATGCGCTGTTCTGCTGCCATACCCAGTTGTCTTAGCACTTCAAATTCAGCACCAATGGCACCAGCGAACGCAATGTCTCTGAAATAATGGCGCAGAGAAAACAGGCTGCGCATGAAACAGGCAGCATCCATGTCGGTATGGCTACCATTGTCGCGCAGGGATACCAGACCGGGTTTGGGATACAAGACCAGTTCGGCATACAGACTCCGCACTGCGATTCTGGCGATCTGCTGCGCCACACATTTTTTCTTGCTCTCGCAATTTGCTACGGACGCAGTTGGCAGGTAGCGATAAGCACGAGCAATTTCTAACATGGCAATTCACCCTCGGCCAACAGATCAAGCAGGCTTTGCCGGGCACGCAGGCTGACACCATGCATGTCTTTGACCATCACGCGTTGCTGATTAAAATCCTGACTTGCGTGAGCGGGCTGCATCCATTCTTTCCACGCTACTGCGGCTTCGCCAGGAAATACAATCTCTCCATCAATAGGCAGAGTTTGCTGCAGCTCTTGCAGCAAAGCCAGGCCAGCGCGCAATTGTGCCTGGTGATAAGGCCGGAACAGGGTGTCGATATCGGAAGTCGCACTCAAATAATCTTGTCCCGTCAAAAACTGCATGGCGACCGAGCCATACACGCGTAGCTTGATACCCGCCATCAGGGCTTGTTGATGCAGGTTTTGCAAACCAGCCTGCCATGCAGGCGGCACAACAACGATGACAGTATGCAAAGACAAGGCAGACTGATGAATGGCGATATGCTCAGCTTTTACTATCGCAGCAAAGCGCGGCTTGTTGCCATTCACAGGTGGGAGCGGGAAACCTATGCAGACTTCATCGTCTGCAGCATCAGGATGGCGGCGTGTGACTACCGCTGGCCACTCCTCTTGCTGCCATTGCCTAAGAAGGTCTGGTGCGCCAAAAGACTGCAAGACAGCCAGCCAGGCTTCATCAGCAAGCCAGACCAGATCATGTCTTTGATATTGCGCGATACTGTCCATACCTTATTGTACTTGCGCCGCCTGAGATAGAACAGCCTCTATTACCTGCTGTGACTTGCGGCGGCCACCACGCTGTTGGCCCAGTTCACTGCGCCTGTCAGTTGCATCTGCCTGCAACAAGGCATCGCGTAAGCACTGTGCCAGATCACCTTCCCATATAGACTGCACGCCACCCATGCGTTCATAGTTCTTGGGGCCGGGGGCGAATACGGGATTATGCAGCGCGAGTGCAGTCAGCTTTTCTTCTGCTACCTTGGTAATGCGTGCCATCGCTGGCAAACCCATGACGCGTATGGTGGCTTCTGGCAAGGCATAACAGGCATCGGCCATCATGCCACTGGTGATGAAGCCGCCAGACAGAGCCTGGTCATAGACCAGCGCGATGATCTTGTGGCCAGATTGTCTGGCTAACTCTATGCATTTCCCAAGATGTGCCATATAGCTGTTGATGCCCAGCATTTCATCTCTGTGACGCAGGCGCTGGCCCTGGGTATCAACCAGCAGAAAAATTGGCCTTTGGGGATGATCACGTACCGTCGCCAGCACAGCTCTCGCTTGTGCCAGTGCTATCTCTACGTCTATCGGTGTATGCCCACTGGTGCCGATAACACTGATGTCCTGTCCAGCTATAGTCGCTGTGCCGGAGATAAAATCATCAACGATAGTGACTTCATGACCTTGCGGGAATAATTGCGCAAGTAATTGCATGCTATCCATGTTGGCGCTCCGTCTGCCTGATGCTGGCACTCAGCTGCAGGAAAGCCTGGGTATCGAGCATGGCAATATCCTCAGGATTTTCTATGCCCATGGCAGCCCAGATATCCATGGGTTCAGTCTTGCTACCAAAATCTTGCAGGCGTGCTGTCAGCATTTTTTGTTCTGCTTCCAGTGCAGCCAGGCTAAGCGCAACTTCGCTTTGTACACTGTCCTGCATGGCTTGTACTATCGCCGTCTTGAAGGCGGCATCATCGTCGGCCACCAGCATCTGGCAATCGCCGAGCAGGTAGCGGTGCTTGCCGCCGGTGGTACGCCACACCAATGCGCGGTCACGTGAATCAAATTCTTCTACGCCATTCGCGGTTTCTATGACTTCAGGACCGGACATGGCGAGACGCGCTTCTTCCGACATGATGATGGTATTCGCACAGCGCGAGACTATGCCCATGCCGCCAAAGCAGCCATTGCTGCCGCCGATGACGACGATCACGGGTATGCCTGCCGCACGCACAGCCAGCAAGGCGCGCATGACTTCAGACACGGCTATCAGACCCGCATTGGCTTCATGCAGGCGCACACCGCCGGATTCTGCCAGCAGGACCAGTGCCTGCGGTTTGTGGACGACAGCAGCGCGCATGAGCCCTACCAGCTTTGCCCCATGTACTTCGCCAACTGCACCACCCATGAAACCGCCTTCCTGCGCGGCGACATAGACTTGCTTGCCATCCATAGTGCCGCGACCAATGACGACACCATCATCAAATGACACCGGCGCATTCAGCTGCGGCAGATGCGGGCTGGTCCACTCTTTTGCGGGTGGCAGGAACTCTGTGAAATCACTGATCAGTGCGGCCACTCTTTGTCTGGCCGTTGCTTCCAGATAGCTGCTCATTTGGCTTGCTCCAGACAGGCTTCTATGGCCTGATCCATGCGCAGGCTGACAACAGCGGGAGTAGCCCCCATGTCGTTGATGGCGATGCGGCAATCAGCCAGTTGCCAGCGCTGGTTAAAGTCATTCATGACTGCCTGCCAGATCGCACCAAAACCAGTCGCCGCCGTGCTGATTTCTATCTCGCAGGCTGACTGCAAATCCACAGACTGCACTAGCACTTCGAGATTACCAGAACTGACCACACCGACCAGTTGCGCTGCTGATACCAGCTTGCGCTGTCCTTGCTCAAAGCGGTATACCAAAGTTTCCATGATAACGATCCTTACCAGTTCCTGAAGCGTTTAGGCGGTTGATATAGGCCACCCGATGCGCGTACCAGGTCTTTCATATTCTTTGCGGCCAGCAAGTCACGCGTGGCCATGCGTTTGTCTATGCCCATATCTTCTGCGCGTTTGATGATGCCACGGTCACGCAGGTTTTCTACCATGCGTTTATCGCGTGCGAGGCCAACAGGTGTATAACCTGCGATGCCGCGTATCGCTTGTTCGCGTTCCTCTTCACTGCGGCACAGGAGCAGGTTGGCGATGCCTTCTTCAGTCAGGATATGTGTCACATCGTCCCCATAAATCATCACCGGCGGTATCGCCATATTGGCTTGCTCTGCCAGTTGCCAGGCATCGAGTTTTTCTACAAAGGCGGGTTGCATGTGCTCGCGGAAAGTCTCGACCATTTGCACTACCAGTTTTTGCCCACGCGGTATCTGCTTGCTGCCTGCGCGTGCTTCGCGCCCTGCTTTTAGCCATGCCGGGCTGGCATGGCGGCGGCCACGTGCATCTGCCCCCATATTAGGTGCGCCACCAAAACCGGCGATGCGGCCCAAAGTAGCTGTTGATGAATTGCCCTGTAAATCGATTTGCAAAGTGGAGCCTATGAACATGTCGCAGGCATAATGTCCTGCTGCCTGTGACAGCGCACGGTTACTACGCATGCTGCCGTCGGCACCAACAAAGAAAACATCTGGCCGGGCGCGGATATAGTCTTCCATACCCAGTTCAGAACCGAAGGAATGAACGGATTCTACAAAACCCGCTTCTATCGCGGGTATCAGAGCCGGATGCGGGTTCAGCGCCCAGTGGCTGGCGATCTTGCCTTTCAGACCCAGCGACGCCGCATAGGTGGGCAAGAGCAATTCTATCGCGGCAGTATCAAAGCCTATGCCGTGATTCAAGCGCTTGACTTCATATTCGGCATAGATACCCTTGATAGCCATCATCGCCATTAAGACCTGTATCTCGGAGATCAAGGCCGGGTCACGGGTGAACAGGGGTTCTATGTAATGCGGTGTCGGTGCCTGGACGACAAAATCTACCCAGCCTGCGGGGATATCAACACGCGGCAAAACATCGACTATCTCATTGACCTGGACAATCACGATGCCGGATTTAAATGCTGTTGCTTCGACTATCGTCGGTGTGTCTTCGGTGTTGGGGCCGGTATATAAATTGCCTGCGCGGTCTGCCGACTGTGCAGCCACCAGCGCCACGCGCGGTGTCAGATCGACGAAATAGCGTGCATACAATTCCAGATAAGTATGGATGGCACCGATATTCAATTTGCCTGCCGAGGCCAACTTGGCCAGGCGTGCTGCCTGCGGGCCAGAAAAAGAAAAATCCAGCTTGCTGGCAATGCCCTTGTCAAATACATCCAGATGTTCAGGCAGGGCCAGCACGGACAGCAGCATGTGCAAATCATGGACGCGTGCCGCATCCAGCTTAGTCAGTGCCCTGGCAAGAAAATCTGCCTGCTTCTGGTTATTTCCTTCCAGGCAAACCCGGTCGCCTGCTTCCAGTACCGCATGCAGGCAATCACCTATGCGCTGCTGCGGAAATAGTTTGCCCTGCAAATCATTGCCCAGTACATCGGCAGCCCTTTGCAGGCGCTGCTGGCGGTTGGTTTGCAGGGTATTCCAGCGACCGGCTGCGGTCATTATTTTGCTCCCATCAAGGCATCAGGAAATGCAGTGGCGATATGCGGGAATACACATAATAAAATCACGGCCACCAGCATCAATAACAGAAAAGGCATGACACCCCAGACGATATCCTTCAAGGGTATATCAGGCGCGATATTTTTGATGACAAAAATATTCAGGCCCACGGGTGGATGTATGAGGCCCATTTCCATGACGATGGTCATGACCACGCCAAACCAGATCAGATCAAAGCCAGCTACTTTCAAGGGTGGCAAGATGATGGGACACATCATCAGGATAATCGATACCGGCGGCAAGAAGAAACCAAACACCACCACCATCAGCAAAATCACTGTCAGCAACATCCATTTACTCAGGTGCAAATCGACCACCCATTGCGCGGCTGACTGGCTGATGTGCAGATAACTCATGACATAAGAATAGAGCAGCGACATGCCTATGATGAACAGCAGCATAGTTGATTCTTTAATCGTCGAGGTGATGAAGGGCGAAATGTCTTTTGGCCGCCAGACGCCATACACAATCGCGATCAGCACCATCGCCAGCAAGGCACCCAGACCTGCTGTTTCTGAAGGCGTGGCATAGCCACCATACAGTGCCACCATGACACCGATGAGCAGAATAACGAAAGGTAAAACCCGTGGCAGCATTTCGACTTTTTGCGCGAGGGTGAAATGTTCTTCTTCCAGATAGGCTGATTTAACACCGCCCTGTTCATACGCTTTGTAAGCAACTGCATACTCACGGCGTGCGCGATATACTGCATAGCCAGAAAACAAAATCACTAGCAAAACACCCGGGCCTATGCCTGCAAGGAACAAACGTCCCAAAGACTGTTCAGCAGCAACGGCATACAGGATCATGGTAATCGATGGCGGCAGCAAAATACCCAGGGTACCACCGGCAGCGATGATGCCTGCAGCGAAGCCGGGCGAATAACCACGCCTGCGCATTTCAGGTATGCCAGCAGAACCGATCGCAGAACATGTGGCTGGTGAAGAACCCGCCATTGCTGCAAACATGGCGCAGGCGAAAACGTTGGCAATACCGAGGCCACCCGGCACCTTGTGCAGCCACGCATGGATGGCAGAATACAGGTCACGCCCGGCAGGTGATTTACCTATCGCTGCACCTTTTAAAATGAACAGCGGTATCGACAACAAGGTGATCGACGCCATTTCTTCATAGACGTTCTGGGTAATGGTATCGAGCGATGCAGCAGGCATGAAAAAATACATGAAGCCGGTGGCCACCACGCCCAAAGCAAAGGCAATCGGCATGCCGGAAAACATCACGACCAGAGTGACAATGCCATATAAGACGCCGAGGGTAAGCGGACTCATGCTGGCCTCCCTTTGCTGCTTGTATTGGTGGCAGCAGCCAGTATCTGTACCAGGATTTGCAGCGACAACAGGGTCATGCCGGTTGCCATCATGGCATAAGGTATCCACAAGGGCGGCGCGAATGTCGATGAAGTCGTTTGGCCATCTACCCAGGCTTCATGGAACAGCGTCCAGGATTTCCAGGAAAAAAACATGCAGAAAGTCGCACTGATGATATCTACCAGCAACAAACGAAAGCGGTTGACTGCCGGAGGCAGGATAGATGACAAGACTTCTATACCTATGTGGCCGCGATAAGACTGCACGTAAGCCGCAGAAAAGAAAGTCACACCTATCAACATGAATACCGAGGCTTCATCCTGCCAGTCTGTCGGTATCTTGAAAAGATAACGTGTGACGACAGAATAAGTGAGAATGAAGGCAGTCAGCAACATGGCAAACATGGAGATGCGCACGATGACTTTGTTCACCCATTCCAGTGCTTTTGCCAGCCGAGCAACGAAGGGATGGTCTGGAACAGGCGGCCCTTTAGGAGCTGCTATTTCAAAGCCATGGCTCATAATAATTTCTCCGCCAGTTTCAGCAGTTTGGCGCAGTTTTCATTTTTGTCGGCATAGTCCTTCCAGGCCGTGGTGCGGGCGATTGCCTGCCATTTTTTAACCGTGGCAGCATTCAGATCTACTACCTTGGCACCTTTCTTTTCATAGACAGTGGCGACGGCAATATCATCCTGTTTCGCGGCCTTGATGGCGAAAGCTTCGAGTTCAGCACCCACAGTCATGATGGTGTTTTGCTGGTCTTTCGTCAGCTTGTCAAAAATTACTTTTGACATCATCAAGGGTTCAAACATATACCAGTAACTTTGGCCGCGACCACTGGTCAGGAATTTGGATACTTCTTCGAGGCGGAAAGAGATCAGCGAAGTCGATGAAGTCATGGCTGCTTCCATCGCGCCGGTTTGCATGGCCGCATAGATTTCATTCGATGGCAGGGATACTACGGCAGCACCAGCAGCCTTTAATACCAGATCGACTTCACGTGAACCACCTCGTATCTTCATGCCCTTGACATCATCAGGATCAACCACTGCCTTGGTACGCGATGCCACGCCGCCAGCCTGCCAGATCCAACTGACCACGACGATGCCCTTGTCGAGTAAGAGTTTATTGAGTTCCTTGCCAACTTCAGCATTCTTCCATGCAGCACCGACTTCATAGGATGGCACGAGGCCGGGCATGAGGCCGATATTCACTTCTGGCACTTCACCACCAGCATACGATAAAGGCACCAGCGATAAATCCAGCGCCCCCTTGCGCATGGAAGAGAATTGCGCATTGGTCTTCATCAGAGAAGAGCCGGGATAAATTTCAAACTTCAGGCTGCCATTGCTGCGTTTTTGCACTTCGGCGGCAAACATGCGACAGAGACGGTCACGAAAGTCGCCCTCTTCCAGTGTGCCGCCCGGGAATTGATGGGAAATCTTTAGGGCCGTGCTTTGCGCCCATGCAGTTAGTGGCGACCATGCCGCCGCCAATGGGGCCAGACTTAAAGCTTGCAAGACTGTTCTTCTCTTCAGTTGCGACATGATTACTCCTAAGGTTTTTATGGATGAGACATCTCTTTTTGACAAGGTTTTGCCTCGTCTTTGGTCTTTGCATATCCCGCTTAATACTTCGCCTTGTATGCTTTATTAAAATTCTTGTATACAAGATCGACTATTTTGCATTCAAAGTCAACTTGAATATATACTGGAGACATAAATTACTAAAAGACTTAGCAAAATGAAAAACCGCTCAGCCAGCCTGCGAGAAGAAATAGAAGAATTGATAGCAACGGGGCAACTACAGCCTGGCCATCATCTCGATGAAACCGAGCTGGCTGAGCGCTTTGGCGTATCGCGCACACCTATCCGTGAGGCATTAATACAACTGGCATCAATGGGCATCATAGAAATGCGGCCACGACGCGGCGCCCAGGTAGCGACCATCAGCCCACAGCAATTGGTGGAAATGTTTGAGGTAATGGCAGAGTTTGAAGCCATGTGCGGGCGCATGGCAGCGCGCCGTATGTCGAAACAGGAACAGGCAGATTTAAAAACTGCCCATGAAGCCTGCAAAGAGGCGCGTGATGCCGAAGACCCGGACGAATATTTTTACAAGAATGAAGTGTTTCACTACCTGATTTATCGCGGCAGCCACAATGATTTTCTGGAGAAGCAGGCAATGAATTTGCACCGCCGCCTGCGCCCTTACCGCCGCCTGCAACTGCGTGTGCGTGACCGTGTTGCGAATTCTTATAATGAGCACGACCAGGTAGTACAAGCCATCTTGCAGGGTGAGGCAGAACTGACAGCAAATTTATTGCGCGGTCATATCATGATACAGGGGCAGCGCTTTGCCGATCTGATTGCGTCATTGCCGCGGCAAGCCAGATAAACCCGGTATATTTATGGGCGCTTCTGGTTCTCGGCCTTCTCGGTATCAAAGAAATAAGTCATGCGCTTGCGCGGGCTCAGGTAGTCATACACTTCTGGTGCCAGTTGGCCGGGCTTGAGGCTGGCGGTGATGTCGAGTATGGGTTCGTGTATCAGGTCGAGGATGATGGCTTCGGACTTGGGAACGCTGGGGTCGTAGATCAATACGCTGGGGCGCAGCGGCTTGCTGGAGTTTACCGCCACCACCATGCCCAGGGTACCGTCGCTGAGCTTGACGATGGTGCCTGGCGGATAGACACCCATGCAGCGTATGAACAGATTCAGGGCAGGTGCATCAAATTGCTTGCGCTGGTTGGCAAACATATAGGACATGGCTTCATACGGGCTCAGGGAATCAGCCGGGTTCGGTTTATTGCACAGATTGTCATAGGTATTGGTGATGGCGACGATACGAGCCAGCGGCGAGATGCGTTCTGCCTTCAGTTGTTGCGGATAACCACTACCATCGGCCATCTCATGATGCTGCGCGATGATGTCGATGACGCCTTTTGGCAAGTTCAGTTTCTCGCCTATCTGCTGGCCATAATGGCTGTGCATCTGCAACAGATTTTGCTCAGACTTGGTCAGCGCAAAGCTCTTGTTGACAATACGATCAGGGATTTCTACCTTGCCTATATCATGGAACATGCATCCCATGCCGAGTTGCTTGATATCGTCTGCGGGAAAAGACAACTCCTTTGCCAGCATCATGGTCAGCACAGCAACATTCAGAGAATGATAATAGGCTTCTTCGCCAACTATCTTGTCATTCATGAGATGAATGGCAATGTCTTTATCGACCAGCAAAGAGTCCAGCATTTGCTGCACCAGTTGCTCAGCTTCGCGCACCGATTCCTGCGGGCGGGAAAACAGGTTGCGGGTAATATTCTTGAGCGTATTGGCTGCTTTGAGCAATTGCTTTTCGCATTGGGCAATGGCATTGCGTTCTCTGATCAGCCTTTCTATGCGCGATTTTTTTTCTGCTATCAAGGCCAGTTCTTCTGGGCTCAGTGTCATAACCGGTTCGGGCTCGGCCACCTGCACCGTTTTGGGTGGCGGCGGCAAAGGGCGATTATCTGATTTGGCCGGGCTGACCCGGATGGTTTTTAGACCCAGGTGCCTGATTGCCGTGATCTCGTCCTGACTCTTGATCTTGAAACTGTTGAGCGCAAACGAGTGCTCCAGCCAGGACATATCAAGATGTACATATAAACCTATGCATAACTGTTCTACGGGTACATCAACGGTAATTGGGGCTGCGCACATGGAAACACTTTAAAACTGAGATAGATTCATTGTAGCAAATGCAGATTTGCAAAACGCAGCAAAAGCGCTGAACTTTGTTGCAGATGTTTTCATGCATGGACCTGTGCAAATCAAAGTTTTTTTTACCAAAAATCTGATTCAAGGTTGACAAGCTTGCCCCGGATGTCGAATATGCCTGATGCCCATGCCATGCTTGCGGGCAGAAAAATTCTAGCGATATTCCAGGATCAATCACATGACACGACCACTTGGCAGTTATAAATATTACGATTTTGTGATGGCAGCCTTTGTCACGGTTTTATTATGTTCCAACCTGATAGGCGCAGCCAAGGCTGCACAGGTGACCTTGCCTGTGCTGGGTACGGTGACGTTTGGTGCGGGCGTCCTGTTCTTCCCTATCTCGTATATTTTTGGCGATGTGCTCACCGAAGTATATGGTTATGGGCGCGACCGCCGCGTGATCTGGGCAGGCTTTGGTGCCGTACTGTTTGCGGCCATCATGTCGGTGGTGGTACTAGCGCTGACGCCGGCAGCAGACCCATTCAATACCGAATACCAGACCCATCTGGCGGCGGTATTTGGTAATACTCCAAGAATTATCCTGGGCTCGGTCACTGCATTCTGGTGTGGCAGCTTTGTGAACAGCTATGTGCTGGCCAAGATGAAGGTTGCCATGGAAGGCAGGCATTTGTGGATGCGCACCATAGGCTCGACAATATGTGGTGAGTTTGTTGATTCCAGCCTGTTTTATGTGATTGCCTTTTATGGCATCTGGTCAGACAGCCAGTTGATCACCGTCATGGTCGCGCAATATGTATTGAAAACCAGCTGGGAAGTTGTCATGACGCCGGTGACTTATAAGGTCGTTGCCTTCCTGAAGCGCAAGGAAAATGAAGATTACTATGACAAGGATACGAATTTCACACCTTTCCAGTTAAAGGTGTGAATCAAGTGTGAGAGAGGTGTGAGGCAGGTGCGAGCAGCAATAAACATTTCCCACCTGAAATTATCTTCAAGTTTGGCAAGCCTGCAAAAACAGGCTTGCTAAAGTTTTAGGCAATTTTACCGTTCTAAGTGCGAACAGCCTTACTTTCAGCACTTATGTCATGTTTCCTTTAAAAGTATTCCGCATCTTTGAGCAAGCCGCAGAAATGCCGCATGCCAGTAGTCAGCACCGCCGCCTTGTTGCTCAGGGGCAAACACCAGAGGGTAAAGCCAGTGGTGATGAAGCCACTTGGCCAGAAATAGAACGCCGTCAGACAGACAACCGGCGCAATGCTGATCGCCGCGAGAAACAGCAGGCCATTTTACTGAATACCCGCAAATTGCAGGGCAGGCGCAAAGACCCGGGACGGCGCTTGAGCGACAAGCTGGCAGCCCCCAATTCACGCATCCATTTCTCTATCAAGGGTTGAATGCAGGTTTTCAGTTACCTGCACTCAACACAGTTTGCACAAAATACTTTCCATCAAGCACCATCCGACAAGGCTGCCTGCATACCTGCTGCGACTTAAAGGTAAATTTTTTTAATGCTTTAGCAGGTTTTTTGCAGATGCCTTTTTAGTATCCAACGAAAATGTAATATCTTATTTGCGCAATTACGCAAATAGTAAATTGAGTGCGCGCAACTTTCCAGACTCAGAGTATGATAGAGATATTCCCACTATCAGATTGACTGCCATGGACGGATTATCTGATCAGGCTTTGATACAGATTGCCCATTATTTTTCGGCGCTGGCTGAACCTACCCGTTTGCGCATACTGAACTGCCTGCGCGAAAAAGAACACAATGTAGGTGAACTGGCCGAGCGTTGCTCCTGCTCGCAGGCGAACGTATCACGCCACCTTTCTACCCTGGCCAAGCATGGCCTGGTGGCACGCGAAGGGCGTGGTACTTCGGTGTATTACCATATCGCTGATGAATCGATCTATGCGCTGTGCGACCTGGTGTGTGGCAATGTCGCACGACAACTGGAATCACAGGCGGCAGTGCTGAACGGCATCAGCAACCGTAGCAGCATCAACTAAGCCACGGCACGATAGACCAGGCTGACTGCCACACACAAGAGCAAACCCACAAAGATCATCTGCACTTTTTTTGCCGGTAATTGCAAGGCTATGCGTCTTGCCAGCAGCATGCCACCTACCGTAGTCGCAACAAACATGGCTGACAACAAAGCTGGCAGTTGCGTGCCACTCAGCAAGGCAGATCCTACACCCATCGTACCGACTATACTGACGACCAGCAATGAAGTCGCCACCGCCACATGCATGCTGGCATTGGTGTAATGCCTGAGCATGGGCACGATGACAAAGCCGCCACCGACACCGAGCAAGCCTGTCATGAAACCGGACACGGCACCTATGCCAGCAATCACTGCGCCGGTCTTGACTGACCATTCAAAGCGGCCAGTACTGGCATTGATACGTGCCATGGCAGCACGCTGAGCATCATCACAATCAGGCGAGCGCAATTGCACTATCAGCCTCACCGCCACTACCCCCAGTATCAGGGCGAATACCAGCATCAGCCACTGCTGTGACATGCGGTGAGCGACCTGCACGCCCAGCAGTGTCGGCAGACTGCCAGCAACTGCCATCAGCACGGCAGCACGGTAACGCACCAGCTTGCGCATGAGGCCTTCTATTGCACCTATCAGGGCTGCGCTGCTGACGGCCAGCAGGGCTACCGGCATCGCTTGCTGCATGCTGAAGCCCTGGGTATACACCAGCGCTGGCACTGCCAGTATGCCGCCGCCAGCCCCGGTCAGGCCCATGACGAGACCAACCATGGCACCAATGAGCGCCACCACAAGTTCTGCTGCAGAGATGAACATATCGGGAGTCTGGATTAAAAAATATGCTAGTGAACTATTGTATTAAAACAGAAGTGAAAGACGCTTACCGAGCGACCAAGGCAAGATGCAAAGCTATCGTGAGCATTTGCAACGCAGCCATCATCGTCGCGCAAGCGGAAGGCAATCTGTCTTAACTACAAAACCCCACATTACAAAAGTCCACTATAGTATTCCTGTCATGTTCATGCGTCGAGTGTTGAACCTGTTTTGATCCCGCACAAGCATGCTAAATGTCAAAATCAGCAACATTTTTGTTATTATTCGAGAACTCATTTCATCGCCATGCGCGAGTTCATCATGAATCCAGACATCAAGCCACACGTACACAGTTTCTTCGATACACAGACCTGTACCGCCACCCATGTTGTATTCGATGCGCCTGGTGGCCATGCGGCGGTGATAGACCCGGTACTGAATTACGAACCCAAATCGGGACATACCACGAACAAATCTGCTGACCAGGTGCTGGAATTTCTTGCGACAAACAAGCTGACCCTGCAATGGCTGCTGGAAACCCATGCTCACGCCGATCATTTGTCAGGAGCGCAGTACCTCAAGAAAAAAGCGGGTGGCAAAATTGCCATAGGCAAGAATATCAGCGCGGTGCAAAAAGTATTCAAGGTCATGTTTAATCTGGGACCAGACTTCCCGGTGAATGGTGAACAGTTTGATGTGCTGTTCGTGGATCAGGAAGAATTCTCCATTGGTCAATTGCAAGCCAAGGCAATCAACGTGCCTGGGCATACACCGGCGGATATGGCCTATGTCATTGGTGACAGTATTTTTGTCGGCGACACTTTGTTCATGCCTGACGTTGGTACTGCGCGTTGTGATTTTCCTGGAGGGGATGCTGCTCAGTTATACCACTCGATACAGAAGCTCTTGTCCTTCCCGCCTGAAACACGGCTATTTCTGTGCCACGATTATCCACCTGCGGGGCGCGAAGTCTGCACACATACTAGTGTAGCCAGCCAAAAGGCAGACAATATCCATGTGCGTGATGGTGTCAGTGAAACCGACTTTGTTGCCTTGCGCCAGAAGCGTGACAGCGGGCTGGAAATGCCTTATCTGTTGATACCGGCAATACAGGTCAACATCCGCGCAGGTGCCTTGCCGAATGCGGAAAACAACGGCATACGCTATTTGAAAATACCATTGAACAGCCTTTAAAAAAGCAGCCAGCCCGGATAAGTAAATACTTATCAACCACATAATAATAAAATGCTAAAATTTTGCACTTGAGGACATTTTTCTATCCCGGTATTCAATTTGAGCCTCACCTCCACTTCCAGGGAAATTCATGGCGAACATCAAAATCAACGGCAAGGGTCTGTTCTTTAGTGCCCAGAATGCGGCTGTTACCTCCAGCGTACAAACTCTAACATCGGGCTTTTTCATTACCAATCTGATGCAAGCCAGCTGGACGGGCACAGGACTGAGTTACACAACAGGAGTGAGCATGCCAACGGCAGGTACCATTACTTCTGTCACCGTGAAGAATGGACTTGGCCAGGAACAATTCAGCATCAGCAATCTGAACTATCTGCTGTCATCGTCCGATGACTGGAACAAACTGGATCAGGTACTCATCAACATGGTATCAGGCAACGATAACTGGACAGGTTCGGCTGTCAATGATCTGTTTGCCCTTGGTTCTGGCTCAGATACTTATGACGGAGGTGCGGGGACAGATACGGTATTGATGAATATTGCGTCCGGCTACTTAAGCGTCAATCTGACGAAAACCGGTATGGTCACTACCATCGTGGCACCAGGCACTGCAGTGAATGGGCTCACCGATACTTTTACCAATATTGAACGTCTGCAATTCACCGACAAAACATTGGCAACCGACATTGATGGCAATGCCGGGCAGGCATATCGCCTTTACCAGGCAGCGTTCAATCGCATACCTGACAAGGCGGGTTTGGGTTACTGGATAGGACAACTCGACAGCGGCGCAGAAACCCTCAATCATGCCGCTGCAGGTTTTGTCAATTCTGCAGAGTTCAAAAAACTATATGGTGACAATATTACGGACAATGCTTTCATGACTGCCTTGTACAATAATGTCTTGCACCGTAATCCTGATCAGGCAGGCTTTGATTACTGGAATGGCCGTATCCAGGCAGGCATGTCGCGCCCCGACATCCTGGCCAGCTTCAGCGAGAGTACCGAAAATTTCGCGCAGGTTATCGGCCAGATATCCCACGGCATAGAGTTCATTCCTTACGGTTGATCATGCTGGTACGGGAAGAAGTAGCAGGCCGGGCAGTTTTGGCACTCTATGCTGATTAATGTTGATTAATGCAGATTGATGCAAATTGATGCTGATTGGAGTTGCGAGCATCAATCTAGATGAGTAGTACCGGTCAACACTAATTCAAACTATTCCTGAAGAATTCTGCAAACTGCTCCGGCTGCAGAGGCCGTGAATAATAATAGCCCTGCACTTCATCACATTGCTGCTGCCGCAAAAATTCCAGTTGCTCTGCGGTTTCCACGCCTTCGGCGATAGTCATCAAACCCAGGCTCTTGGCCATGCTGATGACGGCGCTGACGATGGCGCGGTCTTCAGGGTCGCTGGTAATATCGCGCACAAAACTCTGGTCTATCTTCAACTTGTAAACTTTGAATTTCTTCAGGTAACTGAGTGAAGAATAACCGGTACCAAAATCATCAATGGACATGCGTATGCCGCGTTCATGCAGATTGTTCATGACGGCAATTGCACCTTGCGGATCATGCATGGCTACACCTTCTGTCAGCTCCAGTTCCAGGCATGCTGCCGGCATATCTGCCTCTTGTAATATGCGCGTCACCAGCGCAGGCAGATCATGATGACGGAACTGGACTGCCGACAGGTTCACCGCAATCAGTAAATCCGGCAAGCCACTGGCCTGCCAGTGCTTCCATTGTTTTGCTGCTGCGCGCAAGACCCATTCACCTATGGGCAAAATCAAACCACTGTCTTCCGCCACCGGGATAAATTCTGCGGGCGAGACATGGCCCAGCACAGGATGGTGCCAGCGCAGCAGCGCTTCTGCACCGAGTACATGGCCGGTTCGCATCGAGAGTTGCGGCTGGAAATGCAACTGGAATTGCTGCTTCTCCAGTGCCTGGCGCAAGGCATTCACCAGTTCAAGGTGACGAGTGGAACGTTCCTGCATTTCCTGGGTAAAGAAACGATAGGAATTACGGCCTTCACGTTTGGCCCTGTACATGGCGGCGTCAGCATTGCGCGATAATGTTTCCAGGTCTTTACCATCATTGGGGTAAATTGCAATACCCATGGAGGCAGTTACATTCAAATCATATTCACCAAGGTGGAATGAAGTATTCACAACCTGCATGAGCTTTTGCACGACTTGCTCGACCTTGTGTTCATCGACGCCAGTTAACAACAAGATAAATTCATCGCCACCGAGGCGCGAAATCGTATCGTTCTCGCGCATGGCAGCCACCAGGCGCTTGGCCAATTCGACCAGCAAGATGTCACCGAGACTGTGACCGAGGGTGTCGTTGATGTCCTTGAAATGATCAAGATCAAAAAAGATGACCGCCAGTGCATCCTGATTGCGTTCTGCCAGGCTCAGTGCATAACGCGCCAGCTCATCAAGCAGGGTGCGGTTCGGCAAACCTGTCAGCGCATCATAATGCGCCAGATATTTGATACGTTCTTCGGTACGTTTTTTATCGCTGATATCTTCCTGTATCGACAAGAAATGCGTGACCAAGCCTTCGCTGTTCCTGATCGGCGAGATATGGGCAAGATCAGTATGATCCAGACCATCGGCATAACGGTTAATCAACTCGCCCTTCCAGTTTTCGCCCCGGCCCAGTTGTTGCCACATGTCGGCATAGACGTCTGGCGAGGTCTTGCGTGAGCGCATGATACTGGGTTTGCGGCCTATGACTTGCCGCAGTTCCTTGCCTGCATTTTTCAGGTAAGCCGCATTCGCATATTCTATGTTGACCGCGGTATCGGTAATCACAATGGCATTCGAACTTTGTTCGACAGCCTGCGACAGCTTGTGCAAACTTTCTTCAGACTGCTTGCGCTCCATGCCTATGGCGATAAGGTTGGCGGCCATCTCCAGCAAGTTAAGCGAGAAGGTATCTGGTACCGAGGGCCGGTGGTGATAAATGGCAAATGCACCTATCACCTTGCGCTCGGCAGAGCGTATCGGTTCTGACCAGCAGGAACGCAAATCACACTGTTCTGCCAGCTCCCGGTAATCGCGCCAATAGGCGTGGGCGGAAAGATCCGTAACTATCGTGCGTTCACCAGTGAACAGCGCGTTACCACATGAGCCTACACCCGGGCCTATGGGCTCGCCTTCTATGGCGCGGGTAAAAACCTCAGGCAGGCTGGGGGCTGCGCCGGTACGCAAATGCATGCGATCCTTGTCCAGCAGCATGATGGTGCACAGACAGTCGGGCAACAAGGATTCAACCTTGAGGACGACATCATGGAACAATTCTTTCTGGGTGGTATTGGCAGTGATCCGCTCCAGCATGTAGCTGCGCAATTCTTCCATCTGCAAGGCGTGCAGTCGTTCATCTTCAAGCTCAAAGCGGTTCAGGACATGGCTGATATCGGTCGCGAACTCCATCAGCAAATCCTGCACGGCTTCGTCAAAGGCATTTTCATTTTCGGCATACAGATTGAATGTGCCTACCACTTTGCCACTCTTGAGCAAGGGCAAGGCAGCAAAAGCGCGCCAGCCTTGCGCCGCGCCACGCTCATGCCAGGCCGCCATCAATTCATCATGCAGGAAATCCTGGCACCAGTATGGCCGGTTATGCAGATAGGCCAGGGCACTGGGGCCATGTTTTTCTGCCTGATCAGGGTGTACAGTAAGCTGCAGGCCTTCAAGATATCCGGCTCCGGCGCCATAGAAAGCGACCGGGTTAAGTACTTGCCGGGCTTCATCCACCAGGCCTATCCAGGCCATTTTTAAACCGCCTATAGTGACAGCATTTTCACAGATACGCGGCAGTAAATCTTCCTTGTCGTCCAGACGCAGAATGGATTGATTACACTGGTTCAATGCATTGTACAGCCGGCTAAGCCGTTCGCTTTTGTGTGCTGCCAGCTTGCGTGCCTCGTCTGTCTCGGCCAGCCTGGCCTGGGTCAGCGCCAGCCAGCCCATGATGCTTTCTTCCATGCCCGGTTTGACGACCACAGGTGTCGTGAAATTGCCCTTGCCCAGATTGATGAGACTGGCAGACACTTCATGTATGGTGCCACCCAGGCTCCTGTTGAGAGAGCGGTAGGCACGCCACAACAGGCCCACCAGCAGGATACCAAGCAAAATAAACAGCATGCGCAACCGCAGCGCAAACTGTGCGGCATCTTCCACCAGGGCCACGCCGCGCTTTTCCATCAAGTCACTGGCCTCGGCAATCGGACGCAGGATCGCTAGTTTGGCCAGACGATAACGTTCATCATAGAGCAGGCCGCTGGCCTGATCCCTGGCTTCATTCACATTCAGGCCCGGGTGTTCGATCAGGTACATGGCCCGGTACTCTATTGCTGTCAGGGCATCAGAATTTTGCTTGGCCTGTTCCAGCAGTGTTAATTCTTTTTGTGTGATACCTGTTTTACGGATCAGGTCCATCAGCGGGACGCGTAAATTAGCCGGGGCAGTTTTTTCAGGAGCAGCAGGATAACTGGCAGGTACCAGGTCCCAGAACAAGTTTTGTCCCAGCGATGCTGGCCGGGCGGCCTTGCCATTGCGCACGTCAAGGATGTGCTGGTAATAACGCTTGTAGTCAGGGTTACCCGTGACCACATAGCTGCGCACCATGCGCGTCAGGTCTTCTGAACTTTGCTGTAATTCCTGCGACAGGGCATGGGACTCAAAGCGCAAGTCATTGAGGCGATCGACAGTTTTTTCTGAATACACATACCAGCCAAACACTGCGGTGAACACAGCAAATACCATCAGTGTCAGCCAAAAGCTGCGCGCATAGGTGGATAAGCTGTTTTGAATGGCCATTGCTTCAGTGCTTTCAAGAACCGGGCAACAAAAGTCAGCAGGACATGCTGACCAGGATAAGCAACTATTCTAAAACAAGTTTCTTTTGAGGCAAGTTCTAATTACCCTGATGTCTCGCCTAAGCCTCGGATTTAGGATGTATCCTGACCAGAATGATGCGCGGGCCATTCATTTTCTTGACAACGGCATCAAAGCGTTCAAATTCGACTTTCTGGCCTTCCACCGGCAAATCACCGAGTTTGTGCATGATCAGGCCGCCTATGGATTCGACTTCATCGCTATCGACATCAAAGCCCAGCGCACTGCCCAGCGTGAACAGTGGCAGGCTGCCCTTGCCTATCAGGGTACCATCGTCCAGTGTTGTCCAGTCGTTTTCATTCTGACGGAATTCATCGCGTATCTGGCCAACCAGCGCACTCAACAGATTATCCAGCGTCAAAAATCCTACCGGTTTGCTGCCGCGCACACCAACAATGGCAAAATGTGGTGCACCCTTGCGGAAGCGGCGGAACAATTCCAGTGCCGGCATGGTCGGTGGCACAAACTCAACCTGGCGCAAATGCTTGCTCAGGTCATCCAACTGCTTGCCAGCCTGCTGCGCCAGGAACAAGTCTTTCAGATGCAGCATGCCGAGCACGGTTTCTTCATCTTCATCAAAGTAAGGGTAACGGCTAAAGCGGTTACGCGCCGCGGTCTGCATGTTTTCTTCGAGGCTGGCGCCTTTGTGCATGGCCACAACTTCATTGATGGGACGCATCAGGTCAGAAATTTCAAGGCCCCCAAAGTCCAGTACCTGGGCCATGATGCTCCACTCATCGCGGGTTTCTTTCTTGCCGCCATGACTGCCGCGCAAGATGAGCTTGAGTTCTTCAGGCGAATAATGAGCGTCACCACCATGTTCTGCGCTCAGGCCTATCCATTTCAAGACCTTGTTGGAACTGAAGTTCAGAGTCCAGATCGCCGGATACATGGACCAGTAAAATGCATACAGGGCAGGCGCAGTCCACAAAGAGACGCGCTCAGGCATGCGTATCGCCATCGATTTTGGCGCAAGCTCGCCAACCACGATATGCAGGAAGGAAATAACGAAGAAAGCAAAAAAGAATGAAATGCCGTGTATCAACTCTTCAGAGTCTATCCCGACCAGAGAAAATACTGGGTGCAGCAGACGCGCAAAGGCAGGTTCACCTATCCAGCCCAGGCCCAGAGATGCCAGGGTAATACCGAGCTGGCAGGCAGATAAATAGGTATCCAGGTGTTGATGCACCGTGAGTAAGAGGCGGCCACGCAAACCTGAGGTTTTTGCAATACTGCGCACCCTGGTCTGACGCAACTTTACCAGACCGAATTCTGCCGCCACGAAAAAGCCATTTAACAAGACCAGTAACAGGGCAGCCAGCACCAACAATAAATTATCCAACGCTCAACCTTTGTAATGAACACCCCGACACTTTAGACTAAATTGCCCCTTTTTGCATGCAAATGCACAGGCTTGCATGAGACCAGCTTGAAAAACTGCCCTTCTGCCACATCTAAGCAAGATACATGCGAGCAAGTTACATGACAAAACCCATGAATTGAGTTAAAAGTTGATGTTCATGGCATTTTGAGGAGAGAGGTTTGAGCTTGGACAGTGTTTTAGCGGAAATTGAAATCCGCCTTGGCGAATATCCTGCACTCAATGATATCCAGTACTTGCGCAAGCTGATTGCAGAGATACGCCCACCCCGCCCACAAGATACAACAAGAGCCACAGACAACCTGCGCGCCCTGTGCTTTGTGCTGCAAAGCAATCCGGCATGGCGCAAGGCCTTGCGCTGTTATCTGATACAGGTATTGACCACGCGCAAGCTGGTACATTTGTTCACCGATGTGGGCATCACCCAAAATACCGGCTTCTGGTCGGTGGCCAGGCAAAGATTGATGAATAAATTTTTGCCGCCACTGGTCAATGACGCCTATATCAAGGACATATTTGGACAGTTGTTTTATAAAAAAACCGACCATATCTGGATCAATGCAGTTGCAGACCAGGCCTGGATGGATTTGCTCAGGGCGATAGGGTTTCGCGCCCGCGCCCCACGCAATACTTATGCCACACTGACCAGTGAAATCCTCAGTGCTGTTCAGGTGCTGTCTTACCGCATCACGAATATAGGCCTGGAAGCCGAACTGGTGCGCAATTACCCCGACATAGAAAAATTCGAGTCGCCTTTCCTGCGCCAGAATGATGCCATCAATGACTATGTGATTTGCTATAACAAGTGGCTGGCCGACAAGTCATGCGAACGTGAGGACAGTAAACACATAGAAGTCTTGCTGACCCAGTGCGAAGACATCGCCAACCGTATACGCCGTACCGCCGCCCTGCAAGGTGTCTCCATCAGCCTGACGCGTTTGCTGCTGCAGTTAATGCAAAGCATAGCGCGCTTGCGTCAGTTGCTCGACATGCTCGACAGCCGCAGCACGGATCACGCCGCCGCCATAGGCACGGCGCTGTTCAAGGAATTGGCAGTTGCAGAAAACCACAGCCATAGCCTGCGCAATCTCATGCAAAGCAATACTGAACTCTTGTCGCTGCAAGTGACCGAAAGAGCCGGGAAAAGCGGTGAGCATTATGTAACCAATAACCGCGCAGAATGGCTGGAGATGTTGCGCTCTGCATTGGGGGCTGGTTTCATCGTCGGCTTCATGGCACTGATCAAGATTTTGTTTGGCACGCTTGCACTCGCGCCATTTGGCTACGCCGTGCTGTACAGCCTGAATTATTCAGGCGGTTTCATGCTGGTGCATGTATTGCATTTCACCATCGCCACCAAGCAACCAGCCATGACCGCTGCCCTTCTGGCGCGCGCCATTGATGGCGGCAAACAAAAGCTTGATGAACTGGCTGAACTCATCGTGCGTGTATTGCGCTCACAATTCATTGCCATCATCGGCAATGTGGGCCTGGCCATGCCGACCGCATATGCCATTGCCTGGGCCTGGGTCTCCATCACGGGCAAACATCTGGTGTCGCCAGAAAAAGCCCAGCATCTGCTGCATGATATCGACCCTTTCGCCAGCCTGGCCTTGCCACATGCAGCTATTGCCGGTGTCTGCCTGTTCTTGTCTGGGTTGATCTCCGGCTATTACGATAACAAGGCCAGCTATGGCAATATCCCCGAACGTTTGCGCCAGTTGGGTTGGCTAAAGCGTCTTTTGGGTGAAACAAGATTGCTACGTGTCACCACTTACATAGGTAACAATCTGGGCGCACTGGCAGGTAACTTTTTCTTTGGCATCATGCTCGGTACGATAGGACAGTTGGGCAGTTTCTTTGGTTTGCCGATAGACATACGCCACATCACTTTTGCCAGTGCCAATTTTGCCTTTGCCCTAGTCGGCCTCGACAATATCATGAGCTGGCAAGTGGCTGCATATTCACTGTTTGGCATCATGTGCATAGGCATGGTCAATCTCGGCGTCAGCTTTAGCCTGGCGATGCTGGTAGCCTTGCGTTCACGCCGTGTCAGTTTTGGCCAGGGCGGTTTGCTGACCGTCTTGCTCTGGGCGCGCTTCAAGGAAAATCCGCGTGCTTATTTTTTCCCCTCCAAAGAAGGTGCAAAAGAAAATGGAGATGAAAAAGAAGCGGAAGTGGAACCGGAAAAGAAAGAGTGAGTTAAGAGACTGTTCATCATTCATTGCTGCGTCAACCAAATGACTGGCGCAGCGTTAACAGCGGATCAATTCTTTTCCGGGACCATCCATGAAACTTGTACCTGCTCTGCTGGCCAGTGCCATCAGCTTGTTTGCCATGCAAGCCGCCAGCGCCCATGAATATGATGGCTTGATGAAGGCAAAGAAATATGCCGAAGCAGAAAAGGCCGCGAACGCCAAACTGAGTACCGATGCCAGTAATGCCGATGCCTTGCTGGTAAAAGCAGAATTGATACTGGCTGAAGGCAAACTCGACAAACTGGATGACGCGGCGAAATATGCGGAGCAATGCGTTAACTCGCACCCGCAACTGTCTGAATGCCATGAGATGCTGGGAAATGTATTAGGTACCAAGGCCACTTCCGGCAGCATGTTTGCCGCCATGTCTTACGCTGGCAAAATTCGCGATGCCTTTATCAAGGCGATAGAACTTGATCCTAAAAATTACAGCGCACGCGGCTCATTGCTGCAATATTATTTGCAGGCACCTGCGATTGCCGGTGGCGGTAAAAGCAAGGCGCAAAACCTGGTCATAGAAACTGCCAAAGTGAATAGTGCGGCAGGCAATTTATTGCAGGCGAATGTGGATCTGGCAGACGACAAATTTGCCAGTGCAGAAACGGCAGCCTTGAGCGCAATCCCAGGTAATACTGAATCCTTGATTAGCATGCAGCGCGGCATCCTGTACAGCATAGGTGCAAGCTATGTACAGCAAAAGAAATACAATGATGCAGAGCGCATTTTTACCGACATGCAGCAACGCTTTCCAGCCAAATACCAAGGCGCATTTGGCATGGGCCGCTCCTTGCAGGAACAGGGTAAACACAAAGAAGCCCTGAGCTGGTTTGAAAAAGCCCAAACGCTTGATACCAATGCCGGTATCTATTACCGCCTGGCGCAATGCCTGCAAGCAGTGAATGAAAAACCCAAGGCAATTTCATATTTTGAAAAAGCACTGAGCTTCAAACCAGCCTTGAGCAAGAAACTGCGGACAGACGCGGAAGAACAGTTAAAGGCATTGAAGGCCTGATTGGCTTGCACAGACTGATTTGTTGAAAACACTGATGGCTGATCATATTTGATCAGCCATTTTTTTATCGGGGCTTGTGTTGCAAAACTCATGACCCAGGTTTGACGCAGGTCAATGAAAACCGAAATGCCGGTATTTGCCTGAAGTTAACTCAATAGTGGCGGCGTAAAATTCAGTTTCTTCAGTTTCATTTTCCACCCTGCTCCCTCATGAAAACCGCCACTGCATCGAAACGCTTTATCCCGCATAGCCTGCTGGAAGATGTACTGGCGATTATTACCGGTACTTTGCTTGTATCACTGGGTGTCGCCCTGTTCAATCAGGCGGGCTTGCTGACGGGTGGCACTGCTGGCCTGGCATTCTTGCTGCACTATACGACAGGCTGGTCATTTGGCACGGTGTTTTTTCTCATCAACCTGCCGTTTTACTGGCTGGCCTGGCGACGCATGGGCTGGCGGTTTACGCTGAAGACTTTTTGTGCAGTCGCACTGGTCTCGTTATTTTCCAGCCTGCATCCCAAGCTCTTGCACCTGACTACGATGAATACCCTGACGCCTTTCTATGTTGCCCTGACAGGTGGCCTGATGATGGGCGTCGGCTTCATTGTTTTATTCCGTCACCAGGCCAGCCTCGGTGGCATCAATATCCTGGCACTGTACCTGCAAGAAAAACGTGGCATACGGGCGGGAAAATTACAGATGGGCGTGGATTTCATCATCGTGGCGGCGTCACTGGCGGTCGTCACGCCTATGGCCTTGCTGGCTTCTGTACTTGGTGCGTTTGCGCTGAACCTGGCCATCAGCCTGAACCACAGGCCGGGGCGTTACATGGCGATGTGACGAGTATTAAAATCAGAGCAGCTCAGCACGGTACTGTGTTGGCGACATCTGCAATCGTTTTTGAAATACCCTGCGCAACTGGTCATCACTGCCAAAGCCACAGCGTGCGGCTATGGTTTTTACCGGCAGGGTTTGCTCAGACATATCTGCCAGCAATTGCCGGGCAAATTCAAGGCGCGCTGTCTCGATAAATTCTGTCGTGCTGACCCCGACTTCATGCTGGAACAAGCGGGTGAAATTGCGCAAGCTCATGCCTGCCATCTTGGCCAGTTGCGATACTGGCAGGCGCTGGTGCAAGTTTGACAATATCCATTGCTGCAGTTCACGGATATTGGTTTGCGCCGTTTTCTGGCTCATCAGGTGCGTGCTGAATTGTGATTGTCCACCAGGACGTTTCAGGTAGACCACCATGTCACTGGCAACTTCCAGCGCCAGTTCATGACCGCAATCATCTTCCACAAAGGCCAGTGCCAGGTCAATGCCGGCAGTGACGCCAGCAGAAGTCCACAGGTTGCCGCTGCGGATAAATATCGCATCGGCATCGACCTGCACGGCAGCAAAGTCATCTTGCAGTTGTTTGGCCACACTCCAGTGGGTGGTCGCATGTTTGCCATCCAGCAAACCCGTGCGGGCCAGAAAAAAAGCGCCTGAACATAGTGCCGCCAGGCGTTTGATCCTAGTCGCAACTTCAGCGACCCAATCGATGATGGCCTGATTGTCTGCCAGCGCCTGCTGTATATGCCTTGAACCGACAATGATGACATCATCTGGCAACACCAGGGTATTGATGAGCTTGCTGGCTTCGAGGCACATCAGGGTATCTGAACGCACAGAGCCCAGATGCGCCGCCGCAATCTTTACATCATAGGCCGCAGGCTTGCCCTGGCGCTGTAAATGGATATTGGCATATTCAAATACCGACATGGGGCCTATCGCTTCCAGTGCCTTGAAGCCGGGGTAGATCACAATATCGACAGTGCGCGCTAAAGTGGATCGCTTGACCACGCCTGACTTGGTTGCTTTAATCGACTTCATTATCAGCTCTGGCTCAATAAACTTAAATAAAGCGTTCATCATAATCGAAACAATGTAACCCGTCTTTTTAAGCCATTCTTAACGCAAAATCGGCCAGACATGCAAAAAGATGACAGAGTCACTGCGCTTTAAAGCACAATCAGCAAACTCATTTTAGCGTCAGATCAAGACCTCATTTAAAGGACAGCCATGAAAACCAAAGCCGCCATCGCCTGGAAAGCCGGAGCACCACTGACGATAGAAGAAGTTGACTTGCAAGGACCGCGAGCTGGTGAGGTGCTGATCGAAGTCAAAGCCACTGGCATTTGCCATACTGACTATTACACTCTGTCCGGTGCCGACCCGGAAGGCCTGTTCCCGGCCATACTCGGCCATGAAGGCGCAGGCGTCATCGTCGATACCGGCCCGGGCGTCACCAGTGTGCGCAAGGGTGATCATGTGATCCCCTTGTACACGCCAGAATGCCGCCAGTGCAAATTCTGCCTGTCACGCAAAACCAATCTATGCCAGGCCATACGCTCTACCCAGGGTCGTGGCCTGATGCCGGATGCTACATCACGCTTCTCACTCGATGGCAAGCCGCTGTTCCATTACATGGGTACATCGACTTTTTCCAACTACATCGTGGTACCGGAAATCGCCGTCGCCAAGGTGCGCGAAGATGCGCCCTTCGACAAGATTTGCTATATCGGTTGCGGCGTTACTACTGGCGTTGGTGCGGTGGTTTTCACAGCCAAAGTGGAAGCCGGCGCGAATGTCGTGGTGTTTGGCCTCGGTGGCATAGGCCTCAATGTCATCCAGGCCGCCAAGATGGTCGGTGCTGACAAGATCATCGGTGTGGACCTGAACCCAGCGCGTGAAAGCATGGCGCGCCAGTTTGGCATGACCCATTTCATCAACCCGAACGAAGTAGAAAACGTGGTTGACCACATCATCCAGCTGACAGATGGTGGAGCAGATTATTCCTTTGAGTGCATAGGCAATACCAAAGTCATGCGCCAGGCGCTGGAATGCTGCCACAAGGGCTGGGGTAAATCCATCATCATTGGCGTGGCAGAGGCAGGTGCAGAAATCTCCACCCGCCCCTTCCAGCTCGTCACTGGCCGCGAATGGAAAGGCTCAGCTTTTGGTGGCGCCCGTGGCCGCACAGATGTACCAAAAATCGTTGACTGGTATATGGAAGGCAAACTGAATATCGATGACCTTATCACCCACCGCCTCCCGCTGGAACGCATCAATGAAGGCTTTGACCTTATGAAGAGTGGCGAGTCAATACGTTCTGTGGTGTTGTTCTGATGATGCAGCGCGCATCCAGCAATAATGCAGCAAACGGCGCAGCAGATGATGCAGAAGAAGTGACTTTGCTGAGCCAGCACGCCTGCCATGGCGGCGTGCAGCGCTTTTATCAGCATGAATCTGCCGAAATAGGCTTGCCCATGCGGTTTTCCGTCTACCTGCCACCACAGGCCATGGCGGGTGAAACCTGCCCTGCAGTCTTTTATCTGGCTGGCCTGACTTGTACAGAAGAAACCTTCATGATCAAGGCGGGTGCGCAAGCCATTGCTGCACGCGAAGGCATCATCCTCATCACGCCGGATACCAGCCCGCGCAATGCCAACATCCCTGGCGACAGCGATGCCTGGGATTTTGGTGTGGCTGCCGGTTTTTACCTGGATGCAACGCAAGCGCCCTGGAACAAGCACTACCGCATGCACAGCTACATCGTCGCCGAACTGCTGCCCATGCTGCTGGCCAGCCTGCCCATGGACACATCGCGCGTCGGCATCATGGGACACTCCATGGGTGGCCATGGGGCCCTGGTACTGGCCTTGCGCCATCCAGACTTGTTCAGCAGCGTATCTGCCTTCGCCCCTATCGCCGCACCCAGCCAATGCCCGTGGGGACAAAAAGCCTTCACCGGCTACCTGGGAACTGATGAAAGTGCCTGGGCCGATTATGACGCCACAGCGCTGATGCAAAAGCAGAGCCAGCCACCCTTCCCCAAAGGCATTTTGATCGACCAGGGATTTGCCGACAAATTTTTGGCTGAACAATTGCATCCTGAGAAATTTGCTCAGGCCTGTACTGCAGTCGGGCAAGCGCTGAAATTGCGCTATCAGCCTGAATACGATCATGGTTACTACTTCATCAATACCTTCATTGAAGACCATTTGCTGCACCACAAACAGCAATTGAATGCCTGATACCTCTCATTAGCGCTTCAAAACGCAGCAAAAACGGCTACAAGGCTGCTTGTTCCAGTTGCACCAAACTGGAACAAGCACTCTATTTCTGTGCGTTTCTCGTTTAACTGTCATCTTTATTGTGTAAAATCGAGCGACTTCGTCGCGCATTTTTGCGCTTACTTCAGAACGACATAACCAGAAAGCAAGAGATGAGTAAAGTAGTCATCAGCGGCACCGGCCTGTACACGCCTTCCCAGTCTATTTCCAATGAAGAACTGATCGCCAGTTTCAATGCTTATGTCCAGCAACACAATGCGCAAAACGCCGCCGCCATCGCCAGTGGTGAAGTAGTCGCACTGGAAGAGTCCAGCGTCGCCTTCATAGAAAAAGCCTCAGGCATCAAATCCCGCTTTGTCATGAACAAGGAAGGCGTGCTCGACATCAACCGTATGGTGCCGCATCTGCCAGAACGCAGCGATGAAGAACCGTCCATTATGTGTGAAATGGCTGTCGCTGCCGCCAACCAGGCACTGGAACGCGCAGGTCGCACTGCTGCCGATATCGATGCCGTCATTTGCGCCGCCAGCAATATGCAACGTGGCTACCCTGCCATGGCAGTGGAAATACAAAATGCCCTGGGTATAGATGGCTATGGCTATGACATTAACGTCGCCTGCTCTTCTGCCACCTTTGGCATACAGGCAGCCGTCACTGCCATCCAAAGCGGCCAGGCACGTGCTGTACTGGTCGTCAACCCCGAGATCACCAGCGGCCACCTGAACTGGCGCGACCGTGACAGCCACTTCATCTTTGGTGATGCCTGCACCGCCATCATCGTAGAACGTGCAGACCTGGCCACATCCAAACACCAGTTTGAAATCGTCGGCCTGAAACTCAAGACACAGTTCTCAAACAATATCCGCAACAACTTTGGCTTTTTGAACCGTGCAGATGAAAGCGGCATAGGCAAACCAGACAAACTGTTCCGTCAGCAAGGCCGCAAGGTATTCAAGGATGTCTGCCCAATGGCAGCCGCGATGATCACCTCTACCGTAGAAGCAGCCGACATCGCCATCCCGGATGTCAAACGCTATTGGCTGCACCAAGCCAACCTGAACATGAATTTGCTCATCGCCCGCATGATTTTGGGCCGTGATGCATCGCCAGAAGAATCACCGACCATTTTGGACACTTACGCCAATACTTCATCGGCCGGCTCCATCATCGCCTTCCACAAATACCAGGACGACCTGGAAGCAGGCAATGTAGGCGTGATCTGCTCGTTTGGCGCGGGTTACTCGATAGGCTGTGTCGTTGTGAAAAAGCTGGGCTAAATCATCCCAGGATGAAGGATTGGAAATGACAAAAGGCCGCATATGCGGCCTTTTGCTTTATTGGTCATGAGTGATCACTGATTGATCACTTATTAACCAGTGACAAGACTGATCCAAGCACCCTACATCCCCAAAGACTTCAACAGTTCAGAGTTTTCGTCATCATCATCGCCAGCAGCAGTTGCGCTTGTACCTGCTCCACTTTGATCTGCCGCTTGTTGCATATGCAGCAAAGCATCAGGATCAGTCACCTCATGCGTTTCAAAGTCATGCAGCTTGATGAATTCTGTCCTATCTATTGCCAGTTCCAGATAAAAGATATTGTTCTTCTCGGTAAAGAATGACACCCGGCGCAGTTCTGGCCTGTCCAGCGGGGTATCCACACTCAACATGACTTGCTTGGTCAATACCAACATCTTGGGCTGGTTCTGCGTAATATTAGTCTGTAATTCGCGACGCACCTTGCCGGTAAAGTCACCGACGATCTGGTTCATCAACTCACCGAGGATATTTGCCACCTCATCAGAGGTAAACGAGGTTGCCAGCTCAGACTTGGGCATGCCCATGTTGAGCATGTATTTTTCATAGATCTCCAGCGCTGTATCGCCATCAAAATTCAACACGACCAGACCAGAAAAACCACCATCAAACAGTACAAAACAACCGATGTCCGGCTTCAAACCTATTTTCGTGATGCGCTGCACCATGGCAGAATAATTCACCTTGCTATTCGTGGCGACATTCAATACCCGTATCACCGAGTTGCACAGGCTCGTCAACAGATCTTCTGTTCCGTACACTACACCGTTTTCTTCCGTGGCCATGACCAACTCCCGAATTTATTACATGAAAATCAATGCACTTGCATGCAATGACTGGCAATCATTAAGAAAGCTACAAAGCGAGATGCTATCCACCCCAGCAAACCCTGAAAGCCTGTACGAATAATGAAAGAATACTGAACCCCCAGCGCCCCGTCCACATGTTTCATGCGATGGACATGATTTGGCTGGCGATACGCCAGATGTGCATACATGGACTGTTGCTATTTTGCAAGCATGAAAAAGCAAAAGGCCGCATACAGCGGCCTTACACTCTCGTCTATATTCAACTCGTCAGGATTAACTTGCGACTAACTTTCAATTAACTTGCTACGACACCAACAATTCTTGAAGAAAGCATGGCATTTCTCAAAATAAGTAATTCACATGCCCAACTGCTTCAAAATCTTTTGCGCCGTCTCTATCCGCATCTGATTTGGATAATTCTTGTTGGCCAGGATGACGATACCCATGTTCCTGGCTGGCACAAAGGCGATGTAGGCACCGAAGCCACCGGTGGCACCGGTTTTATGGATAAAAACGTTTTTGCCGGGTATAAACGGTGGCGTGATTTTGGTCACTGGGGTGGCGTCAAAGGCCATGTGCTGGGATGAGCCTGTGATCAAGGCAGCAATATCTGTCGGATAAGGATAAAGTTCCCATACCAGACTCTGGGTCATGCCACCCGCTTTAAAGTAGCCTGTGTGAGTGTTCTTCAGGGCGGCTGCAAATTCTGGGGGCAGTTCCATCTGACCCAGATTCGCGCGGATGAATTGCACGAGGTCGCTGGCGCTGGTTCTGACGCCGTAGGCTTCTGTCGAGAGCACATCTTCGCTCATGCGCACCGGGGTGTCGTCTTTTTTATAGCCTTGCGCATAGTCTGCGCGTTTGCTTTCTGGTACAACAATGTAACTATTATTCATGCCCAGAGTGGGAAATATCTGTTCATGCATGATGGTGGCAAAGGGCTGCTGCAGGCTCTGCGCTGCGATAACGCCGAGCAGGCCTATGCTGATATTGCTGTAAGTGCGGTATGTGCCCTGGATGTGATCTGGCTTCCAGTTCTTGAGATAGGTTATCAGTTGTTCGTCACTGGTCACTTCATCCGGCACCTGCTGGGGCAAACCGCCTGTCGTGTGTGTTGCCAGGCTCAGCAGGCTAGTCTCGCCAAACTGAGAGCCTTTGAGACTGGCAATGTGGTCAGCGACCTTGTCGTTCAGAGCCAGCTTTCCCCTGCCTTGTGCCAGCGTGGTCATGGTGGCGATAAAGGTTTTGCTGATCGAGCCTATCTCAAACAAGGTGTTATTGGTGACGGGAACATTCCCGGCTCTGGATGCGAGCCCGTAGTTGAATACATATTGTTTGCCATTGACAAAAATACCAACGGCCATGCCGGGAATGGCATTTTTTTCCTGTACCGGGAGTATGACTTCATCAACGACACGTTTGAGCTTGTCAGTTTCTGCGCTCGTGGCTGTCAGGCTGAACATGGCTGCGATGAACAAGATGCTGATTTGATAGAAATGCAGAGCGACTGATTTCATTTTATTTTCCTCAAAAATTTTGTTAGCTGATGTTTTTAAATGGACAAATTTTGCCAGGCGGGATTACAACTTCACTTCCCATACCAGCCGCCAGGTTCGCGCTGATTGCTGTAGATTGATATCTGTCCAGCGTGAAACTGCATTGGTATAAATGCCGCTGTCGAGCTTGTCTTGTTGCAACAAATTACTGACTGAAAAACGCAACTGACTTTGTTTGTTTTGCTTCCAGGCGAGGTAAATATCGAGATGACGTCTGGGGCTGTTGTGCCCTGTCAGGTAAGCTGATTCGCGTATATCATTCGCGGCCTGATAGCTGTAGTCGGCTCCCACGCGCAAGGCGGGATCAATCTGGTAGTCGGCACCGGCACTGGCCAGCAAACCTGCCTGTTGTGCCAGATGGTTATCAGGGCCGGGTACTTGTTCTACCCTTGACCAGTTACGGTTGAAATTGGCGCGCAGCTCCAGCGCTGGCATGCTGGCTGCCAGTTGCTGCAAGTTCAGTTTTGCCTCAATTTCCAGGCCAAGGATACGGGCGCGACCATTGTTGGCGAGGCTGCTGATCCAGGTGCTGCCAATTTGTGCAGTCTGCTCAAGCATCACATCATCTATCCGTCGCCAATAGGTATTGGCGCTGATGACGCTACTCTCGGTCAGATAGTGCTCATACGCCAGCTCCATGCCCCAGGCGCGTTCTGGCCGCAAGTTGGGATTGCCCTGAAAATCTGAATTGAGCGGGGTATTATTGTTATCGATGCGGAACAAGCGTGGTACGAGATTACCCACGGTAGGCAATTTAAAACTGCGGTTGAGCGCCACGCGCCATTGCCTTTGCGCATCGAGCTTACAGACACTTTGCAATATCGGGCTGACCATGCTGGCTTTGTTTTGAACATCAAAGTTGCCTGCCTCTGTGCTATTACTGCTGATACGCTCCATGCGCAAACCCAGATAGGCTGACCAGGCACTGTTGATGGTCCACTCGTCCTGCAAATAAAGGGCCAGTTTTTGCAGGCTTGCCTGATAGTCGTGTGCGCTGCTATCAGCGTCGCCGGGAAGAAGTGTGAATTCCTGTTCATTACGGTTTTCATGGCGTAGTGCCCGGCTGGCTTCCCAGCCCAGACTCAGCACATGTGATTCTGAATACGGTGCCAAATATTTGCCATTGAAGCGGTATTCATTTTCATCGGCATCACCGGTGACATAACGATGTATTTTTAATGTGCCTGCATTGTCCTTGCCCCAGAAATGGAATTTGGTCGATCTGTCCAGGCTGTTCCAGCCCAGGTTCACGTTCAACCTGGCGCTGTCGGCGAGGCGACGCTCCCAATTCAGATCATTGCGTGAGGTGAATACGTGGGCGGTCCAGATGGAATGATTATCAGGGAAATCGGTACTGTCGCCGACATAGGTACTTTCTTTTTCCTGCTTGGTCTGCTCCTGCCTGGCGAGAGTCAGATTGCCCTGCCAGCTCAGGCTGTTTTGTGCGTCAAGTTTCCAGTTCAGGCGCGGCGACAGGCTGGCAACATCGCGGCGGTTTTGCTGGCTTTGTTGCAGTTGTCTGTCTGCTGTCGTTTCCCATACACCGCTCATGCCCGCGCGTTCAGACTGGCTTTCTGTCGCTATGGTATTGAGCTGATTGACATTGCTCTCGAACGTGCCGGCCAGCACGTAAGAAATTTCAGGATGATCGCCCAGTTGATCTCCCAAACTCCATGACAGGTTGCCCGACAAGCGTCCGGCCTGCAGGCTGGTATTGGCTTTGATTTCTGTCGCCTGATTGTTGCTTTTTTTCTTGAGGATGATATTGATCGTCCCGGCAATACTCTGGGCACTGACATCGGCACTGGCGACACGCATGACTTCTATTTTTTCTATCAAGTCAGGGGCAATACTATCTATGGTAAAACCTACCGGGGTAGTCTGGCCGTTCAATAATATCTGGGTGTAACCATTACCGAGGCCGCGCATGCGTATCTCTGCGCCCTTGCCCTTGCTCTCGGTGACACTGATGCCGGGCAGGCGTTTCAAGACTTCGCTGAGATTGGTGTCACCGTATTTTTCTATGTCTTCACGGCCATAGATGCTGCGCATGCCTACGTCGTCTTGCCGGTCGCGATTGGGCTGTGACTTTGCATTGATTTCTACCTGTTGTGGTGTTTGCTGTGCCTGTTGTTGTGCCAACGCCTGTTTACCGGCAAACAGTGCCAGAACACTGAGGGCTATGGTAGATAGGCGTGTTGATGCCTGCTGAAAAAGCATGATTTTTCTTTCATCGACAGATTAAGGGTTCTAAGGGGTGTGACTGGCCCTTGCCCCGATCAAGGTTCAGGGCGCAGGACAGTCAGTGCGTAAGTGGGAGCTGCGGTTTAGCCGGGTTTGGCAGTTTCCAGCGCAGTGCGTATGTGCATGACATCATCGGTACGCACATCGCTGTTTTTTGCATTCAGCAATACCATGATGACGGGCTTGCCAGCGATGGTGGTGCGCATGGTCAGGCAACGGCCTGCGATTTTGGAGTACCCGGTTTTTGACAGGCTGATGTCCCAGTCCTTGCTGGCCGTCAGGCTGTTGGTGCTCTGGTAGTCATAAGTTTGCCCGGCAACGGTATAGCTGCCTTCACTGCGGCTGGCCAGGCTGCGCAATTCAGGGTAGCCGGCTGCAGCCTTGACCAGGCGGGCAATATCTCTGGCATTCGAGCGGTTATTGGGTGAAATACCCGCCGCTTCTTCCAGATGGGTAGCCTGCAAACCCAGGGTGGCGGTCTTGCTTTGCAAGGCTGCGACAAAGGCAGGCTTGCCGCCGGGATAAGTCCTGGCCAGTGCCTTGGCAGCGGCATTACTGGAAGGGATCAGCGCCAATTCCAGCAAGGTCTGGCGCGACAGCACCGTGCCTGGCTGCAGCTTGACCTGGTTGGTGTGCCAGCCTGCCACGTCTTCTTTGCTGATGGTAATGGCTTCATCTTTATCGAGCTTTGCATCCAGAGTCACCATAGCTGTCATCAGTTTGCTGATGGATGCAATGGGTACGATGGTGTCGGCATTTTTTTCCAGCAAGACTTTGCCGCTTTGTTCATCCACCACCAGTACATGTTCTGAACTGGTTTTGACATAGGCGCTGATGTGGGTAACTGGTTCTGCTCTTGCGGCAGCAACTGGGGCTGATGGCACTGAGGGCTCAGGTGCGGCATTGACCTGGGTTTGCAATACCAGCAACAGTGCCGCAGCAATACCGAGCACCGGTGCGGCCATCTTCCAGTGCCAGGGTTGTGAATCAGGGCGCACCAGGCGTTTGATGCGTGACAGCAAATCACCGCCGTTGGCCGCCATCGCGGCTTGCGGCATTGCAGCTATCTGCAATTTATCCAGCACTTGCAGGGCGCGCGCCAGCGGGCGGGCCTGGCCCAGCATGGCAGCAGCCATGTCGTCGGCAATCAGTTCTCTTTCAGCGTCGATGCGCTTGGAAATCCACCACACTGCAGGGTGATAAAACAGCAGCGACAAGACCAGGTTTTGCAAGAGGTTGACGACATAATCCCAGCGCTTGATGTGGGCCAGTTCATGTGCCAGCAAGGCTTCTATCATGTCGGGTGGCATGCCGGTCAGCAGGGATGCGGGCATGACCACGACCGGCTTGATACAGCCATAAGTGACTGGGCTCAACAAGTCTTTCTGAAACTTCACCTGCACCTGTCGACGTATCGCAAATTGATACGCCAGTTGATTGGTACGTGCCTGCCATTGCTGCGTCAGCACTGCAATATCATTGCCATGTTGGCCAAGGCGATACACCCACAGCAAGCCCAATGCGAGGCGCATCAACATCAATAGCACCCCCATACTCCACGAGGTAACTACCAGTGGCAACCAGGCCTCTATTTGTGCAGCAAGCAGGCTTTGCCTGACCCAGACCAGGTCCAGTGAAATGCTGGCTTTGCCGGCCAGCTGTATGGCTGTTTCGAGGTTGATGGTTTGCGGGTCTTGCCATTGCTGCACTATGCCTAGCGCTGGCCACAACAGGCAAGCCAGCATTGCAGTACAGGCCAGTGCATATCGCAATTGCGGGCGGGCATTACGTGTCACGGCCAGCAGAATGGCGCAGATACTGGCGATCAGTGCCCCTTGCCAGACAAAATGCAGCAGCGGCCAGCCCAGCAATTCAGCGAGTGTGTAGTCTGTGTATGTGGCAGCGGGCATCATGATTTTTTCTCATCCTGCATGATCTGTTCGATTTCATCACGTTCTTTATCCGTGACATGGCCACGCAAGGCAGCCAGCACCAGAGCCTTGCCAGAACCGGCAAAGACTTTTTGTATCATGTCCTTGAGCAAATTGGTTTGCAGCGAATCCTGCTCTTGCGAGGGTGCATACACATGTGAGCGCTGGCTTTCATCACGCGTCAAAATGCCCTTGCCATGCATGATTTGCAGATGGCGCAAGACCGTGGCATAGGCCAGGTCCGGGCGCTCGTCCTGTATGGTTTCATGCAATTGCTTGGCACTCATGGGGCCATGCTGCCACAGCACTTTGAGCAAATTAAGCTCAGATGCCGTGGGCTTGGGGATAGACGATTTTGCAACAGCAGAAGACATATTCAGCATCCGGATTAAACAATGGATGCAGAATAAATGTTCTAGAAACTTTTGTCTAGAACTTTTTTTCTATATCAGTAAACTGAATGCGCTTGCTGGCTTACCCTGCCTGCAGCGCTGCAAGCCTGTCTGCTACTTCCCGCTTTAATTCATGTGCGTAAACATCATTGAACTGCACATTCATTCCACGGATTTCAGGATCGGTTATGCCATTGGCGAGACGGAATTCGCGGGCATGGGTACGCAACAGGTTTTCAAACTCTTGTATGTCTGCCAGGTCAGTAATAGGCCTGACTTCAACACCAGGCTGGCGAGCCAGATGGGCGTGCAACCTGGCCTCATGCAAGGCCAGCATGTCTGTTACCGGCGTCGATTTGAACAGGGCAAAGCTGTGTACGCGGGGGCCGCTGAGGTAATACGAGCTGCTGCGCGCATCCGAAGTCAGCAGCAGACTGCCATCGCTGAGCAAGCTTACACAGCGCTTCAGACGTGCATTGCCTGCTGCTTCTATGAGCAAGGCAAACTCCTGCGTCGGTGCCAGCCAGCATGCGCCCGGGGCTTCGCGCTTCAAGATAAGTACATTCGCCATATTTTGAAACCAGGACAAAAACTGCATGTCCGTCTTCACCATGGCCTGTTGCATCTCATCGAGCCAAGGATGCATTTCATCCTTGAACCCTGCTTTTTCCATGGGTGCAATGTCTATATGCGCCCAGCTCACCAGACCGACAGTGGAACTGGCGACTTTGGCAGCGGCGGATTTTATTTCCTGTATCTGCTGTTCGCTCGGCTCTTCGGGCATATTGATACTTTGCTCTTGCCACTCGCCTAGCGCCGATTTGAGATTGGCCATGGCTTCTGTCCTGTCGCTAAAGCTGACTTCCTGGTTCCTGAGACTGGTGGACAATTGGCCCAGTTGCGCCATGGAATTTTCCAGTTCAGCAAAATGCCTTGCGTGAACACTGGCACGCCCACGCTGACAAGTGTCAGCCTCCTGCAGAACCTCTTGCAATCTATGATTCAATACTTCCAGCTCCTCTTCGCTACTATTCTGCAAGGCAGCTTCATAGGCTTTGGCAGCCAGCCTGTAGGCACCTGCTGCGGCAGAATATTTATCCAGCGCTTTCAGCAGATGGCCTTTTTGTGTCAATAAACCGGCATCTTCGAGATTGTCGATTTCATCGATAGCGTCTATAGCCTGATACACTGTATGTGCATGCATACGGCCCAATATCATGTGCTCAAAAAAACCGGGAGGCGTCTTGGCACTATCTTCTTCAACCGCATCACAGATCGCAACCAGCAATCGGGCACGCTCTTTTTTAAATTCAACTGAATCAGGGTGTACTGCCAGAGCCTGCAAAATCATGCTGTAACGCAACCAGGGATTCCAGATATTTGCTTCAGACCAGGCTGCCAGTATCTTGTCAGCCTTGCCTGCATCTGCTGCATGCTCTTTCATCAGTTGCACAAAACCATACATGGCTTGTTGCTCCAGTTGCTCTGAGTAGCTGGCTGCCTCTTGTTCCAAAGCCTCGCGGGCGGCAAGCACGGCTGGATCGACAGGTTCATCTTCCGTATCCTCACCGTCTTCATGCTCGCTTACTTCTCCCTCCTCGCTTATTTCTTTGTCCTCGTACTCTTCACCGTCGTCATCTTCATCCTCGTCGCCACCTTCATCAGGAAACAGCGCCCGCATCTTTTCTTCAAATACTTCATCAGTAATCCAGTATGCAGACTTGTGCTGACGCGCCAGTATCTCAAGTTGGTTATCCAGGTCTTCAGGCTGCAAGAGCGCCAGCACTTTTCTGTCCTTCCAGGCAGAAATATGGTCGTAGGCTGCATCAAACATGGCAATACGCATGCGCAGATATTCTGCATTCTCGGGATGAGAGGCGATGTGGCTGTCAAGCAATGTCATTGTCTCTTCAAAATCCGCCTCATCATTGCAGGCCAGCTCAACCTGTACGCGCATTTTTTCTATCGTCATTTTCGTTTTCCCTTCCCTGAATTATGGCGCACATTTTATCAGCACTTTTTCAGGCAACATAAATCATCTTGTCCTCATGCCTGGGTGCTGGCCACAGACCTGCCGGACGCTTGAGCATGACGATGACCATGGTCAGGCCCAGCAATAATTGCCGCAAGACTTCGGGCTCTATCAGCATGTGGCCGAATAACTGCTGCTGCAGCGGTGGTACCAGATAACGCAGTAATTCGGGCAATAACACCAGCAGCACCGCCCCCAGAATCACGCCGGGTATATGGCCTATGCCCCCCAGTATCACCATGGACAGGATGGATACCGATTCACCCAGGGAAAACGATTCTGGCGACACATAACCCTGGAAGGCGGCAAACATCGTACCTGCCACGCCACCAAAGGAGGCGCCCATGGCAAACGCCAGTAATTTGATATTGCGGGTATTGATGCCCATGGCAATGGCTGCAGTTTCATCTTCACGGATGGCGACAAAGGCGCGCCCCAGCCGCGAATCATGCAGGCGCACAGTGACGAAGATAATGCTGGCACAAAGACTGAGGAAGAGAAAGTAATATGCGTTCACCGATGGCATGGAAAAGCCGGCAACATAGACGGTCGCCTGCGACCCAGGTTCGCCACCCAGTGACACGCCAAAAATGCGGATATGATCGACCATGTTGATGCCCTTGGGGCCATTGGTAATGTTGATGGGCGAGTTCAGGTTGATGATGAAGATACGGACAATTTCACCAAAGCCCAGGGTCACGACCGCCAGGTAATCGCCGCGCAATTTGAGGGTAGGCGCGCCGAGCAATGCCCCCAGCACAGCAGCCAGTGCAGCCCCCAGCGGAACAATGACCCATACTGACAAATGTATGCCGTGCGCGGCAATCTCCGGCCCGTATAGCCACAACAGTGCCTGGCCCAGTATGGGGTAATTATTGATCACGGATTCCAGCAGGGTGGCAAAGTGCGGTGACGCCAGCAAGGCCATCATGTAGGCACCCATGGCATAGAAGGCGACATAGCCAAGATCAAGCAAACCGGCAAAGCCGACGACGATATTCAGACCCAGTGCCAGCATGATATACAGCAAGGCAAAATCCACGATACGCACCCAGGCATTGCCAAACTGCATGGCAACGAAAGGGAAAACCAGCATCAGCGTGATTAGCAATGCCAGTATGGGGTATGCCAGACGGGGGTTGGTTCTGACATCAAAGTAATGAGACATCTATGCTTACCGGAAGTTAACTATCCAGGGTAGCTTAAATGCCAGCCATAACTGGCGCTACCAATATCTTGCTCGAATCGTTATCACAACGCACTACGTTGCCGCGATTGACTAGGCGTCATGCCGAAAACCGAACGGAAGCTGGACGTGAAATGGCTATGGCTGGCAAAACCGCATGCGTGGGCGATCTGTGTCAGGTCATGGCAGCTTGCCCGCATGGCGCGCAGGGCTGCCGCCAGGCGCGTGCGTATCAGATAGCGGTGAACAGGCAAACCAACTTCTTCCCTGAATACCCGGGACAGGTGAAACGGTGAAGTATGTACCTGACGGGCCAGTTCATCGAGCGCCCAATCCTGCTGGGGATACAGCGAGATCAGTTCCTTGACAGCCTCAACCTGCTGTCGCCTGCGGCGCTGCGTCTGAGTGTGTCTGGCGCGGTCCAGTTGCTGACGCTCAAAACAGGCAGCCTGCACCGAGGCAGTCAATACTGAAACGCTGATTTCCTGTACTGCCAGCGTATCAATAATCGGTTCATGCAAATGCCGCCACAAAAGTTCGCGGCTCAGCACACTGGCTGGTGGCAGTAGGCTATGTGGCCGCAACACCGGGGCATACAATTGCTGTACACCTGCGGCATCGACCAGCAATTGCATGAGTGCTTCCCTGGAGAAATCCAGCACCAGCGCCTCGTCGCCTATATCACCGGGGAAGGTGATACGGTAAGGCTGTCCTGTTCCCAAAAAAATCGCATGGTTGGCATTCGCAATGACATGCTGCCTGGGGCCATCATGCTTGGCCAGCACGCCAGCGATGGGCAGTAATACCAGGTCGGCAGTCTCGCACTCGAGCTCCTTGCTATCTTCGGGCGCAGGTCTTGCAATGCCGTGCCGGATGGACAGCAATTCGCTTTGGAACAGGGTGCGCAGCGCCAGTGCCATGGTAGTCTCGGTGGTAGCCCAGGTTAATCAACTCTGACACAATAAGCCGATTCTGCACAAATTTTAATTTGTTAATATGGCATTCTGGCAGACAGGATTGCGGCAACAGAGTTCACTGTCCTACTTGGGAAGCAGCTTGCGCCTCTCGTATTCAAGTTGGTTGATATGGCGCTGTATCGACACATCCATGTCATGCGGCAGGTTCTGGAAACTGATCCCTATGCGGTACTTGCCCTGCCTGCTTTTTTCTATCTGGGTGACGTGGCGCACTATGCCTTCGCAGCGCACGACATTGCGTATGCCCAGCACGATATGCAGTTTGGCAATGCGGTCCTGCACCTTGACTTCAGGCGGGCCAGACACTTGTACGCTCAAGCCACCCACGCACAAATCAAAGATGGGCCAATAGGCCAGGGTCTCGCCTTTTTCATCATACAGCCTGACCTTGAGCGGATCGACGATGGGCAATTCATTGCGATAGTATTCGCGACGTTGCATGCGCACGACACGTGAAGGTATCGGCACCCAAAAGGCATCCTGGTCGCCCCAGGTGAAAATCTGCGGGTTCAAGCCAGTAAACTGTACGCGTATGCCGTCTGGCCTGGCCAGAAAAACGCAGGAACTGGCTTTTTCCAGCAGTTTATTGGCGCGCGCATCTCCACCTATATCAAAGACCAAACCATCGTCCCTGGCTGAGAGTATCAGGGTGACGATGAATTCACGGCCTTCATTAAAATAGACAGTAACCGGCTCACGCCTGTGCGAAAGATCATTCAAAATGCCCAGAATTTCTCTCTGCCCCAACAGGAAAAATTTATCCTCGATTTCGTCATTGCTAAACGATGCTGACATCCATTTACCTTTTTATTTATTTTTCTTGAAAAATAGACTGCTTATTACGACTGGTCAATCAAATAATATCTTTTCCATCATGATTTGACACTTCAGTTGCTTTTTTAGGGGTCGGCACGCCTCACCTGCTCTTGCCGCATAATGACTGTAATACTATCAATATTCATAATCATTAATCAATGAACATACTCGCCATCTGTGGCAGCCTGCGTGCTGCCTCACTCAATGCCATGCTGATACGCGCGCTGATACGTCTGGCACCGCCGGATATCAGCATCCAGGTCTATGAAGGCATGGCAACATTGCCCCTGTTCAACCCCGATCTGGATTTATCGCCACCCACCAGCGTGCTGAGCTTGAAAGAACAGATAGCAGTCGCTGATATCGTACTGATTGCCAGCCCGGAATACGCCCATGGCATGACGGGCGTCATCAAGAATGCCCTGGATTGGACCGTCAGCAGCGATGTATTTGTCTATAAGCCGGTGGTGGTTTTGAATGCCTCGCCCAGGGCCAGGCATGCAGATGCGGCTTTGCGTGAAGTATTGAGTGTGATGTCGGCGAAGATACTGGAAACAGCGTCGGTCCAAGTGCCGGTCATTGGTGCCAGGCTGGACGAGGATGGCATGCTCAGCCATCCTAAAATTGCAGAAATCCTAAAAGCTGCGCTCACAGCGGCCAGGGTGGAATGGCAAACACTGTAAGGCTGAACAGGACAGCAGGCAAACTGGTAATGAGACTATCTGATGGTCAGACGATCAGATAGTCAGATGATCAGACAGCCAGTGCCTGTTCCAGCAAGGTGTGCAATTCGCTGAAGGACGGCTCACCGACATAGCGTTTGAGAATATTGCCCTGCTTGTCAATAACGTAGGTAGTCGGTGTCAGTTTCACATCACCGAAGGATTGCGCCAGCTTGCCTTGTGGGTCGAGCGAAACATGGAAAGGCAGCTTGCGGCTTTCCGCATAGTTGATGACATAATTCGGCGCATCATAGCTCATCGCCACTGCCACAAACTCCAGGCCTTGCTTATTGTATTTATTGTAAGTTTCTATCATCTTGGGCATCTCTGCCACGCAAGTCGCGCAAGAAGTTGCCCAGAAATTCACCATGACAACCTTGCCGCGCAGGCTCTGGGTCGATATCTTTTCGCCTTTGAGATTGGTGAAACTGACATCTGGCATAGGTGTTTTCGCCTTGTAAGTCGCAAAAAAAGCGACCGCCAGGGCAATCAGCGCCGTTGCAGCAATGACTGAAAAAATGGCAAATTTACGCGGTGAAGATGGCGCCAGCATGGTTTTCCCAAAGCAAGAAACAAATCAATAAATACTACAAGAGCGCATTATACGGCCTAAGTCATAAACAGGTTTTGCGCTATCACAGCTACAGCTGCTTCTACACTACAGCGGCTTTACCAAAGTTTGGCTACCGGCACGACGACACCAGCAAACCAGGAGCGGTCCTGGGAATTGCTGGTCAGGCCCTTGGTCATGCCAGCATCAAAGGTAAGCCGCTTGTTGGGGCTATAGGTCAGGGCGATCAGCGCCTGTCCCTGGTTTTTGGTACCAGAGCGATGCCAGCCAGCCCATTCGGCAGTCAGGCCCATTTTTTCATTGATTTCGGTCGAGAAAGACGCTGACAAACCACTTTGCCAGTGTGAAGTTGCATCCTCAGCAAAACCCAGATGTGTCATGTTCAGGTTCAGGTCCGCATGCACCTTGCCCAGATCCTGGCTGACGATGCCATTCAAAGTCCAGTCTGACTTGCCTGAACCCAATGCATCTTTTGCCGTGGGAAATTTATTGCCGAACTCCAGGCCAAAAGCAGTATCGTCACTGATGACAAACGCCCGCTTGATGGTAAGTGAAGTGTCGCCAAAGCCACGGTCACGCTGGCCGGCACCATCATCATTGATGATATGCGCCTCACCACCGAGCAAGACTCCCCATTCCTTGGAAAAAGCCAGCTTGAACAGATAAGGCAGGCTCTGGCGCTGGGCTGGGCCGGTCTTGATGGTGTTGATGCCCATTTCCAGTTCCAGTTGCCCAGCGACAGGCAGTTGCGCAGAATTCGATACCGAGGGGCGGTATGGCGTGATGGCATCAACCTCTTCATCGGCAGCATAGGCGAACTGAGCACTCATGCATGTGAGGCAGGCAAGTGCAGTCAATGTTGCTAAGTTCAGGCGGGATATTCTGGACATGGTTTTCCTTTCATTCTGTGATCAGCATAGCGGGGGCACTGATGGCTTTACCTGCCACATGGGTAGTCAGCACGATTGCGGTCGAGGTAGAGCCAAAAGCATTCAATTCATTAATGATACGCTGTAAATGTTCTACATCGGTCGCCAGCACACGCATGACGGCACCATCTTCTCCTGTCACGGTATAGCAATCGATAATTTCCGGGCAGTTGGCGACATACTGGGCATAAGGTCGCCCCTGTTGCGTCGATAGTCTGATCATGGCGGTGATTTGATAACCCAGCGCCTTGGGATTAATATCAGCACGATAGGCACGTATGACCTGGGCAGCTTCAAGGCGCTTGATGCGTTCTGATACTGCAGGCTGGCTCAGATGCACCTGGCGGCCTACCTCAGCATGCGACATGCGCGCATCCTGTTGCAATAATTGCAGGATTTTTTGATCAAACTGGTCTAGTTTATGATTCATAAGCATTTTGCGTCAATTTCCGATCAAAGCCTTGGCTGGATGAATAAATCCCTTTGGAATCCCATTCAAACCAGGGATTGCACTTGTTAAAGTAGAGTTACTGTAGAGCTTACACCAAACCTCAGGATGCCCCGGAAAAATTGCCATGACAACGACTATTACAGCCAGCCAGCTTGCCCATATTGCCAACGAGTTCGATACACCATGCTGGGCCTATGACGCTTCCATTATAAGAGCGCAAATTGCCCGCTTGCGTCAATTTGACGTGATCCGCTTTGCCCAGAAGGCCTCCAGCAATATCCATTTGCTACGCCTGATGCGTGAAGAAGGCGTGATGGTGGATTCTGTCTCACTCGGTGAAGTGGAACGTGCACTGGCCGCCGGCTATTCCAGCCAGGCGGAACATGGCGGCCATGCCCCTATCGTGTTCACGGCGGATTTGCTGGACCGTGCGACCCTGAAGCGTGTGGTGGAATTGAATATCCCTGTCAATTGCGGCTCACCGCAGATGCTGGAACAACTGGGGCAGGCCCATCCTGGCCATGCCGTATGGTTACGCATCAACCCTGGCTTTGGTCACGGCCACAGCCGCAAGACCAATACCGGTGGCGAGCAAAGCAAGCATGGTATCTGGTTTGAAGAATTGCAAAATGCACTCGCCATCATCGATCAATATGGTTTGACGCTGGTAGGCCTGCACATGCATATCGGCTCTGGCGTTGATTATGATCATTTGCAAAGCGTCTGCGATGCGATGATAGAACAGGTAAAAATCTGCAAGCGTGACTTGCAGGCGATTTCCATCGGTGGTGGCTTGTCCATCCCTTACCGTGGCGACGAGCCTGCGGTCGATACTGCGCACTATTTTGATATCTGGGACAAGGCCAGGAAAGAAATCGAAACCCTGCTGGGCCACAAGATCAGCATGGAGATAGAACCTGGCCGTTTCCTGGTGGCGCAATCCGGCATCTTGATTTCTGAATTGCGTGCGCAAAAACAGGTGGGCAGCAATTTCTTTGCGCTGGTTGATGCTGGCTTTAATGACTTGGTGCGCCCTTCCATGTATGGCAGTTTCCACCGCATTACTTGTCATGCTGCAGATGGCACAGCGCGCACTACAGCCTTACGGCCTACCGTGGTGGCAGGGCCTTTGTGTGAGTCTGGTGATGTGTTCACGCAAGAAGATGGCGGTGTAGTCACCACGCAGGATTTGCCAGCTTGCGACATTGGTGACTTGTTCGTCTTCCATGATGCCGGTGCTTATGGTGCCAGCATGTCGTCGAACTATAATTCCCGCCCGCTGATACCGGAGATATTGGTCGATGGTGAGCAGATCAAACAAATCCGCCGTCGCCAGACTGTGCAGGAATTGATTGCGCTGGAAAATATCTAAGCATTTATTGACGCAGGTCTTCGAGTAGCCCTGCTTTTCTTGCCTTGAGGATGGCGACATTGAGTTTATCAATAATGCCGTCATCCTTGTCTGCCCTGACCGCAAAATGGATAGTGTCTATCAGCAGCGGTTTGGGCAAGACGGTCAGGCGCACATCAGCAAATGGTGAACTGCCGCCTTCGTTCTCATCGCGCAAAACCTGCAAACGGTTTTCAAGAAAACGCGGGTCTTTATTCGCCGCACCAAACAGGCCCGCATCCATGCGCCGGAACAAGAGTTTATAGATACGCGACAAGGGCGCGTAATTATCGACTTCTACCTTGAAGAGATTGTCCTTCATCGCATCGAAGCGGTCACCATAGCTAAAGCCACGTGGTATGCCTATGGTCTTGCCCTTGAGATCAGCCATGGTATTGAAGCGGAACTGGGCATCGCTCCTGGTCACCAGGAACATATATTTTGATTGTATGGGCAGGGAGAAGTGGAAGATTTTTTCGCGCTCTTTGGTCTTGCTGACGCCGTATATCACACCGTCACCATTTTCTGCGGCCTGCAATGCGCGGGGCCAGGGGCTGCGCTGCTGTTGTATCTGCAAGCCGCCTTCCCGTTCAATAAACTCAAATAATTTATCTGCGAGTTTTAAGGGGAAAGGCTGGCCGCGTTGATCTATGGGGTCGGCTGTCAGTATCACCACCTCTTTGGCGTATGCTACATGCATGCTGATTCCAAATGCCAGCGCAGACAAAATCAGCCGCATAGTGAGCCGCATAGCCAGAACTGGATTGCACAAGCGCATTTGACTTACCAAGACCTTTCAGACAAAACCCTCAAAAAAACAGCAGACAATACCAATGCCCAATGCCCAACGACGGGGTCTGGATCAGAAATTGTTTGGGAGAGTAAAACAGACGAGCGATACAACTAATTTGCTTCCATTTCTGGAAACTTATCAGATAGTAACGTCAATATGGCAATGCAGCAAGTTTGACAACAAATTATTACAATAATAAAAAGCCTGCCATGCAGATGCTTATACAGCATCAGTCGCAGCTTTCTCAACTCTTGGTAGAGCTGGCTTGCTTTTGAATAATAGCCTTGATATGCGCCCATTGGGCGGGCTTGATGCCACCCTTGAAAGACTCCAAAACCTTGCCATCACGGCCTATCAGAAAAACCGTGGGTGTTGCAAATACCTTACCAAAATTGTCTTGATAATCAGCGGCATTGCGCCAGAGTGAGGGAAAACCTTGATTGTCCTTGCTCAGCCATTTTGCCTGTTTGGCATAGTCATCAATATCAGTCATCACATCATCAATGCTGACGGTGACCAGTTCAAAGCCTGACTTTTTATTGGCTTCATAAAATTTGCGAAACGTTGGCATCTCGGCCTGGCAGGTTGGGCACCAGGTCGCCCAGAAGGTCACCAGTATGATCTCGCCTTTGCTCGTATCCATCTTGTATGGCTTGCCGTTCAGCATGGTGCCAGCCAGCGCTGGCTGGGCAGGAAACACTTCCTTGCTGGCCGCCTGGGCAAATTGAGCACTGAGGTTGCACGCGACAATCACAGTTACTGCCAACAACTTTGACATACTGAGCATGGTGATACTCCACTTCTGTCTGGACGATAACTTACAGCATAGTGCAGATTAAGATTGCCGTCTGCGCTTATAAGGCAATTTCAGGATAAGTCGCCGAACGCGTGCCTGGTCGCGGTGGGTTATCTGCAGACCTGTAGGTAAATACCATGGAAAACTTGGTTGCTGCTGTCTGATTCTTGCCTGCGGCATGAAAGAGATTGCTATGGAATAGCAAGACATCACCCTGCTGCAAAGGCACAGGCCGTGCTTGCGCCAGCAAAGCCTGGTTTTGTTCCAGATCAGTACGCAAGAACTGTGCTTCGTCGAGTTGGGCAACATCAATATCGGTTTTGTGGGAACCGGGTATCACCAGCAGGCAGCCATTTTCCAGGGTTTCATTGCGCAGTGCCAGCCACGACGATATGAGGTCTGCGCGCTGAAAATTCCAGTAACGGCTATCCCTGTGCCAGCCTGTAGCGGTGGAATACTGCGGTTGCTTGGTCATGATGCAATTATGATGTGACTGCGACAGCAAGGCTCCATCACCCAGCAATTGCAATAAAGGCGTTGCCAATGCGGGCCCGGTTGCCCATTGCGCCAGGCGCGAGTCACGCGCATAAGCCTGCAATAAGCGTCTGGCCGTCAGGCCGCCTTCAGCATCGCGTGACGCGGGTGCGCCGGGGTAGCGGGTATCGGCTTCGTACTCTATCGGTTGTATCTGCCCTGCCAGTTGCTGTTCGCAATAGGCGATCACTTCTTCGCAATAGGCGGCGCTGGCCTGTTGCCGCAATACCAGAAAACCCTGGCTGGCAAATTCTTCTTGTTGCGCAGTACTTAACATGGTCATTATCTTTAATAAGCAAAATACCAATATCGTGCATCATTGATGACACAACAAATGGCTCACTCTTGATTTTAGGGGAATTCTATTCAACTGATCAGAACAGATAGAGGCAATTTAAGCGGTATTGTGATCAGGGCATCACAATTAAAATCCCGTAATAGGTGATAATGTAGGCCAAATTTAACGCAATAAACTAACGCAAAAGCCTCTTACTCAACATGACACACACCGTACTGGAAAACATTAACGTCAGTTCTTTCGAGAACATGCCCACCCCTGAAGAATTGCATGCGCGCCTGCCTTTGAGCGATCTCGCTGGTGATGTCGTCGAGCAAAGCCGCGAAAGCCTGCGCAACATACTGGAACGCAAAGATAAACGCCTGTTCGTCGTCGTCGGCCCCTGCTCCATCCATGACCCGGTTGCCGGCCTGGATTATGCACGTCGCCTGAAAGCCTTGCAGGAAGAAGTCAAGGATGTGATGTTGCTGGTCATGCGCGTGTATTTTGAAAAACCACGTACGACCACAGGCTGGAAGGGTTATATCAATGACCCATATATGGACGATTCTTTCCGCGTTGATGAGGGCATGGAAAAAGCCCGCCGATTTTTGCTGGACGTCTGTGAACTCGGTCTGCCGACCGGAACCGAAGCGCTGGACCCGATTTCACCGCAATACCTGGGCGACCTGATCGCCTGGACGGCGATCGGTGCACGTACCACAGAATCCCAGACCCATCGCGAAATGTCGTCCGGCCTTTCTACACCTGTAGGTTTCAAGAATGGTACGGATGGCGATATCAGCATAGCCATTAATGCGATTTTGTCTGCTTCACACCCACACTCTTTCCTCGGCCTGAATGGCCAGGGCCGCGTCTCCATCGTACGCACCAGCGGCAATCAATATGGTCACGTGGTCTTGCGCGGGGGAGGTGACCGCCCTAATTACGATACCGTATCTGTCGCCATGGCCCAGCAAGCCCTGGTCAAGGCCAAACTGCCCCCCAATATCGTGGTCGATTGTTCACACGCCAACAGCTATAAAAAACCGGAACTGCAACCCCTGGTCATGGCCGATGTCATCAACCAGATTGCCAACGGCAACAAGGACATCGTTGGCGTCATGATCGAATCCAATATCGTTGCCGGCAACCAGCCTATCCCCGCCGATTTATCGCAACTCAAATACGGTTGCTCAGTCACTGATGCCTGTGTGGACTGGGAAACGACGGAGAAGATGTTGCGCGAAGCTGCGGCGAGATTGCGCAATGAGTAAGTAATTTTTTGTAGGGTGCAAGAGCTTGAAAATTGCACCCTTCTCTGTTGGGCACATAGCCATATCCATGAAACAAAGAACCGGCGCAGGTACCTATCTGCTCACCATGTCAGTCAGCGTCATCGTCTGGTCGGCAAGCACAATATTACTTTGCAAAAAATTAGCGATGACAGGGGTCATCGATCTGGTTACGCTCAACTGGTGCATCACAGCAATGGGTATGGCTTTTGCTGCACTTTTTTACCCCATGTCTGCCAGTCGCGTGCGTGATTTGAATTTTCCATCCTGGTCAATCAAGATTTTTTCATTTCCCCTGATCACCTTGATTATCCTGCCTTTGCTCTGCTTTCTTTCCGGGCCAAGATGGGAGAATGACTACGGTGAGCAGGCACCAAAATCTGGAACAGGTAAAACATTGCTCGCGCTTTCTGCATTTGGGGTTGCTGTACCTAGCCTGTACTACGCATTAATCATTTATTACGGCACACGTTATTTGTTGGCCCACACTTTTTCATCGCCAATTTGAGAGCCAAAGGAACTGATTACGATCAATGCAGTTCTCTATGTTCCACACCTTTGCGCATGCAGGCCGCTGCTGATGTTTATAATTGGCGTAATTGATACATGCAACTGGTGTAGGCCGTCCGGATTTCCGTTTGTAGTACATGGCGGCCGTTTTCCACTATTTTTTCACCTCCCACATACACATCGCGCACCAGATTATCATTGCCTGCAAAGATCCAGGTATTGAGTACATCCGTGCTAGCTATACCGGCGAGATTAGGATGCGCATCATCCAGTACTACAATGTCGGCACGGTAACCAACACTTAGTTGTCCAAGCTTGCGCCCGCTGGCTTGAGCGCCACCTTGCAGGGCTGCCTGATATAAGAAATCACCAACCTTGCGCTGGCCCGTAACGCTGGCAATATTGCGGCCCTGCAGGCGCAGGCGCTGGCCATATTCCAGCCAGCGCAATTCTTCTACCGGACTTTGCGATACATGGCTGTCACTGCCTACACCAAAGCGGCCATTGGCGGCGATGTAATCTGGCAAATCAAAAAAACCGTCACCGAGATTGCCTTCCGTCGTGGTGCAAATGCCAGCTACCGCGCCACTGGCGGCGATACCCTGCACTTCTACCTTGTTCAGATGCGTGGCATGCACCAGGCACCAACGATCATTCACAAGTCCACTATCGAGCAAGAGCTCTACCGGGCGTTTGCCTGAGTAAGCGATGCAGGCATCAACTTCTTTTTGTTGCTCAGCGATATGGATATGGATGGGACGGGCGGCAGGCAGTGCCGCTACCAATTCACGTATCTGGCTGATGCTGGCAGCACGTAATGAATGCGGAGCTACACCAACTTCAACCTGGGCACTGCGCTTGACTTCCAATGCTTCTATCAATTGCATGATCTCTGCCACATTGGTGGAGAAACGGCGCTGGTCGTGGCGCAAGGCCTGTTCACCAAAATCGGCATAGCTGTACAACACGGGCAACATGCTGATGCCCATGCCAGTCTGCTCTGCTGCTGCAATCACGCGTTCTGCCATCTCGGCTGGACGCGAATAAAAACTGCCATCCTGGTCACGATGCAGGTAATGAAATTCACAAACTGCGGTATAGCCGTGGCGCAGGCATTCGGCATACAGTTGCGCGGCGATAGCCTGGATTTGTTCAGGCTTGATATGCAGGGCATAGCGGTACATGAGGTCACGCCAGGTCCAGAAACTGTCCTTGCCCTCGCCTGCCATTTCTGTCATGCCAGCCATGGCGCGCTGGAAGGCGTGCGAATGCAAATTGGTCATGCCGGGCAAGACAAACTGCGCCTGGTTTTCATGCGCCTGCAAAGCTGCATTCTGTTCGACGAGGCTCAGGTCACCGCCCTCATTCCAGTGCAGACGTACATTGCTGGTCCAGCCTTGGGGCAGTAAAGCGTAATGGGCAAACAAACTGCTCATGCGGCACTCCCTTGTGTTTTGTTCCAGTCCAGGCAAGCTTGCAGCAACTGCTTCAGCAGAGGTTGCACCTTGACTGCCAGGTCAGGCCGGTATTCGTAGGGCGCGGCTTCATTCATGTAAATGCACTGGCTCATCTCCAGTTGTACTGCATGGATATGACGGGATGGCTGGCCATAATTACGGGTGATAAAACCACCTTTGAAACGGCCATTGAAAATATGCGTGTAAGTATGCGCATCACTCGCGTTTTGCAGGCTGTTTGCAATGGCAGTTTGCATGCCTGCATCACAGGATTTTTGATCGGCAGTACCAAAGTTCAGGTCGGGTAACTTGCCTTCAAAAAAGCGTGGCACTTCAGATGCGATGGAGTGTGCATCCCACAAAACCACGCTGCCATGCAGGCTTAACAGGCGTTCCAGCTCTTGTTGCAATTGCTGGTGATAAGGTAACCAGTAAGTGGCGATGCGGCGCTGCACCTCGGCTTCTGCCGGTAAATTCTCTGGTGCATATAGCGGCTGTTTGGCAAAGGTATCAACCGGGCACAAACCAGTAGTATCTTGCCCGGGGTACAAATTGGCATTGTCGGACGAACGGTTCAGGTCTATCACATAGCGTGAATATTCAGCCGCGATGGTGGATGCCCCGAGCTCTGCTGCCATATTGTAGAGTTCACGCAAATGCCAGTCAGTATCGGTTTTCTCTTGCGCGACTGGCAGCATCTGGGCGGCGATGTCATCCGGTATGCTGGTGCCGACGTGAGGCATGGAAATCAGTAGGGGCAGGCTGCCCTGTTGAAAATGAAAAGCAGTCATGGTGTCTCCGGGATTTATGAATATTGTAGTTTGCGGCTCAGTCTGTCGGCTGCTGCCAAAGTCATGTTGATGAGTTCGTGCTTGCGTTGCTGTATGCGCTGCGCCGGTGCCATCAGGGACAAGGTGGCTTCAAGTTTATCGCGGCCAGAAAATACCGGTGCGCTGACGCCCCAGATGCCAAGATCAACTTCATTTTCACTGGTGGCATATCTCTGTTCACGTATGCCTTGCAACTGGGTTTGCAAGTCTTGTAGCAGTTGGCCGGATACTGGTGCGTTTTCCAGAAAATTCTGCGCCAGTAATTCGTCTTGCAAGGCTGGCGGCAGATGTGCCAGCAAAGCCTTGGCAGAGGCACCGCGCACGCTGGAACTGGCGCGACCTTTGGCAAAAGAACAGCGCAGGGCTTGCTGGCTTTCTTGCATATCCAGACAAACCACTTGTCCATTGACATAGGCCAGCAAACCTACGCTCTCACCCGACTTTTGCACCAGATCGGCAAGCTCATCGCGCGCTGCTCTCATGAGCCATGAGTGCTGGTCAAAACCGCGCGCCAGTTGCACTGCCAGTGGGCCAGGTTCATATAAGCCGGTTTGTGCATGTTCCTGCACCAAACCCCATTTCTTGAGAGGTGCAAGCTGACGGTATAAGGTGCTCAGTGGCAAGCCGGTTTGCTCTACCAGTTCACGTGCAGACAAAGCCTCGCCATGACGCGCGATGCAGGCCAGGACCTGTAAAACGCGTTCGCTTTGAGCAATACTATCCTTAGTGGATGCTGGCATTGTGGCTTAGAGAAAAGAACAATATCAGACTCATTCTAGCAACACGCTGAGAAACATCAACAATCAATTCTCACTAAATGAGAATTGATTGAAAATATTTTCAGCCAGTGACTGTTACGCGAGTGCAGGTCAACGGCGAATATCAGTCGTGGCCACTGAAATAATCTTTGTTTGACCGGGAAAAATCCATGAAATCACCCTCAGGGGTATTTTCACGATTGACGTATTGACCGCTGGGAGGCCCCAAACTTGGCTGTACAAACAAATAGCAAAGAATAGCCCCGATAACCGGGAGCAACCAGATCAAGGCATATTGCGCATATTTTTGCGCAGGCTCGAAAAACTCGCTCCTTGCCAGCAAGTAAGTCACATACACATTCATTGCCAGCAAGACAGTCACAATGATTATGGAGATAATTATGAGTGCGTCCATCATGTCAGAAGCGGTAGTCAGGACTCAGTTGCACAAAACCTCAATGATCCAGGCCATGCAAACCAACTCCGGTATATTCAGGAACATCACCCCTGAATCTGATTTTATGGCTTACGTCTGGTTTCGCCAGCGAATAACAAAACAGACTACCCAACAAAGGTAACAACCAGATCAGGAAAAATTGGAAAGCCTTTTGCACTGGCTCATAATAATCGCTACTCAAGATACAGTAACTGACGTAGATGTTTATCGCACACATTGTGCACAGGAAGTAAATCGCCAGCGTCTCAAAACTGCTCATGTCCTAACTCCTGCTATAAGCCGTTGCCTGGCAATTGCGATTTTCCTGCGCCGGGAACTCAGCCTTGATGACATCGTACTTGCTCTTTTCTTCCGCGCTCATGGCCCTGAACTGAAAGGCAAATTTATTGGTGCTGACCGTGCGCGGGCCTATGCGGGCAGAGCGCACGCCTTTATTGCTGAGATTATTCAAATGCAGTTTGGCTGCTTCTTCGGTCTTGAACACGCCCAGCGAAATACCCCAGCGCAGATTGCTCTGGTCTTGCACGATATAGAAGTCATTGATGCCCAAGCGGCGTAATTCACCGGCTTTTTTGTCTGCGCCTTCTTTGCTGCCTTGCGAAGGGATGAAGACCATGTGGGTGGCAACATCAACGACATTGATACGGGACTGGCGATCACCCATTGCCAGGGATTTTAATTTTTCTTCAAACTTGGGAATATCGTTTTGCTGGAAGTTACCGACTTCGAGGCAGGCGATGACTTCGGGTTTCTTTTCTGCTGCGGGTTCACTTGGCGACACTGCTTCGGCCGCAGTCAGGAGTTTTAACTGGTCGGCGTGATGCTGTTTTTTCAGGCGCTCGGGCTCATGGGTATCGAGGGACCAGTGTCCCAGATAGCCGAGATTAAATGCCAGCAGGAAGGCATTCAGTACGAGCAGGCTCCAGAAAAAGAATCTCAGCATGGTTAAGTGTCAGTGTTATCAGTCCGGGCTTGATTGTGCCACGACAAACAGCCCCGTCAAGACCAGATTATCTACATATTGATAAGGAATGCCCAAATGACTCAATAAATACGGGGCAGCACCACCAGAAATCACGCAATTGACAGTCTTTTTCTCCTGCTGCTCCAGGGTATTGAAGGCACGTACTATCGCACCAACCTGGGCACTGATGCAGCCACTGACGATGGCCTGGTCGGTATTATCGGCAAAGACTTTGGCGATCTCGGTTGATTCTGCCACCTGCGGCAATTGTGCGGTATTGCGTGCCAGCGACTCTGCCATGAGTTTAAGGCCAGGCAAGATCATGCCACCCTTGAATACGCCATCTGCAGTAACAGCATCGACTGTGGTGGCAGTTCCACAAGTAGCGACAATCAGGCTTTGTTGCGGGAACAGATAATGCGCACCTATCATGGAGGCGAGACGGTCACAGCCCAGTTGCGCCGGATTGCGGTAGCCATTATGCAGGCCGGCGATATCTTCTTGCGAGGCAAACCAGTCTATGTGCAAGTCTGGCTGTACTTCTTGCAGTAAGGCCGTGAGTTTTTCTTTGATGCTGGCACCGGCTACATTGGAAATCAGGGCGCGTGTAAAGTGCATGCCTTGCCAACTGGCTTTCAAAGTGTCCAGTTCATCATGGCTGACGGAGGCAATCTGCTGCCACACTGGCGCTGGTGCGGGTGTTGGTGCCGATCCCGCTGGCACAGCCTTGATATCTGCCAGCGCCCATTTGATGCGCGTATTACCTGCATCGATCAATAATTGACTCATGTCTGCTTTACTCTTTTCTTGTTACTCTTTTCTTGCTACTCTTTTCTGGCTACTTTTTTCATGCTACTGGCCGCAAAGACACATCACCTGCGAGCACATTGACCTGGCCCTGCTCAGTCAGTAATATCAGGCAGCCATGCAAATCCACACCCAGTGCTTTACCGGTGTGCAAGACCTGGCCGTGGTCGAGTATATGCACGGTTTGACCGGCGTAGGCATGCAAGGCATTCCAGCGTGGCAAAAAGACTGAAAAACCTTGCTTACCAAATTGCTGCAATGCTGCGGCAAGTGCGTTCAACAATTGCGCCAGCAACAGGTTTCTATCCATCTGCGCGAGCCAGGGTGCATCTGCCAGGGCGCGGCCTACTTGTGCTTCCAGCTCATCCGACACTTGCAGGTTGAGGCCTATGCCAGCGACGATCCAGGTGCCGCCTTCACTGGCGGCAGCAGATTCCAGCAAGATACCTGCGAGCTTTTTACCATCGCGCAAAATGTCATTCGGCCACTTCAATTGCACATTCTGATTCAGGGCATTCAGGCACTCAGCCAGGGCAACGCCTATCGCCAGCGGCAAGCCCAGCAGGTTGTGTGGCGCTTGCGGCAAATGCCAGGCCAGCGAAAAAGTCAGCATACCACCGGGCACAGTCAGCCATGGGCGACCTGCCCTGCCACGCCCTGCCGTCTGATGCACGGCCACCCGCAGCACCGGGCGCGCCGGTGGCGATGTGCCTGTGCCTGTACCTGCAGACAGGCGCGCCATCAGGTCGGCATTGGTGGAGCCGGTTTCTGCGACGACTTCAATATCAACTTCGCGGGCTGCGCCATCACAGAGTTTTTCTATGGCAGCAGCATTGAGTTCCGGGTTTTTATTCTCTTGCATAATCTGTCTATGGTTAGCAGCCGTATTGTACTGCTGCCTGAGCAAATGTTCAGGCCAAAAAAAAACGGCACCTTATACAGGTGCCGTTCTTTACTACATCAACATCTTGATAGTGCTGTATTGCTGCGGTGATTGCTTATGCTTCGCCGCCATCCACCACATCAGTTGTTGTTACTTCTGGTATCGGCGCAAATGCTGCTTTTTCCGCTTCCAGCAAGGCTACGCGTTCATCTGCTTCCCAAGTTTCTTTCAACTTGCGGGCGCGGTGGAATGCCAGACCTGTACCAGCAGGGATCAGGCGACCAACGATGACGTTTTCTTTCAAACCACGCAGACCGTCTTTTTTGCCCATGATCGCAGCTTCGGTCAGAACACGTGTGGTTTCCTGGAAGGACGCCGCAGAGATGAAGGAATCGGTGGACAGGGATGCCTTGGTAATACCCAACAAGATATTTTCATATGTTGCAGGGATACCGTTAGCTGCTGCTACGCGATCATTTTCATCCAGCAATTCAGAACGTTCTACCTGTTCACCAACGATGTAGTTGGCATCGCCTGGATTAACCACGACAACGCGGCGCAACATCTGACGCACGATCACTTCAATGTGCTTGTCATTGATCTTAACGCCTTGCAAACGGTACACGTCCTGAACTTCATCAACGATGTAACGTGCCAGCGCTTCGATACCCAGCAAACGCAGGATGTCTTGTGGATCGGCTGGGCCGTCAACAATCATCTCACCCTTGTTCACGACCTGGCCGTCATGCACCAGGACTTGTTTGTCCTTGGTGATCAGGAACTCGTGTTTCTCGCCGTCCATGTCTGTGATTTCCAGACGTTGCTTACCTTTGGTTTCTTTACCAAACGCAACCGTACCTGTTACCTCTGCCAGCATACCGGCATCTTTTGGTGAACGGGCTTCGAACAACTCGGCAACGCGTGGCAGACCACCGGTAATATCACGGGTTTTTTGTGATTCAGTCGGGATACGCGCCAGAACTTCACCCACGTGTACTTGCTGACCGTCTTTAACGGTAATCAGCGCGCCCACCTGGAAGCCGATCGTTACTGCGTGTTCTGTGCCAGCGATCTTGACTTCTTCGCCTTGTTCGTTCAACAGCTTGACTTGTGGACGCAGTGTTTTACCTGCTGCGCTACCACGGCGTTTCGCATCGATCGCTACCAGCGTGGACAAACCTGTTACTTCATCAACCTGTTTGGCAACAGTCACGCCTTCTTCGACGTTCTCGAATTTCACCGTACCGGTGTATTCGGTAATGATAGGACGAGTCAATGGGTCCCATGTCGCCAATGCAGTACCAGCCTTGATGATCAAACCGTCTTTGACGATCAGAGTTGCACCGTAAGGTACTTTATGACGTTCACGTTCACGACCGTGGTCGTCAGTGATCAGCACTTCGCCAGAACGGGAAATAACGATCTGGTCGCCTTTACCGTTAGTGACATAACGCATGGTCGCTGTGAAACGGATAGTACCGTTGGACTTGGCTTCAACAGAAGATGCAATCGCTGCACGGGATGCCGCACCACCGATATGGAAGGTACGCATCGTCAACTGTGTACCTGGTTCACCGATGGACTGCGCAGCGATAACACCGACTGCCTCACCAGAGTTAACCAGGGAACCACGACCCAGATCACGGCCATAGCACATTGCGCACAGACCATAGCGTGTGTCGCATGTCAGTGGCGTACGTACTTTGACTTCATCGATACCCAGGGCTTCGATGCGTTCTACCATTGTTTCGTCGAGCAGGGAACCAGCTTCGTACAGTGTTTCCTGTGTTTCTGGATTGACGATGTCGTTCGCGCAAACACGGCCCAAGATCAGGTCACGCAAAGGCACGTTGACTTCACCGCCTTCAACGATAGCCTTCATGGACGAACCATTGGATGTGCCGCAGTCATCTTCAACCACGACCAGATCTTGCGTCACGTCAACCAGACGACGTGTCAGGTAACCGGAGTTAGCTGTTTTCAACGCCGTATCGGCCAGACCTTTACGCGCACCGTGAGTGGAAATAAAGTACTGCAAAACGTTCAGACCTTCGCGGAAGTTCGCGGTGATCGGCGTTTCGATAATCGAGCCATCCGGTTTCGCCATCAGACCACGCATACCTGCCAACTGACGAATCTGGGCTGCAGAACCACGCGCACCGGAGTCGGCCATCATGTAAATGGCGTTGAAAGATTCTTGTGTACCAACAGTGCCATCGCGGCGTGTGACTGGTTCAACTTTGAGTTGTTCCATCATGGCCTTGCCGACTTCATCACCGGTCTTGCCCCAGATATCGACCACTTTATTGTAACGCTCACCCGCAGTCACCAGACCGGATGCATATTGCTGTTCGATCTGTTTGACTTCGTGTTCTGCTGCTGCCAGCAAAGTCACTTTTTGTGGTGGAACCAACATGTCATCAATACAGATGGAGATACCGGCGCGTGTCGCCAGGCGGAAACCCATTTGCATCAATTGATCAGCAAACACCACCGTTGCACGCAGACCGCACTTGCGGAATGAGGTATCGATGAGTTTGGAAATTTCTTTTTTCTTCAACGCACGGTTCAGTACGGTGAATGGCAAGCCCTTAGGCAGAATCTCGGACAGGATCGCACGGCCAACAGTCGTTTCATAACGCTTGATGGTTTTGACGAATTCGCCAGTTTCAGCATCTTTCGGAAATTCAGTAATACGGACTGTGATACGTGTGCTCAGCTCAACTTCCTTGTTGTCCCAGGCGCGGATCGCTTCTGAAACGTCAGGGAACATCATGCCTTCGCCCTTGCCGTTGATTTTTTCACGGGAAGCGTAGTACAGACCCAACACGATATCCTGGGAGGGAACGATAGACGGTTCACCATTGGATGGGAACAGAATATTGTTGGATGCCAGCATCAAAGTGCGTGCTTCCATCTGTGCTTCGATAGACAGAGGAACGTGGACAGCCATTTGGTCACCGTCAAAGTCGGCATTGAAAGCCGCGCAGACGAGTGGGTGCAACTGGATCGCTTTACCTTCAATCAGGACCGGTTCAAACGCCTGGATACCCAGACGATGCAGCGTAGGCGCACGGTTCAGCATGATAGGATGTTCGCGGATGACTTCTTCCAGAATATCCCATACGACTGGTTCTTGTATCTCTACCAGTTTTTTCGCTGCCTTGATGGTCGTTGCCAGACCCATCAATTCCAGTTTATTGAAAATGAACGGTTTGAACAGTTCCAGCGCCATCAATTTTGGCAGACCGCACTGATGCAATTTCAGTTGTGGACCAACCACGATAACGGAACGACCAGAGTAATCGACGCGCTTACCCAGCAAGTTTTGGCGGAAACGACCGCCCTTACCCTTGATCATTTCTGCCAGGGATTTCAAAGGACGCTTGTTGGCGCCTGTCATTGCCTTACCGCGACGACCGTTATCGAGCAGGGAATCGACGGCTTCCTGCAACATACGCTTTTCATTGCGTGTGATGATTTCAGGAGCGCGCAATTCCATCAGACGCTTCAGACGGTTGTTACGGTTGATGACGCGGCGATACAGATCGTTCAGATCGGAAGTCGCGAAACGGCCACCATCCAGCGGGACCAATGGACGTAGTTCTGGCGGCAGGACCGGCAGAACTTCCATGATCATCCAGTCTGGCTTGATGCCTGAGCGCTGGAATGCTTCCAGTACTTTCAGACGTTTTGCGTATTTCTTGATCTTGGCTTCAGATTTGGATTCTTTCAACTCTGTGCGCAGGGTTTCTGCATCACGGTCGATGTCGATGGAACGCAGCAATTCGCGGATACCTTCAGCACCCATGAATGCAGTGAATTCGTCACCGAATTCTTCGTACTTGGCAGCGTAATCATCTTCAGACATGATCTGGCATTTTTTCAGCGGAGTCATGCCTGGATCGGTGACGACATATGCTTCAAAATACAGAACGCGTTCGATATCGCGCAGGGTCATGTCCAATACCATACCCAGACGGGATGGCAGGGATTTCAGGAACCAGATATGTGCAGTTGGGGAAGCCAGCTCGATATGGCCCATGCGTTCACGACGCACTTTGGCCAGAGTCACTTCAACGCCACATTTTTCGCAGATAACGCCGCGGTGTTTCAGACGTTTGTACTTGCCGCACAGGCATTCGTAATCCTTGATAGGACCAAAAATCTTGGCACAGAACAGACCGTCACGCTCAGGCTTGAAAGTACGATAGTTGATGGTTTCCGGCTTTTTAACTTCACCGTAGGACCAGGAACGAATTTTTTCTGGAGACGCCAGACCAATTTTGATCGCGTCGAATTGTTCGTTGGGTTGGACTTGCTTGAATAGATCGAGCAGAGCTTTCATGTGTATCACTCCAGTTAAGCGCGCAAACGCTTGGTGGCTGAATGGTGCTGCAACAGAAGCTTCGCCGCTTTACCCTGTTCGCATGAGCGGGAGAGCCAGGTCTTTTCGACACAGGTTCCGCTGATACCGGGAACGACATTACTTCCAAACTGCTTGCCAGGTTTAACGGCCATCGCCCGAATGCTATCCGGGCGATGACTTTGCTACGCAATTACAAAAAACTAAACTTCTTAGCTACGTTCGAGATCGATATCGATACCCAGAGAGCGGATTTCTTTAACCAGAACGTTGAAGGACTCAGGCATGCCGGCGTCGATCACATGGTCACCCTTGACCAGGTTTTCATACACTTTGGTACGGCCATTCACGTCATCCGACTTGACTGTCAACATCTCTTGCAAGACGTAAGACGCGCCGTAAGCTTCCAGTGCCCAGACTTCCATCTCACCGAAACGCTGACCACCGAACTGAGCTTTACCGCCCAGTGGTTGCTGCGTGACCAGAGAGTAAGGACCGGTCGAACGTGCATGCATCTTGTCATCAACCAGATGATGCAATTTCAGAACGTGCATGTAACCCAGTGTGACTTTACGCTCGAACGCTTCACCAGTACGGCCATCAAACAGGGTGACCTGGTTTTTCGATGGTGTCATACCCAGTTGCGCGGCGATATGGTCAGGGAAGGCCAGATCCAGCATGCGACGGATTTCATCTTCATGCGCACCGTCAAATACCGGTGTTGCAAATGGCACGCCATGCTTCAGGTTGTTCGTCAATTCCAGGATCTCAGCGTCAGAGAAGCCGTCGATGTCTTCCTTCTTGCCAGATTCGTTATAAATCTTCTTCAGGAAATCACGCAGTTCTTCTACCTTGGCTTTGGCTTTCAGCATTTCGCCTATGCGCAAGCCCAGACCTTTCGCTGCCCAGCCCAGATGCACTTCCAGAACCTGACCAACGTTCATACGTGATGGAACACCCAGTGGGTTCAACACGATGTCTGCTGGTGTACCGTCAGCCATGTAAGGCATGTCTTCGATAGGCACGATACGGGAAACCACACCCTTGTTACCGTGACGACCCGCCATTTTGTCACCAGGTTGCAAGCGACGTTTAACAGCCAGGTAAACCTTGACCATTTTTTGTACGCCTGGCGGCAATTCATCGCCTTGCGTCAGCTTGGTACGTTTTTCTTCAAAAGCCAGATCGAACTGATGACGTTTTTCAGCGATGGAATCTTTCATCGCGACCAGTGCATTGGCTGCTTCATCAGATGCCAGGCGAATATCGAACCAGTGGTATTTATCCACGCTGGCCAGGTATTCCTTGGTGATCTTGGTGCCTTTAGCCAGTTTGGCCGGGCCGCCGTCAGCGATCTTGCCATCCAGCATACGTTCCAGACGCTCAAATGCATCGCCTTCAACAATACGCAACTGATCGTTCAGATCGAGACGATAGCGCTTCAATTCATCATCGATAATCTGTTGTGCACGTTTGTCGCGTTGTATGCCTTCGCGGGTGAACACTTGTACGTCGATAACTGTACCTACCATGCCGGAAGGCACGCGCAGGGAAGTATCTTTAACGTCAGATGCTTTTTCACCGAAGATGGCGCGCAACAGTTTTTCTTCTGGTGTCAGTTGAGTTTCACCTTTTGGTGTCACTTTACCGACCAGGGTATCACCAGCTGTTACTTCAGCACCGATGTAGACGATACCGGACTCATCCAGACGTGCCAGTTGGTTTTCAGCCAGATTGGAGATATCACGTGTGATTTCTTCCGCACCCAGTTTGGTATCACGGGCAACAACTGACAACTCTTCGATATGAATCGAGGTATAGCGGTCATCAGCCACAACTTTTTCAGAGATCAGGATCGAATCTTCGAAGTTATAACCATTCCAAGGCATGAACGCGACCAGCATGTTCTGACCCAGGGCCAACTCACCCAGATCTGTCGATGCGCCGTCGGCCAATACGTCACCTTTAGCAACCAGATCGCCAACTTTAACGATAGGACGTTGGTTGATATTGGTGTTCTGGTTGGAACGGGTGTACTTGATGAGGTTGTAAATATCCACACCGACTTCACCAGCCTGTGCTTCAGCATCATTCACACGAATAACGATACGGCCCGCATCGATGTAATCAACTTTACCGCCACGCAGTGCCTGTACTGTTGTACCGGAATCAACTGCCACAGTACGTTCGATACCTGTACCGACGAATGCTTTTTCTGGACGCAAGCAAGGAACAGCTTGACGTTGCATGTTGGCACCCATCAACGCACGGTTCGCATCATCGTGTTCGAGGAACGGAATCAAAGATGCCGCAACAGAAACCACCTGACCGGTAGCAACGTCCATGTACTGGATACGCTCTGGGGATACCAGGATCGTTTCGCCAGCTTCACGGGCAGAGACCAGTTCATCGATCAGTTTGCCTTCGCCGTCAATCGTCGCATTCGCCTGAGCGATGATGTAACGACCTTCTTCAATCGCAGACAGGTAATCGATCTGAGATGTGATTTTGCTATCAACCACTTTACGGTATGGTGTTTCCAGGAAACCGTATTCGTTCAGGCGAGCATACAGAGCCAGCGAGTTGATCAGACCAATGTTTGGTCCCTCTGGTGTCTCAATCGGGCAGACGCGGCCATAGTGGGTTGGATGAACGTCGCGGACTTCAAAGCCGGCGCGCTCACGTGTCAAACCACCAGGTCCCAGGGCGGAAATACGACGCTTATGCGTGATTTCTGACAATGGGTTGGTCTGATCCATAAACTGGGACAATTGTGAAGAACCGAAGAACTCACGGATCGCAGCAGAGATAGGCTTGGAGTTGATCAGGTCATGCGGCATCAGGTTGTCGGCTTCGGCCTGACCCAGACGCTCTTTGACAGCACGTTCAACACGTACCAGACCAGCACGGAACTGGTTCTCAGCCAATTCACCAACGCAACGTACGCGACGGTTACCCAAGTGATCGATATCATCGACTTCGCCGCGGCCATTGCGCAGCTCAACCAGGATCTTGATCACGGCCAATACGTCTTCGTTCGACAAAGTCATGGCGCCTGTCAGTTCATCACGGCCAATACGGCGGTTGAACTTCATGCGGCCGACTGCGGACAGATCGTAACGGTCTTCGCTATAGAACAGGCCATTGAACAGGGCTTCAACAGAATCTTCTGTTGGTGGTTCGCCAGGACGCATCATGCGGTAGATGGCAACGCGGGCAGCCATCTGGTCAGCTGTATCATCAGCACGCAGAGTCTGGGAAATGTAAGCACCCTGATCCAGGTCATTGGTGTACAAAGTCTGGATATCAGTGACTTTGGCATCGCGCAAACGACCCAGCAATTCTTCTGTCAGCTCATCATTGGCATTGGCAATCACTTCGCCAGTGTCTGCATCAACGATGTTCTTGGCCAGGACGCGACCCAGCAGGTAGTCTTCAGGCACGGAGATGTGCTTGATACCACCGGCTTCGATCTCACGTACATGCTTGGCATTGATACGCTTGTCTTTGGCAACGATGACTTTGCCGTCTTTGTCGCTGATGTCAAAACGGGCAACTTCGCCACGCAGACGTTCTGCAACGAATTCCATTTCTGCGCCATCACTGTGCAGATTGAAATTATCGAAGACAAAGAAATTGGCCAGAATCTGTTCATTGCTCATGCCTATAGCACGCAGCAAGATAGTGACTGGCATCTTGCGACGACGGTCAATACGGAAGAACAGGATGTCTTTAGGATCGAATTCAAAGTCGAGCCAAGAACCACGGTAAGGAATGATCCTTGCCGAGAACAGCAATTTACCGGAAGAATGTGTCTTGCCGCGGTCATGTTCAAAGAACACGCCAGGGGAACGGTGCAACTGAGAAACGATAACGCGCTCAGTACCGTTGATGACAAAAGAACCAGTGGTTGTCATCAAAGGCAATTCGCCCATGTAGACTTCCTGTTCTTTCATTTCTTTGACAACCGGCTTGGTTGGTGATTCCTTGTCCAGAATGACCAGGCGAACTTTTGCACGCAAAGGCGATGCATAAGTCAGGCCACGCAATTGACATTCCTTGACGTCGAACGCAGGATCGCCTAAAACGTAGGACAAGAATTCAAGACGTGCGAACCCATTGTGCGAAACAATAGGGAAAATCGAGGTGAAGGCAGACTGCAAACCCTCGTTCTTACGAGTTGGCGGTGTTCTGTCTTCTTGTAAAAAGCTCTGGTACGACTCGATTTGAGTCGCCAGCAAGAACGGAACGTTGTGGACGTTGGCGCGCTTCGCAAAAGATTTACGAATACGCTTCTTCTCAGTAAATGAGTAGTGCATGGACACTCCGTGAGTGGCAAGGAAGGATAGAGAATTCAGGATTCTTGTCACAAAAATAAAACCTAGCAACTCTGTGACAAAAAAACCTCAAGTCTCAACCCTTGGTCTTAATAAACAGCTAAACAACCCTGAACGACAAAGAAGCCAAAGAGGAACCCTCTCTTCCAAGAGGATTCCTGTCTTTGACTTGGGCAAATCCGAAGACTTGCCATGATACCTGAATTACTTGATGTCGGCTTTCGCGCCTGCATCTTCCAGTTTTTTCTTAGCTGCGTCAGCATCAGCTTTGGAAACTGCTTCTTTAACTGCTTTTGGTGCGCCATCAACTACGTCTTTAGCTTCTTTCAAGCCCAGACCAGTGATTTCGCGAACTGCTTTAATGACGCCAACTTTGTTTGCGCCAACTTCAGTCAGAATTACGTTGAATTCTGTTTGTTCTTCAACTGCTGCTGCTGGACCGGCTGCTGCTGGGCCTGCTACTGCTGCTGCGGAAACACCAAATTTTTCTTCGAAAGCTTTTACCAGGTCGTTCAGGTCCATTACGGACATCGCGCCTACGGCTTCCAGGATATCGTCTTTGCTAAGTGCCATTTGAAACTCCAATTAATTATTTACATTGATACGGTATTTGACGGAAAAAAACTTATTCTGCGGCAGCTTCAGCAGCTTCTTCAGCTACTGGTGCTGCAGGAGAACCTGCTTCTTTCTGTGCTGCGACGGCTGCCAGAGCACGTGCGAAAGCAGATACAGGAGCCTGCATCATGCCAACCACTTGCGCCAACAATACTTCACGGCTAGGAATGCTTGCCAATGCGACAACGCCAGCTTTATCCAGCGATTTGCCTGCATAGTTACCCGCTTTAACAACCAGTTTGTCATTGCTTTTTGCAAAGTCTTGAACGACTTTAGCAGCAGCAACAGCATCTTCCGAGATTGCATAAATCAACGGACCAGTCATTTCAGAAGCGAGACTTGCAAATGCAGTTCCCTCAACAGCGCGACGTGCCAATGTGTTTTTCAACACACGCATGTATACGCCTTGAGCACGTGCGCTAGCACGCAATTGCGTCAAATGACCGACCTGGATGCCACGATATTCGGCCACGACGATAGTCTGTGCAGTTGCTACTTTTGCAGAGACTTCAGCGACGACGGCTTTTTTGTCATTCAGATTGAGACTCACGGTCAACCTCCATTAATGATATTCAGTCCATACACCGGAATGATGTACTTCCCTCATATCGTTTCGAACACGGCGTCCGAAGTTAGGAGTTTCACTGGGGGACCAGTAATCACTACAAAACTTGTTCGGGTACACCATCTGCGTTGGGACCTGTTGATTGCTCTTCAGATATTAACCTCATGCTTGAAAACTACACTCACACACTCGGCCCAACGGTCTTTGACACTCTGGATGTTTGTTCAAAACATCCAGCCCAAAGATGCGCCCTGCATCAAAAGATGCAGGGACTTAATTCTTAGCCTGCCAGATTAGCGTGATCTACACGTACACCTGCACCCATAGTGGATGAGATGGATACTTTACGCAGATACACACCTTTGCTGGATGCTGGTTTAGCTTTGTTCAAAGCTTCGATCAGTGCAACCAGGTTGGACTTCAGGTCACCATCAGCAAACGACTTACGACCGATTGTTGTGTGGATGATACCTGCTTTGTCTGTACGGTATTGAACTTGACCAGCTTTTGCATTTTTAACTGCAGTAGCTACGTCAGGAGTCACTGTACCGACTTTAGGATTAGGCATCAAACCGCGTGGGCCCAGGATCTGACCCAGAGTACCAACGATACGCATAGTGTCTGGAGAAGCGATAACGACGTCAAATGGCATGTCGCCAGCTTTAACGCGTTCAGCCAAATCTTCCATACCAACGATATCAGCACCGGCAGCTTTCGCTTCTTCCGCTTTTGCACCTTGTGCAAATACGGCTACGCGTACTGTTTTGCCTGTACCAGCTGGCAATACAACTGCGCCACGAACAACTTGATCAGATTTCTTAGGATCAACGCCCAGTTGGACGGATACGTCGATGGATTCGTTGAATTTTGCTGTTGCGCATTCTTTGATCAAAGCGATAGCATTGTCAAATGGATACACTTTCAGACGGTCAACTTTCGTTGCCAGCAATTTTGCTTTTTTAGATAACTTAGCCATTACAGACCCTCTACCGTGATGCCCATGGAACGAGCAGAACCAGCAATAGTACGCACTGCTGCGTCCATATCAGCTGCTGTCAAATCAGCGCGTTTAACTGTCGCGATTTCTTCAGCTTGCTGGCGAGTAATTTTGCCAACTTTGTCTGTATGTGGTTTTGCAGAACCTTTAGTGATGCCAGCTGCTTTTTTGATCATGTAAGTTGCTGGAGGCGTCTTCATCACGAATGTGAAAGACTTGTCAGCAAATGCGGTGATCACAACAGGAATAGGCATGCCTGGTTCCATACCTTGGGTCTGCGCGTTGAACGCTTTGCAGAATTCCATGATATTCAGACCACGTTGACCCAGAGCTGGGCCGATAGGTGGGGATGGGTTTGCTTTACCAGCTGGCACTTGCAGCTTGATAAAACCAATGATTTTCTTTGCCATGTTTGGCTCCTTCAAAAAATGAGTAGTAGCGCCTGCCGGTATTTTTTCATACCAACAGGCTCCTCCGCCTGCTGAGAATTGCCTGTATTACGTTTGTAGTACCACAGCCAACGCTCTAACCAGTTTCAACAAATTGCTTTGTTACGTACTAGTCAAACGTGAATCCTGTTAAACCTTTTCAACCTGGGAGAATTCCAGCTCTACTGGTGTAGCACGGCCGAAAATAGTGACTGTCACGCGTACTTTGGACTTTTCATAATTGACTTCTTCGACATTGCCGTTAAAGTCAGTGAAAGGACCATCTTTGATACGGACTACTTCGCCTACTTCGTACAAGACTTTTGGTCTTGGTTTTTCAACGCCTTCTTGCATCTGCTGCAAGATCTTGTCGACTTCGTGCTGTGGTATCGGGGAAGGCTTGTTTGATTTGCCGCCGATAAAACCGGTTACCTTGCTGGTGTTTTTTACCAGATGCCAGGTATCGTCAGTCATTTCCATTTCAACGAATACATAGCTGGGGAACAAACGACGCTCAGTGACGACTTTCTTGCCATTCTTTGGCTCTATCACTTCTTCAGTCGGAACCAGAATCTGACCGAATTTGTCTTGCATCTCTGCGCGTTCTATACGCTCCACCAATGCACGTTGCACGCTCTTTTCCATACCGGAATAAGCATGCACGGCGTACCATCTTTTAGCACTTTTAGGTACAGACACCGCTGGTGCTGTACCTTCTTCGTTTTCCTGAATGTTCTCGCTCATTATTTTTTCCATCCGAGGATTACGTCATACAACACAAATCCGATCAACTGATCGGTGCCCCACAGGAAAAGCGCCATCACAAGAACAAAGCCGAATACTACGGCAGTGATCTGCCCCGCTTCTTTGCGGGTTGGCCAGACAACTTTTTTAGTTTCGCGCACAGCTTCTTTTGCAAAGCTGACAAAATCGCGACCCATTTCAGAAGTTGCGATAAATCCAACAGCAACCAACAAACCCACTACCAAAGCGATGGCACGTATCCACGTTGCCTGTCCAGCGAGAATATAAAAAGCAGCAACACCGGCAACTGCAGCCACTACCGCCAGAATGACTTTGTACTTGTCATTGGATGTACTGACTGTTTGAACGGGATGATTAGACATACTTTATTTACTTTCGGTGGCCAGCGGCCTTGATGGTGGCAGGGGCGGAGGGAATCGAACCCGCGACCTTCGGTTTTGGAGACCGACGCTCTGCCAATTGAGCTACACCCCTACATCTTGACATTTACTACAAGCCTTGCCCGAACGAATCAGACAAGGCTTGCATTTTACTACTTATTTATTACTCGATGATTTTAGCAACAACGCCAGCACCGACTGTACGGCCACCTTCACGGATAGCGAAGCGCAAGCCTTCTTCCATCGCGATCGGGTTGATCAATTTAACAGTGATAGATACGTTATCACCTGGCATGACCATTTCTTTGTCTTTCGGCAACTCGATCGAACCAGTTACGTCCGTTGTACGGAAGTAGAACTGTGGACGGTAGTTGTTGAAGAATGGTGTATGACGGCCACCTTCATCTTTGGACAGAACATAGATCTCGCCTGTGAAGTGGGCGTGAGGCTTGATGGAGCCTGGTTTTGCCAACACTTGACCACGCTGGATATCTTCACGTTTTGTACCACGCAGCAATACGCCGACGTTGTCACCTGCTTGACCTTGGTCGAGCAGTTTGCGGAACATTTCAACGCCAGTACATGTTGTTTTGACTGTGTCTTTGATACCGACGATTTCGATCTCTTCGCCAACTTTGACGATACCGCGTTCGATACGGCCAGTAACAACTGTACCGCGACCGGAGATGGAGAATACGTCTTCTACTGGCAACAGGAAGGCGCCATCGACAGCACGTTCTGGTGTCGGGATATAGGAATCCAGTGCATCAGCCAGTTTCATGATGGCTTCTTCGCCCAGAGGACCTTTATCGCCTTCGAGGGCCAGTTTAGCGGAACCTTGAATGATAGGCAGATCATCGCCTGGGAATTCGTATTTGGACAGCAATTCACGAACTTCCATTTCAACCAGTTCCAGCAACTCAGCGTCATCCACCATGTCGCATTTGTTCAGGAATACGATGATGTATGGAACGCCAACTTGACGGGCCAACAGGATGTGTTCGCGAGTTTGTGGCATTGGGCCGTCTGCTGCGGAGCAAACCAGGATAGCGCCGTCCATTTGAGCCGCGCCAGTGATCATGTTTTTAACATAATCAGCATGGCCTGGGCAGTCAACGTGGGCGTAGTGACGACCGGCTGTTTCGTACTCAACGTGGGCTGTATTGATTGTAATACCGCGCGCTTTTTCTTCTGGTGCTGCATCGATCTGGTCGTATGCTTTAGCTTCGCCGCCGAATTTTTTCGACAGGACTGTTGCAATCGCTGCTGTCAGTGTGGTTTTACCGTGATCAACGTGACCAATTGTACCGACGTTGACGTGCGGCTTGGTGCGCTCGAACTTACCTTTTGCCATTTTGGACTCCTAACGATTTTGATGAGAATGCTCAGGCACGCGCCCGACAAATCAGACTTGAAAACACCAGATAACCTTGGTGCCCTTGACGTGGATTGAACACGTGGCCTCTCCCTTACCAAGGGAGTGCTCTACCACTGAGCTACAAGGGCAGCTTGCTGCGCAAAACCCCGCGCAAGTAAAACTGGAGCGGGTGAAGGGAATCGAACCCTCGTCATAAGCTTGGAAGGCTTCAGCTCTACCATTGAGCTACACCCGCAAAGGCCACCGCTTCAGCCGCTAATTTCTAAATTCAATTCTTTACCTGTGGTGGAGAGGGCTGGATTCGAACCAGCGTACTCGTAAGAGAACAGATTTACAGTCTGTCGCCTTTAACCACTCGGCCACCTCTCCGCAGGGAACCCCGAATTATGGAGATACTCGACCCAACTGTCAACACCCTTTTGAGAATTTCTTACTCAAACAGAAGTGGGATTTACCGAAAAATTTTCTAAATAATTGATTTTATTCATTATTTATAAAATCATATGTATTAAAAAGTTACGGTAAAAATCCGCAGCAGATGAGACAACTTGCGGCACCGCCATGCCTTTGTTGCAACTTTCCTACAATCACCATTGCGTCCAAGCTCAAGGTATGATGTTGACACCCTACTACACACGCTAGCCATGGCCCGCACCCTCGCATCCGATTATCAATTGCAGCGCGACGATATCCTGGAAAAGGCGGCGACTGCCTTTGCCAACTATAGCTACCCCGGCACCTCCATGAGCGTACTGGCGCAGACCTGCGGTACCTCGAAAGCCAGGCTGTACCACTACTACCCCAGCAAAGAAGCCATTTTGTTTGATTTGCTGAACCGTTATACGCAAGTGCTGATACGTCTGGCGGAGAGTCATCATGACTTGCCAGCGCTGATTGCGGCCTTCCTGGCGGAATATGAGCATTCACAGACCCGTCATATCGCCTTACTGAATGATGTGAAATTCCTGGAAGAGCCGCAGCGCAAGCTGATACTCGATGCGCAAAGAAAAATCGTCGAATTGTTTGCTGGCTCGATACAGCGCAGCTTTCCAGACCGTACCACAGCACAAAACCGCAGCGCCATCACCATGCTCCTGTTTGGCATGATCAACTGGACCTTTACCTGGCTCAAACCACACCAGGATGCAGACAAAATCTCGTATGCCGACTTTGCTGTACTGGTGACACAGATTTTCATGCAGGGCATGCTGGGCGTACCTGTGACAGCGCCAGAAAAAGCTGACGCTTAAATTGTTTGCCCTATGTTTGCTCTAAATGATCCCTGCAATTTAGTTTCTGGCGTGTGCAATCTGGTAAAACTCCAGTCCCTCAAACGCCCCCAGTTCCAATGACAGCTCACTGATGCGCGTTGCCAGTTTGCGGCTCAGGCCGACTGCCACGAAACGCCATTCAGAGCGCCCTTCCTTGCAACTGATGTTCAGGGTACCTGTCGCAATTTCATAGCCACGCGCAAGCGCCATACTGCGCAGGACATCTTCGCGCGGGATATAGCCCTGGCGAAACTGCATGGTGATCGCCACCGCTGGCCGAGAAGGCAGCCAGGTCTCAATTATGGATACCCAGATCATGCAGGCCGCTGACAAAAACGCCAGCAGGATCGCAGCGGCATAAAAGCCGACGCCAACCATCACGCCTATGGCTGACGAAGCCCATAAAGACGCAGCAGTTGTCAGACCGCTGATGGTAAATCCTTCGCGCATGATGACGCCGGCACCGAGAAAACCTATGCCGGTGACTATGCCTTGTATGGTACGTGAAGGATCGAGATTGACAGGAGAAAGCGCGCGCCCGCCAAACCAGAAATCAGGGTAACCGGCGATCACCACCAGGGCTGCCGATGCCATGCATACCAGGCCATAAGTCCGCATGCCGGCAGCACGCCCATGATAAGAGCGCTCATAGCCAACCACAAAACCCAATAGCATGGCGCCAGTCAGATTCAGGAAGATAATGACATTGGCATGCAATTCAGCGGCGGACCAGAAACTCATGAAATAACTGGAAAGAGATACTGTCATCAGCTGGCCTCAAAATGAGCTAAATTGTATGTCTGTCAGTGTAGCAAGCAGGTATCTGACGGACCAGTAAAACATCGTCAAATCAAAGCAATAGCTGACCTGGGGTCAGCTATGCGTTATAATCCTGTTTCTCTTTCATTGGGGAGTAGCCTGCTCCGGTTAAATCCGGGGAAAACGCATCAACATACTTGGCCATCTGGTCATGGTGCGTTTGATACGATTTGCCGCAAGTGCGGCGATTGTATTGGGCAAGACCTTTGATAGTTATGTTTCTGCTGACCAGGGATGGGGCGGGATGTAACTGTCATCGGACAAACTGCCCCATCCCGCCTATTCTCATGGAAGCTTTTCTCGTCTCTGCACTCGCTGTCACCGTTGGTGAAATTGGTGACAAAACACAATTGCTCGCACTGCTATTGGCTGCCCGCTATAAAAAACCTGGCCCTATCGTGCTAGGCATCCTGGTCGCGACACTGGCCAACCACACCCTCGCTGGTCTGGTCGGGCAACTGGTCGCCACGCATATTGATGCTACTGTCATGCGCTATCTGCTGGGCCTGTCTTTTTTAGCCATTGCTGCATGGACGCTGAAGCCGGATGAGATGGATGATGGCGGCATCAGCGAAAGCCGCTATGGTGTTTTCATGCTGACTTGCGTGACTTTTTTCATCGCTGAAATTGGTGACAAAACCCAGTTGGCGACAGTCGCGCTGGCCGCCAAATATTCTGACCTGACGATGGTCATCGCCGGGACCACACTGGGCATGCTGATTGCTGATGTACCAGCTGTATTTCTGGGCAAGATTGCTGCACCGAATTTCCCTTTCAAATACGTACGCTGGTGTGCTGCCGCAGTTTTTGCAATTCTGGGCCTGCTGGTATTGTTTGGGATGGAACTTAAATTTCCAGGAATATAAATTTATAGGAAGAGCTGATGCAGAATGAAGGCGGCCCGGCTTTCCCGGCCAGACACAACAACGCCAGCTTAATTCTGCAACAGGCTCTGCGCCATGTTGACGTGACAAGACCATAGAATGATGATAGATACATGATTACGATTTACCACAATCCACGTTGCTCAAAATCGCGCGAAACCCTGGCGCTGGTGCAGGCGCATGCAGACGAAACTCAAATACCACTGCAAGTCATTGATTACCAAAAAACTCCTTTGAGCTTTAAGGAATTGCAAGGCCTGCTGGCTGCTTTGGGCAATGCTGATGCCGGTGGTGAAATCAATGATGACATTCAGACAATGCTGCGCAATAACGAAGCTGAATATGCCAGCCTGAATCTGGCCGGCGCGGATGCGGCAACTGGCCTGACTGCCATTGCGGCCCACCCGCACCTGCTGCAAAGACCGATAGTCACTTACCAGAACAAAGCGGCCATAGGACGTCCGCCGGAACACGTCCTCACCCTGTTCAAGAAAGCCTGAGCCGCCATGTCAGAATTTAAACTTGCCGCTGGCAGCCACGTCAAATTTGGTTGTATCTCGACCCAGCTGTACCCCATCCTGCGCCAGGGCCTGGCAGCAGACATGCCGCGCCAAAGCTTCCAGGAAGAAGCAGCTACGCCCGCAGGCGGCATCATGGTTGGTGAACTGATGGCTTATTTTGCCGCTTGCGCCGCCTTTTGCAAAGCAACCAGCAGCCTGCATCATGAGCACCAGCAGGTATTGGGAGAATTCGTCAATGCACTGCAAAACCAGCATGGTGAAAAACCCCAGATGCCGGAACTGGAAAACATTGCAGTTGCCGCAGGCTTGCCAGTGATACTGGAAATAGAATTGGGGGAAGACTGCGTACTCAAGGCTGACACACACTTTGTCTCTGACAATGAAGCAGAGAAAAGCTGGAAGCTGTGGCGCAGTGGCATCTTGCAACGCGAGGGCGGCATCCCGGCATCCTGGATCAAGAAATTTTATTTCCCGCGCCTGCTCGATTATCGCGATGTCGCCAGCTCACGCAGCCCGCGCTCACTGGAACAAACCACGGATACCGCGCTGATGGTAGGCGGTCTCATGCAATCCTGGCACAAGGATACGCCGGCAGATCTATTGCATGCGTTTCGCAAGCAATATGGCAGGATCAATTTCTCCCAACACAGCAGTTTTGATGAAACTGCCCTGGAGCGCTTTTTCAACCTGAATCCCATGCTGGACCCTGCCACCCGTCTGTTGAATCAAATGACGATATGGCAAGACATCGATGCCCTTGCCAAGAAGCAGGAGATTCCTCTGGCTTGAAAGACCGGCATAAGAAAATCCCGCCGTGAATTCAATCACCGGCGGGATTTTTTAACTGGAAGGACTGCGTTTGACAAAGAACAGCGCCGTACCTATCGCCATCAGTATCCCGCCAAAAAAACGGTTCTGGCTCTTCAGCCATTTAGGATCGCGAAAGTATCGCTGCATCGTGGATGCAGCAAATGCATAACCATGCATGACCACCAGATCAATCGCGCACATGGTCACGCCCAATATCAACAATTGCGGCAACAATGGCGCATCGTGAGAAATAAATTGGGGTAATACCGCCACCATGAAAATGATGCCCTTGGGATTAGTTGCATTCGTCAAAAAGCCTGTCAAAAAGCGTCTGGACATGGCCGGCACCTGGGTAGTGGTGGCCTGATCAGCACCGGCGTCATTCGCAGCAGGCACATCAATTTTGGCGCGCCATTGGCTGATACCCAGATAAATCAGGTACAGCGCACCTATAGTTTTGACAACGCTGAAAGCAAACTCTGAAGCCATCAGGATAGAACCAACACCAGCACCGGCAATAGCCAGTATCAGCAACAAACCTGCCTGCAAACCCATGATGGTGCCGCTGGCTTTTTTGACACCATAATTCAGACCATGCGACATTGACAGTACCGCGCCGGAGCCAGGAGACACTGCGATAACGCAGGCTGCAAAGAAGAAAGTAAGCCAGGTAGTAAAGTGCATGAGGTTCGTCCCGCTGAAATGATGAATAGTGTCAGGACATTGTAATGCCTGAGCATTATCCTTGCAGTAAGTGCTAGCACGTAGCGCTCTGCGTGTCTGCTGCTAGCCGCGCATCATGGCTGCCAGCAGCTGGCTCTTGAGGGTTTTGATGAGTGCAGTCTCGTCTGGTGGTACACCTTCATCGGCGTTCACATTACGGTCTGCATAGAACAGACCCAGCGGTTTTTTTTGTATGACCAGCGGCAGTATGATGAAACTGCGTGCGTCCGGCAATAATTGCTTATGCCAGTCTGGCAGCAGATTTTGTATCTTGGGTACCGAGGCATCGGATATCATCAGATCGACATTATTGCTCATCGCCAGATGGAACAGGTTCTGGTCTGGCTTGCCGCTAAAGGAAAAACCTCTTTGCCTTTCCTGATAATTCTCACCTATCGCCAGCCGCGCCACATAACGCACAGTCTGCAGGTCACGCAGACAGACTGCGGCAAAACGAAAACCCATGCTGCTATACAAGGTCTCCAGCACCAGCAGGATCAGGTCATTCAGTTTGAAGTTGTCAGACGCCAGCATTTGCGTCACATCCTGCACACCGGCCAGCAAGAGATCGCGGGCCTGCTTGGGCTTGCCGCTGGGGTGGCGCTCATCATTCTGGATTTCGCCGGCTTCATAATTTTGCAGCAGCAGATCATTTGGCACGCCATTGGTGGTACTGGCATCTACCTCACCAATCTGGATATCACCCATGGCAATATCCATGCTCTTGGCCAATTGCCGTGTTTCTGTCTCGACCTTGGTCAGCATTTCGTCAAGTATAGCCTGGTCGAAGTCCAGAGCCTTGCCATATTTCAGTAACAGCGGTTTGGCTTTTTCACTGAGGTTGCCACTGCCGGCACTCATGATGGTTGAAGCCAGCGCATCGCTGAAACTGGCTACCTGACGCAGCCATTCAGCACGCGTGTTCACCTTCTTTAATTCACCGCCTGGCAAAGGGAGCAACGATTGCACGATAGTGTCAGGTATCTTCCACTCTTGCAGTGCCATTTCGCCAAAACGCTCATAGCTGCACCCCAGCAGCGTGGATGCAGCTTCCTGCGAGGTGGTCTGCCCGGTCTGCAGCATGGCTTGTATGCGGCTATACAAGGGGTGGTCGTAGGAAGCCACCAGTATCTTGCCAACATTCTTGAACAGGGCAGCCACTGCCGCTTCTTCGCCATCCTGAAAGCGCCCGCGCGCAGCCATTTCACGTCCTACTATGCTGGCGCACAAGGCCTGCACCAGCTCACGCCTGACGCTGTTGGCATGGCTTTTATCCTTGAAGCAATCGACCAGCAACATCGCCATGGCACTGGTCTTGATGCTGTTAAAGCCCAGCAGGAAAATCGCCCGTGAAATGGTGGTGACAGGAGCACCTGCACTGGTGCGGTAATGGATGGTATTCGACAGCCTCAGTATTTTTTGTGTCAGGGCGACATCGGCCAGCACAAAATGCGCGAGCTTGGCGACCGGGTCTTCACTGGATGAAGTAATTTCAACGACCTTGGTAATCGACACTCCCAAGGTTGGCAAACTACTCTCTTCATTGATTTGCCTGATCAACCGGTCACGCGGTAATTCTGGTGCGTGCTGATCCAGATGTACAGAAGCTTGAATAGTCATGGTCTCCGCAACTACTTATTTTCTTAACAAAACCATACTGGAGCCTGGTTGCTTAATTTTTATATTTGGTTTTTATAATGAATCTTTACTTGGCAACCCGGGCAGCATTGATGCCGTATTTTTTCTGCAATTCGTCATACAGGCCGCGTATCGCTTTCAGACGTGGATTCATGGGATCAAGGCGACGCGCTGACTCAATCAGGTTGCGCGCCAATTCGCCAGTGGCATGATCCCAGCCCATGTTTTCCAGACATTTCAAGGCGGCCAGTGCGGCATTCAAGACCACTTGCGGGTTGTCGGGTGACTTACGTGCGGCAGCCGCCATCATTTCCACAGAGCCACGGAAATCGCCCTGCTTGGCTTTTTGTACACCCAGAGCCACCAGGTCCATGACTTCTTTCTGGCTGCGTTGTGCCAGTTCCTTGGCGAGATGCCCCTTGCCTGCGCTTTCAAATACGCCCATGGCCTTGCTCATGACTTGCTGGTTGCTGGCGTTTTTCATAACGTCGAGAATAATCTCGGAAGCATTGTCTTCCTGATTATTTTCAAGACAACTTTTTGCCAGGCCCAGCTTGGCTTCCGTCGAAAGACCTATGTCTTCACGCGTCGCGGCCACGGCATTGTCAAGTTCTTCACTCAAACGAGCATCGCCGGTTTTGGCATGCACCATGGCAGCAGAGATCGCCCGTACAGCGGCAGTTTTTTTCATGCCTACCATGTTCTTTTCGAGATCACGGATAACGGATTTGGCCTGCTCGGTATCCCCTTTCTTGACCAGAGCATCGACCAGGTTCATATGATCTTCAGGATCACGGAACTCGGAGAACTTGGCCTTGCTGACGACTTTTTTGAAGACATTTTCAGCGGTTTCTATATCCCCGGTCTCAAGGGATATCTTGCCCAGCTTGCGCAAACGCCTGACGGCATGGGGCGAAACGCCAACGGCGACATCAAGCACCTCTTTTGCCTCTGGCAACTCACCGACCATTTCATGGGTCTTGGCCAGCCAGTCATAGGCATCCATGTATTTATTGTTTTCTGCTACCAGGTTTTTCAGGATTTCTTCCGCTTCCTGATATTTACCTTGCATGAACAAGGTCTTGGCCAGGCCCAGACGCGCCCAGGCCACTGCCTTTAATTCGAATAAATGTTTATATAATTCTTCGGCCTCAGCCGCCTCACCCTGTACTACATGCAACTCGGCACGCAGGCGCATGAAGTCTATCGAGTACTTGGGAAAATCCCGCTCACCATGGTGACAAGCCATGATGGCTTCGGGAATTGAGCCTTGCTCCATGAGACTATGAACATCGACAAAGGCCTTGCGTTTTTCCAGGGCGCGAATAACGCGCTCCAGCAACATGTCGGCAGTAAATGGTTTGAGCAGGTAGTCAGAAGGCGCAAGTTCAGCTGCACTGACGACCTTGGCATAGGAACGCTCTGCCGTCACCATGATGAAGATGGTTGATAAAGGTGCCAGCTTGTGGTGACGCATGTCTTCCAGCAGTTGCTGACCATCCTGGCCTACACCCAGATCATATTCACACAGGATAAGGTCAAACACTTTGGCCTGTATCGTACGCACAGCGATACCCGCAGAAAGCCCGTGCTCTATCTTGGTGATGCCACAAAGATTCAGCATATTATGCAAACTGACCCGCATGCCTGCATGCGGCTCAATGAGCAATGCCCTGATATCGCTGAGTTCGCTCATTTCAACCTTTAGCGTAATTTATTGTTGATCTCGCTGCAGCGCATGCCAGCCCGCCCCCTTGGTCAGCATGCCCTATTAAGCCTGAGTAAGCTTAAATAGACAATTTCATTATATTAAAGTGACGGCGTAAAGATATGGAAACTTTACCCCCATATGACAACAATGTTGCACGGCTTTAACATATTTAACGCATTTTGAGACTGGAGGTGGATTAAGCCTATCTAATTGCAACACCATCACGTACTGATTATTTGAATATCCTGGCTACCAGCAGGACGAATAATGAAATCAATATGGTGGAAGCGAAGGGAAAGGAAAAACTGCGGCCAAACAATTTGAAACGCACATCGCCTGGTAAGCGGCCTATGCCCAGTTTTTCCAGCCAGGGCAGCAGGCTGGAAAATACCACGACAGCGACAAAGATGGTCAATACCCAGCGTATCAAAGCCTGCTCCTGTTCAATTTGTAGATGCCAATTTTATAATTAGCATCAATCAGGCAACCATCATAAGCGGTGACTGCGATCCAGGCGTAATAAATTTTCTGGCAATTCCACGCCATGTCCCATGACCAGCACTTTGAACAACTCCCCCATTTCCGCTGGCGACACCAGTTTTTGCAGGGCATTTGCCTGGGGCAGGTAGTCCATGACTTGTTCTGGTGAAGTGCGCGCCAATACATCGGCAATGCCTGCCGCTGTCAAAAAGCTGGCCTGACTGGTGTAGTTCAATAACTCCAGCCCCGCCGCCAGACCCGATTTGGCCATGGCCGTAAAATCGACATGGGCGGTGATGTCCTGCAAACCTGGCAGATAAAAGGGATCAGGATGGGCATGATGGCGGTAATGGCACATCAGACTGCCTTGCTGGCGCTGCGGGTGATAATACTCTGCCGCCGGGAAGCCATAATCTATCAGTATCGCTGCTGCAGGTTTGCCGCTGGCGAGCAACATGGCGGCCAGGCTGTGCATGAAGCCGGTAGCAATGGCATGGACTTCCGTCAAATAACCGACCGGCAATTCATCGGCATAAGGAATTTGCGTAATCTTGTCTGAACTGCATGCCTGTGGCTGTTCGCGGAAAATCAGTCTTGGCGCACTTTCTTTATCGACCACCGCCACGCCGACCTCACGCCAGCCTTCTGCCGTCTTGATGACAAGATCGACAGGCATGGCATCCAGCACCTCATTACCCAGTACTATGCCAGAAAAAGAATCTGGCATTTTTTGCAACCATTGGACTTGTGGGAAGCCTTTCAGCAATTCTTCCTGACGTGCGCGCAGTTCGCCGGACAATTCCACGATAAAATAGCGTTCTATCGCGATTCCAGACAATTGACATTCCGACAAAAAATCCAGGGCGAGCTTGCCCGTGCCTGCGCCGAACTCCATGACTTCGGCGGCAGTTTGACTGAATAACTGACTTGCCAGCCTGGCCAGGGTGGCTCCAAATAGCGGCGACATTTCCGGTGCGGTTGTAAAATCACCGTCTTTGCCTAATTTTGTGGCACCACCGCTGTAATAGCCAAGGTCAGGCGCATACAGCGCCAGTTCCATGTAGCGCGAAAACGGTATCCAGCCCTGATGTTGGTGGATGTCGTTGATAATCAGTTGTTGTAAGGCAGATGAAGCGGCCAGCGCATCATCGCCAGGCACAGGTAGAGATAATTTATGCATAGCCGCATTGTATTGAAAACACAGTAATCCTTGTCAAGAATTTCCATGAGAGACGTATGAGCAGCATCAAGTTATGAACAATAAGCACACAAACCGCACAGCACTGATCACCGGTGCCGCCAAACGCATAGGGCGGCATATCGCCCTGCATATGGCGCGGCAGGGTTGGGATATTCTTGTCCATTATGGCAATTCAGCAGCAGAAGCCCAGACCCTGGTGACAGAAATCCAGGTACTGGGCCGCCGTGCCCATGCCTTGCAGGCCGACCTGGCAAATGAAACAGCAACGCATGCCTTGTTGCCCGCAGCGATAGCCGCCATGGGCAAGATAGATTGCATCGTCAACAATGCATCGCTGTTTGCAGAAGATGATGTACACAGCTTCAGCCAGGCCAGCCTGAACAGGCATATGCATGCCAACCTGGCCGCCCCCATCATACTGGCGCAAGCACTGCATGCGGCAACCACAGATGGCGAACAAACCTGCGTCATCAACCTGCTGGATCAAAAGCTGTACAACCTGAACCCCGACTTTTTGTCTTACACCCTGTCCAAGGCAGCGCTGCAATGTGCGACCACAACACTGGCGCAGGCACTGGCCCCTAAAGTCCGGGTAGTTGGCGTTGCACCTGGCATCACCATGGAATCAGGCCATCAAAGCACGGCAGATTTCCAGCAGGCATACCAGGTTACACCATTGGGCAGGTCCAGCACGCCTGAGGATATTGCCCGCGCCGTCTGTTTTCTGGCGGACAGCTCTGCCATGACAGGCACTACCATCCTCGTCGATGGCGGCCAGCACCTTATTCCCTTGCAGCGCGATGTCATGTTCCTGGCGACTGCAAACCAATCTATTTCACCTTAATCCCGGGACCACCATGTTATCCATCCTGCATCACCCCCAGCTCTCAGACTGCCGCCGCCTGTTCTTGCGCAATTATGAAATCTCCATCAACATCGGCGTGCATGAGTTCGAGAAAAAAGGCGAGCAACGCGTGCTCTTCAATGTGGACCTGTATATCCCGCTGGCGCTGTCTACGCCCAAGGATGACCAGCTGGAAGAAGTCGTCGATTATGATTTCATGCGCTGCACGATAGCCGACCGCATTTCCAAAGGCCATGTACATCTGCAGGAAACCCTGTGTGATGATGTCGCAGCTATCATGCTGGCACATCCTAAAGTACGCGCAGTGCGCATCTCTACCATGAAGCCGGATGTCTATCCAGATTGCGAAGGCGTAGGTGTAGAAGTATTCAAGATCAAAACCGACATTTAAGCCCGAATTTACGCAAGAATTTAAAGCCATATCATGCAAGCTCTGAACGATACATTGATGGACACCCCGGTCGAAGTAAAAGCCACGGTCAAATCACAAGAAAAAATCACCTACGAAAACAATAAGCTGCACAAGCGCTTATGCCGCCTGGTTGGCCAGGCGATCGGTGATTTCAATATGATAGAAGAAGGCGACAAGGTCATGGTCTGCCTGTCTGGCGGCAAGGACAGTTATGCCCTGCTGGATATCTTGATGACCCTGCGTGAACGTGCGCCCATCAATTTCGATATCGTCGCGGTTAACCTCGATCAAAAGCAGCCTAACTTCCCTGACCATATCCTGCCAGCTTATCTGGAAAAACTGGGCATACCCTACCATATAGAAAACCAGGATACCTATAGCATCGTCAAGCGCCTGATCCCAGAAGGCAAGACGACTTGCTCGCTGTGCTCACGCCTGCGCCGCGGTATTTTGTACCGCGTGGCCGATGAACTGGGAGCCACCAAGATCGCGCTTGGCCATCATCGAGACGATATCCTGGAAACTTTTTTCCTGAACATGTTCTTCGGTGGAAAACTCAAGGGCATGCCAGCCAAGCTGCAATCCGACGATGGCAAACACATCGTCATTCGCCCCCTGGCCTATGTTAAAGAGTCAGACACTGAACGCTATGCCGAAGTAAAAAACTTCCCCATCATCCCTTGCGATTTATGCGGTTCGCAAGAAAACCTGCAACGCAAGCAAATCAAGGGCCTGATGCGCGAATGGGACAAGAAATTCCCTGGACGTGTAGATAATATCTTTGCATCCTTATCGACCGTAGCACCTTCACATCTGATGGACAAGAACCTGTTCAATTTCAGGGATTTGAAAATCGATGGCGAGGCGAATCCGAATGGTGATATCGCTTTTGATGATGAGCCTTGTGCGACACCTGCTGCGGGTGTGATTTCTCTGCATCTGGATCAGGATTAAAAAATAGCTGCTGCGTGAGCGCTTGATACGACTCACGTAATCAAGCGCTAGGATTTCAGTTCCGCCGCCAGAAAATCGACAAAGCTGCGGATCTTGGCGCTAGGGCGGCGGTTTGGTAGCATCAATACATGTAGAGGGCGGCTGAGTGGCGTTTCATGCGGCAGCACCCTCACCAGCTTTCCCGTGAGCAGATCGTCACTCACCAAAACCTCGGCCAACAGGGCGATGCCAAGCCCGCCCAATACCGCAGCACGTTGCGAGTGGCCACTATTGACGCGCAAGCGTCCGCGCACCGACACTGGTATCTGGCCGGTCGCCTGAACAAAAAACCACACCCCCGGCGTTGATGAGCCAGTAAAATCAACGCACTGGTGCTGGGCCAGATCAGCCAATATTTTAGGCTCGCCACAACGCGCTATGTAGGCTGGCGAGGCACATGGCACCAACCGCAAAGGCGCCAGCGAGCGGCCTATGAGGCCGGAGTTGGGTAATTCGCCACCGCGTATCGCCACATCAAACCCCTGATCCAATAAATCAACCCGGCTGTCATTGAGGACTAACTCAATCTCAACTTCGGGATGTTTTTCCAGATATGCCGTGATGATCACTGGCAGCACCACCGAACCTATCGAATGTGGTGCCGTCACTCGCAATATGCCGCGCGGTGCAGCATGCAGGCCAAGGGCATCGGCTTCAGCCCCTTCCAGTTCAGCCATGATGGTCTTGCAGCGCTCATAAAAAGCCATGCCGAGCTCAGTCAGCTTCTGACGGCGCGTTGTGCGGTTCAGCAGCAGGCCGCCCAGATGCGCTTCAAGATAGCGGATGTGATTGCCAACCATCGGTGCGGACAGATTGGTGGCATCAGCGGCGGCTGCAAAGCTGCCTTTTTCTACCACTTTGACAAAGGTGTTGATGGCAGCAAAACGGTCCATTCGTTAATCCTATTTACGAGTCTATGCGCGATATTACTATTTTTCCAGGCGTTTGTTGCGGGCAAGATGGCACTGTTCTCTCCCGAACGACAACTAATAGGAAAATATTATGACTACATTAAATCGCATTCTCGCTGTCGGTGCCGCTGGTAAATTTGCTGGCCTGGTTGTTCCTGAACTGGTCAAACGCGGCGCGATTGTGCGCGGCCTGGTCCGCAATCCAGAAAAAGCGGAAGAAGCACGTGCGAATGGCGTGACAGAAATCGCCATCGGTGATCTGAGCGACCGCGCTGCGATTGAATCTGCCCTGCAAGGCGTAGATGGCGTTTTTTATCTGGCACCAGCTTTCCTGCAAGACGAAGCGCAGGTTGGTATGCAACTGGTTGAAGCTGCCAAAGCGGCAGGTGTGCGCCGCTTCTTATTCTCAGGCGCGATACACCCGGTCATTAGTCAACTGGCCAATCATAATGGCAAGCCAGCGGTGGAAGAAGCATTGATACGTTCTGGCATGCAGTACACCTTGTTACAACCTGGTGTTTTCTATCAAAACATGGCACCAGCCCTGCCAGTGGCAGCTGAGCATGGCGTTTTTGCAGAACCATTTTCAAGCACTTCAACCCTGGGCCGTGTGGATTATCGCGACGTGGCCGAAGTGGCCGCGCTTGCATTGACCGGCGATGCCCTGGCGTATGGCACGTTTGAATTGACCGCTGGCGAAAATACCGATCGCGACCATGTGGTGCGCATCATGGGCGAAGTACTGGGACGCGAAGTCAAGTCAGTGACACCTACGTTCGAGCAATGGGCAGCCATGGTCCATCTGCCAGATGCCGCACGACCCACGCAGATGTTGCGCGCTATGTATGCGTATTACGACAGGCATGGCTTGCAAGGCAACTCGCTGACTTTGCGGGCAATCCTGGGCAGGGAACCACGCAGCCTCAAAGCTTATTTCACCGAGCTGGCACAGGACCAATCCTTGGCTAACTCTCGCTAAGGACATAGGTATGACAACGAAGCATAACTCGTACATTGCCAGGGAAACTGCAATCAATACGGTATTCAGTGTTGTTCTCAGTATCGCGTTTGCGTTGCTGTTTTTTCAATCGGACACCCATATCGATTTGGGCAGCCGCAAGGTTGTTCTGGATATCGTGCCACAAAGCTTCGCGGTTGCTTTTATGAGCTCACTGATACCGTCGCTGTTGACCCGCCAGCGTCGTAGTAGTGGAAAACTGCAAACACTGGAAGGCAAGCATAGTTTGCCGCGCAATGTGTTTCTGCGAAGCGCAGTAGTGGGTGTCATTGTCACCACCATCTGCGCGGCGGCCTACGCCATTCTCGGACCGGTGCAGGGGGCGATTGTTTTAATACTTAGCCAGTTCGTGATCTTAAAGGCTGTTTTTGGTGGAATTTTATCGCTCGTCGTCACACCGATTGCTTTGATCACCGCTTTAAGGGATACATTATGAAATCACATAACACCATCATTCATCATCAACAACATGATCAGGATCGTGCCTTCATGGCGGACCTGCGCGCGGCACTGGTATCAGCCCCGAAACTTGAACTTACACCCGAAGCGCGCCCTGGCTTTGATGCCCTGATGAGGCAGGTGCCGCTTGCAGATGCAGTTGACTATGAGACGTCCAGCGTTGCCGGCATACCAGGTGCGTGGTGCAGCCCGGCTGGTGCCCAAAGTGATGCCGCCATCTTGTATTTGCACGGCGGCGGCTACGTGCTGGGCTCATCTGCCGCTTACCAGAACCTGGCCGGTCAGATCGCTGCCCGCGCTGGCGTCAAGGCCTTCGTACCTGATTATCGCCTGGCACCTGAGCATCGTTTCCCAGGTGCTTTGGAAGATGCCATCGCGGCTTACAAGGGCTTGATTGCGCTGGGCTACCGACGTATCGCCCTGGTAGGCGATTCTGCAGGTGGTGGATTGGCGCTGGCCTTGCTGTCGCGTTTGCAAGAGCTTGCCGGAGCAGGTCTGACAACACCAGTGTGTGCAGCAGTCATGTCACCCTGGACCGACCTTAGCCTCTCCGGTGTATCAATGAGTACAAGGGCTGCACATGATCCATTATTAAGCCGCGAAATATTGGCCAAGGCTGCCGCGCTCTATCTGGGCAATCAGGATACCGATACAAAAGACCCGCTGGTTTCTGCATTATTTGCCCGGCATGAAGGAATCGCCCCTGTCAGGCTGCATGTCGGAGCAGACGAAGTGCTGATGGACGATGCTATCCGCTATGCGCAAATACTCAGCGCGGCAGGCGGAACGGCTGAGGTGCATATATGGGAAGGAATGACGCATGTCTTTCCCGCCAGCCTGTCAACACTGATAGCCGCCCGCGAGGCACTGGACGACATTGCTAATTTTTTGCGCCAGCATCTGACGTAAGCAATCAATTTTCCATGCCACAATTGAAACAATGATCGCCAGACGGCATCTGTCCTTTATGTCTGTTCTTTATGTCTATTCTTTATAACTCAGGCAATCCTGTTGCCCGCTTTCCATACGCCCATGACAACAGGTATGCCACGTACTACACGCACGCGTAAAAAGTCAGCACGCAAGCCAACTGCAATCTCTCCCCTGTCATGCAGACCTATCATGCGCGCCGGATTGCGCGTCACGGTCGCCACTGCCTTGGGCAAACCAAAGCCTTCATTTTGCAGCAGGAAAGCTGCATGCAAGAGGCTGGCAGGCACATAGTCTGAAGACAGCACATCGAGTAAGTCCAGGCGCGCCAGTTCTGCCGCCGAGACATTGCCTGAGTGTGAACCACCACGTACCATATTCGGCGCGCCCATGATGATGCCCAGGCCCTGTTCACGGGCAGCACTTGCAGCAGCAACCGTAGTCGGAAATTCAGATATCGTCACGCCATCATCAACACCTTCGGCCACATGTTCCACCGTTGTATCATCATGGGTAGCCAGTGGGACTGGCACATCCAGTTCACGGCAACTGGCGACGATGGCGCGGCGATTGGATGCTGCATACGCGACTTGCCTGAGCAGTAAACGTTCGAGCATGGAATCGACTTTTTCTTCGCTCCAGCCGCGCTTGCCGGATACATAGACGCGGTAATGCGTCAGGTCTGTCCACTGCCTTTGGCCGGGTGTATGGTCCATCAAGGAAACCAGCTTCAGGCGATCGTCATGCAGATAAGGAGCGAACATGTCCAGCAAGCCTTCTTCCGCCAGTTCCAGGCGCATGTGCAAGAAGTGGTCTGCCCGCAGGATGCCTGAGTCTGCGGCCATGCGCAAACCTTGGGTACAAGAATCGAGAGTGTCATTGCGCAGGCTGTCTGAATCGATGTCACCGACTGAAATTGCATCAAGCACAGTCGTGATGCCGGATGCAGCGATCTGGGCATCATGCGCCAAAATAGCAGGCAGAGTAGGCCAGACTACCTTGGGGCGTGGCATCAGGTGTTTTTCCAGATTGTCAGTATGCAGCTCTACCATACCCGGCAAGAGATAATCGCCTTGCCAGTCATCTGTACCTGTGACACTGGAAGCACGTGCGGCTTCAGTCAGATCAGCTATCCTGCCCTGTTCTACCAGCATGGAACCGCTGATGACTTCATCGGCCAAAACAATTTGTGCGTTCTCTATTCTGTTCATCATGCTGCCACCAAAGAAACTGCTGCGGGGATGGAAAAAATTCTGGTCGCCAGCGCCTGGCGCACTACTTCATCATGGAAGATGCCGACAACAGCAGCACCGCGTTCACGCGCCCCATTGATCATGTCGATGACGGTGGCGCGATTGGCTTCATCCAGTGAGGCAGTTGGCTCATCAAGCAAGAGTATGGGGTAATCGCAAATCATGGTGCGGGCAATATTCACGCGTTGTTGTTCACCGCCAGAAAAAGTCGCAGGCGGGATTTGCCACAGGCGTTTGGGTATGCGCAGGCGTGACAAGAGTTCTTCTGCCTGTTCATAAGCAGCCTGCTTTTCCACGCCGCGCATGAGCAAGGGTTCTGCCACCAGGTCCAGTGTACTGATACGTGGTATCACACGCAGGAACTGGGTCACGAAACCCAGGGTACTATGCCTGACTGCCAGCACTTGTTGTGCAGGTGCAGATTGCACATCGACCCAGCCGCCGTCATCTGCATCACCCTTGTGCCAGATATTCACGCTGCCACTGCTGGCACGGTAATTGGCATACAGGCAGCGCAGCAGGGTACTCTTGCCTGCACCCGATGGCGCGTGGATGACTACGCATTCACCAGCATCTACCTGCATGTCTATTTTGGACAGGATGGACATTTCCTGCCCGCCTTGCAGGTGCAGGGTAAAGTCCTTGGACAAGCCTTCAACAACGATACGTTTCAACATGTGTTCCTCAAGCCTGCAAGACGGATGACACCAGCAACTGGGTATAGGGATGCTGCGGGTCATCAAGTACCTGATCAGTCAAACCCTCTTCAACTACCTGCCCCTGGCGCATGACCATGAGCCGGTGCGCCAGCAAACGCGCCACTGCCAGGTCATGGGTGACGATGACGGCGGCTACCTGCAATTGCGAAACCAGTTGACGCAATAAGTCCAGCAAGCGCGCCTGGACGGAAACGTCGAGGCTGGCGGTAGGTTCATCCATGAAAATCAGGCGCGGTTTGGTCACCAGGTTGCGGGCAATTTGCAAACGCTGTTGCATGCCGCCAGAGAAGTCACGCGGCAAATCATCTATGCGGGCAGCATCAATTTCCACCCTGTGCAACCAGTCCTGCGCCTCGGCACGTATCTGACCATAATGGCGGGCACCAACAGCCATCAGTCGTTCACCGACATTGGCACCGGCAGAGACTTCTACCCGTAAGCCATCCCTGGCACTTTGGTGGACAAAGCCCCAGTCCGTGCGGGCCAGCAAGCGGCGGCGTGCCTCGCTGATCGTGAACAACTCCACCATGCCTTCATCACGGGTATTGAACAAAACTTCGCCCTGCTCTGGCTGCAACTGGCCTGCCAGGCAATTCAACAAAGTAGATTTGCCAGAACCGGATTCACCAACTATGCCCAGCACTTCACCCGGATAAAGGCTCAGGTTGACTTGTTCACAAGCAATCTTGCCACCATAAAACTTGCTGACATTGCGTGCCTGCAGCAGGGGCTCGTTGTTATCCAAATTTTTTTCAATATTCATCTTGCTCATGCCTGTTCTTCCCTGCGGCTGCGGCAATAATCAGTATCGCTGCAAACAAACATGCGTGAACCCTGATCATCGACGATGACTTCGTCGAGGAAGCTGTCATTCGCATCGCACATGGCGCAGCGGTGATCCCAGTGTTCTATCTCGAAAGGATAGTCTTCAAAATCCAGGCTCTTCACCGGCGTATAAGGCGGAACGGCATAGATACGTTTTTCGCGACCGACACCAAATAATTGCAATGCTGGATTTTTATCCATCTTGGGATTGTCAAACTTGGGTATCGGTGAAGGGCGCATCAGGTAGCGCTCGTTGACGATGACAGGATAATCATAAGCAGTTTCTATCTTGCCCAGTCTGGCGATATCTTCATACAGCTTGACGCTCATGAGGCCATAGTCAGCCATCGCATGGTATTTGCGGGTCTCAGTCTCACTGGGTTCCAGCCAGCGCAGGGGTTCAGGGATAGGCACCTGATATACCATGATCTGCCCTTCAGCCAAAGGTGTTTCCGGAATGCGATGGCGGGTTTGTATGACGGTCGCCACCGTGGTTTTTTCCGTCGTTGCCACACCCGTGGTGCGACGGAAGAAGCGGCGTATATTGACTGCGTTGGTGGTGTCGTCAGACCCCTGATCGATGACTTTCAAGACATCATCCTGGCCTATGATGGCGGCAGTAACTTGTATGCCGCCTGTGCCCCATCCATAAGGCAGTGGCATTTCACGCCCGCCGAATGGTACCTGGTAACCAGGTATGGCAACTGCTTTCAAAATGGCGCGCCTGATCATGCGCTTGGTTTGCTCATCGAGATAGGCAAAATTATAACCAGCTTCAGGCTCAGTCCTGGCAGGCGCGGCTTGGGCTTGGGCTTGTTCTGGGGTCTCTTGATATTCCTGAGTTTCCATGGTGTCCATCTCCATCATCATGCTGCCTTCTTGCCTGATTTTTCAGCGGCTTCGTCATCTGCTTGTTCATCTGCTGCTTCAAGCTTGCCAGCTTCAGCAGCCTTGGCATCAATGGTGGCACGTATGCCACGCAAGAGACTGAGTTCAGCCTGGAAATCCACATAATGTGGCAGCTTAAGATGTTGCAAGAAACCGGATGCTTCTACATTGTCGGCATGGTAGAGCACGAATTCTTCCATCTGTGCCGGTGCAGTGATCTCTTCTTTCAGCTCGCTGGCACGCAAGGCACGATCCACCACCCCCATGGCCATGGTCTTGCGCTCGCAATGACCAAAGCCCAGGCCATAGCCACGTGTGAACTTAGGTGCTTCATTTTGTGAACCCACGAACTGGTTCACCATCTGGCATTCAGTGATATCGATCTCGCCTATGTCTATGGCAAAGCCCAGTTCTTCAGGCACGACTTGCACGCTGACCTTGCCATAACGTATCTCACCTGCGAAAGGATGATTGCGGGCATAACCGCGTTGGGTGGAATAGGCCAGTGCCAGCAGGAAGCCTTCATCACCGCGTGCCAGGCTTTGCAGGCGCAAGGCGCGGCTGGCGGGGAATTGCAAAGGCTCACGCGTCAGGTCAAAAGGCTCGGGGTCGCCCTCAGGTATCAATTCAGGCTCGATCAAGCCTTCAGCGTTCAAGAAATCGAGTACACGCGGGCAGGCTTCTGCTGTTATGTTTTCCTGCGCTACAGGTTCAGTACCACCACTACTCATGGCTTCTGCCGCCAGTGAAAAGTCCAGCAGGCGCTGAGTATAGTCATAAGTCGCCCCCAATACCTGGCCACCCGGCACATCCTTGAAGGTCGCCGAGATGCGTCTTTGTATCAGCATATTGGCGGTGTCAACAGGCACGGTCGCCATCAGGCGTGGCAAGGTCGTGCGGTAGGCGCGCAGCAGGAAGATCGCTTCTATCAAATCACCACTGGCTTGTTTGATGGCGAGCGCCGCCAGGTCTTTGTCATACAGCGAGGCCTCGCCCATGACGCGGGCCACGGCCAGAGACATTTGTTCGCGTATCTGGGTGATGCTGAGTTCTGGTACGTCAGTATCGCCACGTCGCATTTTCGCCAGCGCTTCATACGACTGGGCAATGGCCTTCTCACCACCTTTGACGGCTACGTACATGGCAACTCCTCCGACTGCACTGCTGCTATTTTGCTGGTGCGTGGCAAACCGAGTACTGCATCGCCGCTGCAAAAAATCACATCCACACCTTGCGGAAAGGCGGCGCAATTGGCTTGCCATTTGCTGACAAAGTCTGCAGGCAAACCACTGATACGTATGCTGCGTTTATCCTTGATGCCAGGGCCTGTGAGTTGGTATTCAGTGCCATTCAAAAAATCATCGACTTGTATGAGCAGAGTCGCAGATTTGTCCGGATAAGTCATGCTGCCTTGGGCAAAGCCCTGCAAATCCAGTTGCTGTAATGAGCTACCTAGTACTGCAAAATTTGCTGAAGATTTTTCATGTACCAGCGGCAGACCGCAATGGAAACGCAGATAAGTGCGCACGGCATCATTATCCAGTTCATCTGCCAGCCAGGCTGTGGTTTCATAATCCATCAGCGCCAGGCAAGCTGCGGCTGTCGCCATATGCAGAGGAGCAGGCGCTTGCAGGTTCACCTTGAGACGCTGGATAGTGCCAGGCTCGGACAAGGCTTTCAACAAACTGCGAAAAACTGTTTGCGCATCATGCACCGTGTCTTCCCATGCGGGCAACAGTTGCTGCATGGATGACGCAGTTTTCTCACTAGTGTCCAGTGTATATGTCATGCATCTTCTCCTCTGACCATAGTCATGAATTCCACCCTGGTTGCTTGCGCTTCAGCCTGTAATTGTTCACGCTTCTGCTGCAACAATAACTCTAGTGGCTTGATGATATTTTCTTCGACCGTTGGCCTGTGCTCACCTTGCATCAGCGCATCAAAAATCGCTGCCCATTCTGCATGCCGCTGGTCGCGACCGGCCACATAGGCCACGCCTGTTTCTCCTGTCGCCAGACGCAAGGCGCAGCGCGTGACTGACATTTCACCGAGATTGAACTGGCTGCCACTGCCACCGGTTCTGGCGCGCACCATCGCCAAGCCAGTCTCGGGTTTTCTTAACCATAAATAAGAGGGCAGTTCACCGAACTGGCGCACGCTGGCAGCCAGTTCTGGTGCAGGCGCTTTCGCCAGTATGGACATCCAGCGGGCACGCTCTTGCTGGGCAGAGTTGGGAGTTTGGTCAGCATTCATAGCCCCACATTACAGCAGGCTTAGATGAAGTCTTGATGACATCTGATCTGAGATTTTCTTGTCAATTTCCAGTCATATTTCGGGTTTATGATTTGTCATCGCGAGCAAGGGGATCAGCATGGAAACGCATATCGCAATACAGGGTGGCAAGTATCTGCAACAAGACCAGAACGGTCACACTGCCTGGTCTGAAGACAGCATCTATTTGCACGGACTACACATTGCAAGTACAGACAGCAACCACTTCCAGCACCATAACAAACCACAGTTTTTTGATGCCACAGGTTTGCTGATACTGCCCGGCCTGGTTGATATTCATGGTGATGCTTTTGAACGTCAGTTACAACCGCGCCCGGCCACCAGCTTTGCCTACGATATTGCCTTTGCCGATACCGACAGACAACTGATCAGCAATGGTATTACCACCGCCTGCCACGGTCTGACCTTTTCATGGGAAGGCGGCTTGCGCGGACGTGAAGCCGCACTGGCCACGCTAGAACAAGTGGCCGCACAAAAATCCCGCGTGCATGCCGATCACCTGATACATCTGCGTTTTGAAAACCACCATCTCGATGGCTTGCATGATGCACTGAGCTGGGTAGAGTCAGGTCTGATCGCCTTCTTTGCCTTCAATGAACACCTGCCATCCATCTTGAAGAAGAGTGCGTCGCCAGAAAAACTGGTAGCTTACGCCGAGCGCGCACGTTGCGATGTTGCCGGTTTTCTGGAACGTCTGCACAAGGCACAATCACGCTCCCCAAAAGTAGCACAGGCGATCAGCCAACTGGCTGCAGCTTGCCGGCAGCACGGCATCGCCATGGCATCGCATGATGATGAAACCCGCATGGACAGGGAGCGCTTCCAGGAACTTGGCGTTGATGTCAGTGAATTCCCCAAGACGGAAGAAGCCTTGCAGGCAGCAAAAGCCCTGGGCAACCATGTTGTCATGGGCGCACCGAATGTCTTGCTCGGTGGCAGCCACTGTGGCGGTCTGTCAGCCAGCGATGCAGTGCGCCGTGGCCTGTGTGACACGCTGGCATCTGACTATTACTACCCGGCCTTGCTGCATGCGCCTTTCCGTCTGGAACAGGAAGATGTCTGCAGCCTGGCACAGGCCTGGCAACTGGTGTCGCTGAATCCTGCCCGCGTACTGGGCTTGCATGACAGGGGCAATATCGCTGCTGGCCAGCGTGCTGATCTCATCATGATAGAAAAACAGGCTGACGGCAGCCCGCGCCTGATTGCCACCATCGCCGCTGGCAAGCTGGTATTTTGCGCAGAGCCGCAACGCCTGCAATATCAGCAAAGCCTGGAACTGGCCGCCTGATGCGCTATGCTCTCTACTTTTCCCCTGCACCGGACAGCCCATGGTGGCAAGCCGGTGCCAGCTGGCTGGGGCGCGACCCCATGCACGCCGGGAAAATACCGCAAGCACATATCAATGGAGTGCCAGATATTTTGCTTAGCCAGCTCACCAGTGAAGCCCGGCGCTACGGTTTTCATGCGACGCTGAAAGCGCCGTTCAATTTGCTCGAAGGTTTCCAGGAAGCCGACCTGATACAGATGGCCAGTGCCTTTGCCCAGGTACAGCCTGTCATCAGCATCAGGGAAATGCAGATACGCATGATGGGCAATTTCCTGGCCATTCGCCCGCAGGGTGATGAAGCCGAGATCAATGCCCTGGCCATGCGTTGCGTCAGTTATTTTGACTTGTTACGCCGCGCCCCTGATGCGGCTTATCTGGCGAAGCGCCGTCATGCCGGTCTCAGTGCAAGGCAGGAAGCTCTATTGCAGCAATGGGGCTACCCATATACTGAAGAAGAATATCGCTTCCACCTGACACTCAGCGATGATTTACTGGAGGTGGATGCCGATGCACAATATGCCTTGCGTAAGGCAGCGGAACAGCAGTTCTCACGCCTGCTGGACAATACACCGCTCGATATTGATGCGCTGACGATATTCCGTGAAGAACGGCCCGGTGCGCCTTTGAACTTCTGGATGCGTTTTCCCTTCCAGGCCAGGGTACAACAAAAATCCCTGCCTGCGGCTGGCCGTCTGTATTTTGTCGTCGGTCCTTCAGGCGCTGGCAAGGATACCCTGCTGCACTGGGTCAAAGACAACCTGCCCACCAATGCGGCACTGGAGTTTGCGCAGCGGGCTATCACCCGCCCCGCTCACGACAGTGAAGCGCATGAAGTCTTGAACCAGGAAGCTTATTGGCAAGCCGCTGCCGCCGGTCATTTTTGCATGCAGTGGCAAGCCAATGGCCTGTGTTATGGTATACGCAGGAATATCGAGGCCAAGCTCAAATGCGGCCAGGATGTCATCGTCAATGGTTCGCGTGAATACCTGCCACAACTGCGCCAGCTATTCCCGGATGTGCGCATCATCTGGATCATGGCTGATCCCGAGCAAATCAGGCAGCGCATGGAAAAACGCCAGCGTGAGTCTGGTGCAGCCTTGTTGAACCGTCTGGATCGGGGTTTGAAATTTACCGTGCCTGATGACCAGGATATTATCTGCATAGACAATAGCGGGCCTATACATGTGGCAGGGCAAAAGCTGTTAAAGATATTTTCAAAAGAGTAGTACAGCTTCGAAAGGTTAGTGCAGCCAGTATTACCTACGGCCTCACGCTGTTTCAGCCTGTCTCGTGAATTGCAAATTCAGTTTTTCCATCATGCTGATGAAAACTTGCAAATCCACAGTCTTGGCACCAACCACTTTTGCCGTGTCATCCCACTGACGCAATCTGACTGCATCTTCGGCATAGTCCTGATCTATAAATTCCGTTGCTTGCGTCACTGAAAATGGGCCACCCTGCCAGATCAGGCTGCGTTGTGATGCATGTGACAAACCTGACCAGTACAACGGATCTGCCGCACACAGGTAGCGTTTGGCATCGACATGCATACGTATCGGTTCAGTCACATCCCGGTCAAACAATTCTGCCAATAACAAGGCAGCCAGCTCACCATGCGGAAAAGTTTCATCAGTTTCATCATCTGCCATATGTGCCAGGTCATGCAAAAGCGCGGCGATGACCAGGGCATCGCTTGCGCCTTCTTCCATGGCAAGGCTGGCACATTGCATGGCGTGCTCGAGCTGGGTGATGGCTTCGCCACCATACAGACCACCGGCACGGTTTTGCAGCCAGTCTATAACTTGCGGGAGGGTGATGCCCTGGACGATCTGGCGATTTTGTGTTTGCATATCTGCTATATATCAGATGAAGACTTTTCTGAGACGGGAAGAAATCACATCTATCATGCTGACTGTCAGCACGATCATCAATAAGACGGCGCAAGTCTGCGCATACTGGAAGGCACGTATGACTTCCCACAGGATCACGCCTATGCCACCGGCACCGACCATACCAACGACTGTGGCAGAGCGTACATTTGATTCAAAGCGGTACAGGGCGAATGACACCCACAGTGGCATGACCTGTGGCAAGACGCCATAGACTATTTCTTCCAGCGCATGCGCACCTGTGGCACGTATGCCTTCTACCGGTTGCGGGTCTATCGCCTCCACAGCTTCAGAAAACAGCTTGGACAAAATACCGGTCGTATGCACGAACAAGGCCAGCACACCGGCAAAAGGACCAAGACCAACCGCTACTACAAACAGCATGGCAAACACCATTTCATTGATGGCACGTGCGGCATCCATCAATCGACGCACAGGCTGGCTGACCCAGGCTGGTGCGATATTCGAAGAACTCAACAAACCCAGGGGAATGGAACAGACTACAGCCAGCGCAGTACCCCAGGCAGCAATCTGTAAAGTCACCAACAGCTCTTGCAAATAAATGCGCCATTCATGAAAATCTGGTGGAAAAAAACTGGCGGCATAGGTCAGCATATTGCCGCTGTCACGCAGTAATTCCAGAGGGCGCATGTCAGCGCCCTGCCATGACATGGCAAGTATCGCCAGGACTATGCCCCAGACCAATAATTTACCGGTATCACGCTTGGGTGCTTCCGGCAAATTCATGACGACTTGTGGGCGGGCTGTTGGTGTGCTGTTCATGCTATCAAGACTTGGCGATGTCGTTCAGCTTGCGGTTGATGTCGTCGAGCTTGGCTTTCTTTTCATCCGCATTCAGGGCGACGTCTGCTTCTATCTTGACTTTTTCCTTGAACAATTCAAGCTGACGTACAGGCTTCAACTGAGCATTGCTGGAATCCTGGAAACCACCCAGAGTCAGCTTGGCCAGTTGTGCTTTTTCACGCGCCGCATCAGGGCCAGTCTTACCGTAGTTGACAAAGAAATCCTTGATCTTGTTTTTCATATCGGCTGGCAAGTCCTTGCGCCATACCAGGGGATCAGCAGCGATCAGAGGGGATTTCCAGACCTGGCGCAATTGGCTGGCTGTTTCTGGCTGGCGTGCCTTGATGCGGTCCAGCGTATCAGAACTATGCACGGCAGCATCTACCTGCTTGTTGGCAACAGCCAGGATATTGGTTTCATGATTGGCACCACGCACAGTCTTGAATGCTGTTTTCGGGTTCACATTGTTTTGTGCAAACACATAATAGCTGGGCACCAGGAAACCGGAAGTGGAGTTGGGGTCACCTATGCCGAAATTCATATTCTTGGCATTTTTTAAGACATCTTCCATGGTTTGATAGGAGCTATCCTTGTGCACGCTGATCATGCTGTAATAACCAAGAGTGCCGTCAGCATTCACCATCTGCGCAAACACTTCGGAATTGGCACGATCGACGGCCTCGATAGCCGACTTATTACCCAACCAGGCAAATTGCACTTTATTGAAACGCATGCCCTCAATCACGCCAGCATAGTCTGATGCAAAGAAAGCCGTGACCTTGATACCAAGCTTTTTGCTCATATCATCCAGCACTGGCTGCCAGTCCTGTTTCAGGTTTTGGGAAGATTCGGTAGAGATGAGGCCAAAGTTCAAAGTCTTGACCGCATCTTCTGCCATGACAGCATTAGCAGTTGCGGCCATCACCAGGCCCAGAGTCAAACTGCGCACGAATTGACGAAACATGGAAATACTCCTGAAGAGAAAAGAAACTCAGGCGGCAGCCGCGAGAGTGGGTAAAGAGAGTGGGTCGGTAACCGGTGCAGCACTTGCCATGTTGACTGATACAGGATTAAGCAATTCTTCTGCCTCTGCACCATACAGGTCGCGCAACATGGCGACTGTCAGTTCGCTGGAAGGGCCGTCATACACGACACGGCCACGCGAGAGCGCAACAGTGCGCGGGCAAAAACGAAAAGCCACATCGACCTGATGCAGGGATACCACTACCGTCGTACCATCCTGGCGATTCAGGTCCGCCAGGGTCTGCATGACACGGCGTGCGGATTCAGGATCCAGCGAGGCTATCGGCTCATCAGCCAGAATGACCTTGGCTTGTTGCACGATAGTGCGGGCAATCGCTGCACGCTGTTGCTGGCCGCCAGACAGGGCAGACGCACGTTTATAAGCATGTTCAGCAATACCCACGCGTGCCAGCGCGGCCAGGCCCAGGGCTTTTTCTTCTTTGGTAAAAATACGGAAACAACTACGCCACAGCGGAATGCGGGCAATGCCACCTGTGAGCACATTGGTCAGCACAGGCAAACGCCCGACCAGATTGAATTGCTGAAAGACAAAACCGATTTGCGAACGCAGATGACGTATCTGCTTGCCAACCACGCCATTCGCCTGCAAAACCTGCTCTCCGAGACGGATATCATTCTTGTCGGCATTGGCGGTGATCAGGCCAGAGATATGGCGCAATAAAGTTGATTTGCCAGAACCGGATGCGCCGATAAGCGCAACCATTTCACCAGGCGCAAAAGTCAGTGCAATATTGTCCAGCGCCTGGTAACCACCTTTAAAGGTTTTGGAAATCCCGTTGATTTCTATCTTCATCGCATTTACCCCGCATGGACAATTGAGCTAATCCACGGGAGTATTGGACAAGAATATGTCAGGCGTATGAAGACAAGATTACAGGACGATGAAACGACGACATTTCCACGTAAAAAAAACAGCGGATTTGCCTTCAGACAAATCCGCTGTTTTCAACTATTGTAGCCGGGCAAGATATTCCTGATCAGGCTTTACGAGCATCCAGACTCCAGCCACCACTGCCATGTATCAGGACATACAGCAGGCCGCCCGCCATGGAAATATTTTTCATGAAATGTATCATCTGGTTTTGTGCCACATCTGCTGGTACACCCCAGAAATTATGGAAGATGAAAGCCGCTGCCAGTGTGAACAGTATCATTGCCGCAGCTGCCCAGCGTGTACGCCAGCCGACGATGAGCATGAGGCCACCACCCAGTTCCACCACGATGGCAGCAATTGCACCCAGCGCTGGCAAAGGCAGACCCTTGCTGGCGATATAGCCTACGGTTTGCTCAAAGCCGGATATCTTGCTGGCACCGGATGCCACGAAGATCAGGGCAATCAGCACACGGGCGATGAAGGAACCGAAGACGGGTCCTATGGTTTCTGTTTGTTTCATTTTGTTTTCCTTACATGTAGATTTTATTTTGTTCTTCAGTAATGTCGTAGGTTGGGCTACGATTTACCAGCCCAACACTGGGCGTTTAATAAACGTATACGTTACTTCGAGGCTGAGTGTTGGGCTGATGAGACGTAGCCCAACCTACAATCTGCAAATTCCGACAGCTTCAAGGGGTGCTATTTACGGTAATCTCCATCAAATATCGCTCACCAATTTGCCTTCGCGAAAATCACTGATCGCCTTGAATATCTCCGCCTGACTGTTCATCACAAACGGCCCATACTGAACAATCGTTTCACCTAGGGGCTGGCCAGCAATCAGCAACAAGCGACTATTCACTTTGGCGTCTATCACCACGCCATCCGCATCCGGCGATTTTTTCAAAATCGCCATGCGTTGCACCGGCACCTCACGCTCGCCTATCTGCACCTCACCTTCATAGACGCACACAAAGGCATTGAAGCTGGCTGGCAGGCTGTGGCTGAAACTGCTACCGGCTGGCATGTGTATATCCAGGTATAGCGGCTGGGTTACTTCACGCTGTACGGCACCTGCCACGCCATGGCTGCTACCAGCGATGATGCGTACCTTGACACCGGCTGCGGTCAGCACTTCAGGGATGGTGTCGCTCTGGATATCCCGATACCAGGGGGCGATCATCTTGTCTTTTGCTGGCAGGTTCAGCCATAACTGGAAGCCTGCCATGCGGCCTTCTTCCTGTTCCGGCATTTCGGAGTGAATCACGCCACGACCTGCTGTCATCCATTGCACACCGCCGTTTTGCAGCAAGCCTTCATTACCGGCACTGTCGCGATGGCGCATGCGCCCGGCCAGCATGTAAGTAACCGTTTCAAAACCACGGTGCGGATGACTGGGGAAACCGGCGATGTAGTCACCTGCCTCATCACTGCCGAAAGCATCCAGCATGAGGAAGGGGTCCAGCCGGTATTGCAGTGGCTGTGTCAATACCCGTGTCAGCTTGACACCGGCACCATCTGAAATAGGCTGACCGGCGACCAGTTGCTCTACCGTGCGTGATTTGTTCACGCTTTCAGTCTGTTGAACTGTGCTGCTTGCAACTACATCTGTCGTTTCCATGATTCATCGTCCTCGTAGTTAGCCCGTTAATGTTTTCGATTAGTTGTCGATTAAGCAGGCAGTAAATCATTAATTTGCTGGTGTGCTGAAGCCAGAGATGCTTTTTCTGCATCCGGGCCCATGGCCAGACCCTCTGCATAGACAAACTCTACATCGGTCATGCCCAGGAAGCCAAAGAAGGTTTTCAGGTAAGGCATTTGTGTGTCGTTTGGTGTATTGCGATACAGGCCGCCACGTGTCAGTACTACATAGACTTTCTTGCCAGTCAACAAACCTTCAGGGCCATTGGCGGTATAACGGAAAGTCACCTGGGCGCGGGAAATCGCATCTATCCAGTTTTTCAATTGGGCCGAGATACCAAAGTTATACATCGGTGCGCCGAGTACTACTACATCTGCGGACTGGATTTCTGCAATCAATGCATCATCCAGGGCAACGCGGGCTTGCTGTTCTGTCGTGCGCTGGTCTGCTGGTGTGAACAAGGCTTGCAGTGCTGTTTCATCAAGTATGGGGTGAGGATTGCTACCCAGATCACGTACATTCACGGTGGCACCAGAAGATGTTTCCAGTAAAGCCTCAACCAGGCTATTTGCCAGTTGAGTGGAATGAGAACCTTGGACGCGGGCGCTGGAGTTGATTTGCAGGATGTTCATTTTGTGTTCCTTTCAGATAAAGTTTGATGGACGTACTTTAATCGTTCCAAAAACAATCCGGAAGGCGTTAAAATGGATATCATTGTTCCAAAAATAGGAAAATAGTATGGAGGCGCGATCATGACCCTCGAAGCCAATGACCTTTTGCTATTTGCCCGCGTGGTTGAAGAAGGCAGCTTCAGCAAGGCGGCAGAGAAGCTGGGCGTACCAAAATCAACCTTGTCACGCCGTATATCTGCCCTTGAAGCCCAGCTGGGTGAGCGCCTGATCTTGCGCACCACCCGCAAGCTGACGGTGACTGACCTGGGTCAAAATGTTTTGCTGCATGCCCAACATGTGCAGGAAGAAGTGAATGCCACGCTGGCCCTGACCCAGCACAGGCAGGTAGAACCGAATGGCAAGCTGAAGGTATCCATGCCTGGCGATTTTGGTAATCATCAGATGGGTGAGTTGTTATCTGACTTCATCAGCAAATACCCGGCGGTAAACCTGGAACTGGATTTATCACCGCGCCGGGTGGATTTGATAGGTGAGAATTTTGATGTGGCCATACGCGTTGGCGACTTGCCGGACGATGCCTCACTCGCGGCCCGTGGGCTGGTACGTTTCAGTGTGGGCTTGTATGCGTCACCTGCCTACCTGAAACTGCATGGTGCGCCAGCAGAGCCTGAGGCCCTGATGGAGCATGATTGCCTGAGACTGAATACCCGCAATGGCGAAGCCTCGGTCTGGCGCATGGAAAAAGATGGCGCAGTCTGGGAAGGCATACCCCCTGGCCGGGCCAGTGCCAATTCGCCGGAATTACTGACGCGCCTGGCTGTGCGTGGCAAAGGCATCACCATGCTGGCTGACCACTTTGCCGGTCAGCATGTGCATAAAGGCGAGCTGGTGCCCTTGCTGGAAGACTGGAAACTGCCTGAAGTCACTGTCTGGGCGGTATTCCCAGGCCGTCGCCTGATGCCTGCCAGGACACGGGTTTTTCTTGACGCCCTGCAGGCTGAATTCTCAGGCCCGCGCTGCCAGAAGATGTTGGAAGAAGTCAATGATTGCAAGACTGGACGTATAAGTATCAAGTCTTTCTGACTATCTTTTTCACTGAGCTGAATCAAGTTTCGGTACTGACCTTGTCCCAGTCATTTTCTGCTTCATACCGGCACAGCCAGTTGGCCGCCTGATGCCATTCGCGCACCGCATCTGCATTCAGATTACCCGGAGCATCACGGCCAGTGATGTGTGCATGACGAACCGCCCAGTGCAGGCGGTACAATAAGTCCGACCAGTCCAGCACTTGCCCCTTGCGACGCGGCTTAAGGGCAGCCTGCAAACGCTCGGGTGCTTCCATCGCATGCGGGAAGAGTTTCAGAATTTGCTTGAGGTTCGCCGCTTGCGTAGGAACTGCCAGCTTGTCTGTCAAACCCGCAGCCCAGGCGAGGAAATACAGGGCTTCCTGCCTTTGCAGAAATTGCGCACGCAATTCTTCGGTGATGCCATCCGCAAACAGAAATGCGTTTTCCTGCGCTGATAAACAAGACTTCAGACCATGCGTTTCCAGATAGGCGCGATAGTGTACAACATCACCACCAGCAGCTACTGCAGTCACCGCCCACAAGGCCAGCATGCGCTGCATCAATTCTTCAGGCGTGCGCAGTTCCACTTCTTCATCAGACTCAATCACATGCAATTGCACATTGATGCGGATACCACGTTTATGCAATTCCAGTTCGGAAGCTTCTTTGCGTTGCTCTGGGCTCATTATTTCTTCAATATTGTTAATCAATTCACTCGCTGATAACGAGCAGACGGATTATCCCAGATTTTGCATTGTTAAGGAGTTACAGAACAGCGCAACTCCATGCCTCTACAGGCATTAGAATGTCTGATTGTTACCTGTTATTGCAAAGCTTATATGCCTGAAACCAAACTCTTCCCCGTACTGGAGACCACCAACTATCAACTGCGTCGCATAGTCGCCACTGATATGCCTGCAATTTTCCGTGGTTTATCCGACCCGCGTGTCACTGAATATTATGGCATCAGCTACGACAGCCTGGCGTCAAGTCAGGAGCAGATGGACTGGTATGAACAGGTCTGGCTAAACGGCACAGGCCTGTGGTGGGGCATTTGCAGCAAAGAGGAACCGGAACAATTGATAGGCACTTGCGGCCTGCACGAGTGGGAACAGGAACACCATTGCGCAGAAACCGGCTTCTGGCTTTCTCCCGACCACTGGGGCAAGGCCGTGATACCTGAATGCATGAACGTCATCATCACCCACTGCTTTGAACACCTGAGCCTGCACCGCTTGCAAGCCATGGTTGAGCCAGAAAATATCGCCAGTTGGCGTTTGATAGAAAAACTGGGTTTCCGGCTAGAAGGTGTACTGCGCGAATGTGAATACAAACATGGGCGCTATGTTGATCTTAAATGCTATTCCTTGCTGGACAGGGAGTTTGTTTCGAAACAGGATAGCCGCTGATTTGCAAGGACGACAGGCCAGGCTTTGTATGGGGAGTACGCAGATGGCCTGCCGCTTGCAAAAAACTAAGGGATAAAATTACGTGAATCGGTGGTGTTCCTGTTGGGTTTGACGTTGCTTTTGACTTTTCGCAGTTCCCATGTGTCGACGCCGTTTGTGCTGTACAGAAAATGGATCAAGAAGGACCGCTGTTTGAGGTGTAGCTGGGGTTTCGAGGTGCATGCACCTCGCCAGCGTAACGGCAATCGCTTGCAAGCGATTGTGCGCCCTGCAAGGGAAGCGAGTTTCGGGCCTTCCCATTTTTTGTACTGCACAAACGGGAACCCCTTTAGGGGCGGCTACGCCTGGGTCGCCTTTCTTTGAGTACTTTCTTTGGCGACCAAAGAAAGTACTTCGGCCGCCGGGCCGAGACCCGGCTTGTATCCACAGAGGGCAATCGTTTTACACACGCTACAAGTATGCAACGAACGCCACTAGGCTCCAGCCTACGCTGGAGCGACGACATGTAGATTACCGCTTATCGACATACCGCGTGAGTAATCAATCTCACTTCCCACTACCCCTCAATTTCCCCACTATCCCCGCCGGAAAAAAATAAATCGACACCACAAACAATACCCCCAACCACAACATCCACCGGTCCGGATGCAAGGCATTCGCCAACAGCGGCACATCAGACAAAGACGACGAGGCCACCCCCATCAAACTCTTCAAATAATTCTGCGCCAGTATGAACAAGGTCGCTCCAACCACAGCCCCATACATGGTCCCCATGCCACCTATCACCACGATCAATAAAATGTCTGTCATGACTTCAAAACTCAGCATGGTCTTGGGCCCCACATAACGCAACCACAAGGCCATCAGAGCACCAGCCATAGCCGCAACCAGGGCAGCAATGCAATTCGCCAGGATGCGGTAATATACGGTGCGGTAACCCAGTGCTTCGGCACGGAAATCATTTTCGCGTATGGCCTGCAAGACCCGGCCAAAAGGTGAATTGACGACGCGCAATAAGAACAAGAATAACAAGGCACAGCTTATGAACACGATGTAATAAGTAATCACCTTGCCATCGACAACGCGGCCAAATATCTCTGTTTCAAACAAACGGTAAGCAGGAGACAGCAAAGCAGGCACGCTAAAAGTCTTGCCGTCTTCTCCACCCGTAAAATCTGACAATTGTGATGCCAGCACAGCAAAGGATGAAGCCACAGCCAGCGTGATCATGGCGTAGAAAATCGCTCTTACGCGCAAGGCAAACAGCCCGACGATCAGGGCTAGTACCAGCGTCACCAGCAATGCTGCCAGCAAGCCGACAGCAGCCAGCCCCCATGATGGCGTGCCACTGGCCAGCGCCAGGCCTATGCCATAGGCACCTATGCCAAAAAACATGGTGTGAGCAAAAGAGACTATGCCGGTATAACCGAGCAACAAGTCATACGAAGCAACCAGCACGATATAGACACAGATGGTGGCTGCAGTATTCAAAGGCCGTGCGCCGCTGGTGATGAAGGGGGCAAAAGCCAGCCCGAAAAATATCGCCACCAGGATAAGTCCTAGCCAGCGGTTACGCGGAAAATCATCCGACAGGATTTGTTTCATTGCATTCATGTCTTAACGCCTTACCACGGTGTACAAGCCAGTCGGACGCCACAGCAACACGGCGATCATCAGCAGGATATTCGACACCAGCGCCAGCTTGGGCACCAAGAAGCCAGCGTAATTGGCGACCAGCGCCATCAGCAAGGCACCGATAAAACAGCCGCCTACAGAACCCAGGCCACCAATGATAATGACGATAAACACCATGACCATGATGTCGCCGCCCATGGCTGCAGTGAGGCTCTCTTTGTATAAGCCCCACATGACACCACCGAGGCCAGCCAGTGCCGAACCGGCAGCAAACACCAGCACGAACAGGCGGCGTATGCGGTAACCAAGTGCTTCCACCATCTCGCCATTTTCTACACCGGCACGTATCAGCAAACCCAGCTTGCTGCGGTTCAGTATCAGGAACATCGCAACAAATACCAGCAAGCCAACCACGACAGCAATCAGGCGGTATTTTTCTATGGCGGCATCACCGAGCAGGATGGAGCCGCGCAAGCTGGTAGGCAATGGCAGCGGGATTTGCTCTGCACCCCAGATGACATTGATCATCTGTTCAGCAACGATCATGCCGCCCATGGTGATGAGGATTTGCTTCAAATGTTGACCATATACGGGCATGATGATGACGCGCTCGAAAGCCCAACCCAGCAGACCGGTTGCCAGCATCGCCAGCAGGATAGCCAGGCCCAGTGCGGTCAGATTCATTAGCAATGAATCTGCTTCCATCCAGCCATGCATCGGTAATAACACCAGCGTAGCGACGAAGGCGCCGACGGACACAAACGCACCGTGACCAAAATTCAATACATCCATCAAACCAAAGATCAGGGTCAGGCCGCTGGCCATGATAAAGATCATCATGCCCATGGCCAGGCCTGCGACGGTCAGGGTGATCCAGGTCGGGAAACTGCCCACCAGCGGCAGCATCAGCAAGGCCAGGGCTGGCACCAGTACCAGCGGCCAGATATCGCGTGGCGCTGTCGGCAGGCTGGCGACTTCTGGCTCGGCGGTATTATCCAGAACAGTATCTGTCATTATTCTTCCTCTTGCTTTATTGATGCGCGGCCAGTGACAAGCCCAGCAAATGCTGTTGCAGGCCATTGTCATCTGCCAGTGCCTGCATGCCGCCAGCATGGACGACACGGCCATCATCCATGACAGCCACTGTATCCCCCAGCTTGCGTACGAAATTGAAATTCTGTTCCACCAGCAAGATGGTGGTGTCGCTGGCTTTCAATTCATTGAAGGCAGCCATCAGGCTGAGGATGATGGCAGGTGCCAGGCCCTTGGTCGGCTCATCTACCAGTATCAGTTTGCGTGGTTCGACAATGGCACGGGCGATGGCAACCATTTGCTTTTGTCCGCCGGACAGATTGCCCGCCGGGTAATTCCAGAATTTTTTCAAGGCCGGGAAAAAGCCGCATATCCATTCAACACGATTATTATCGAGCGGGCCATTGCGTGCGGCCAGCAGCAGGTTTTCCTTGACGGTCAGGTCCGAGAATATCGCCATACTTTCAGGCACATAGGCAATGCCCAGTTGGGCAATGTCTGGCGTTGCCATGGCAGTGATATCGCGGCCATCGAAATGTATCTTGCCCTGACTGGCTTTCCACAGGCCCATGATGGTACGCAGGGTCGTGGTCTTGCCTGCACCGTTGCGTCCCAGCAAAACCGAGAGGCCACCGCGTGGCACCTGCATATCAACACCTTGCAGGATATGGTATTCGCCGATGTGGGTATGCACACCGGCCAGTGTCAGTATGGCTTCAGACATGTTGCTCTTCCCTGGTTTCCGGGGCGACGCCCAGATAAGCCTCTTGCACGATGGCAGATGCCATGACGCCGACCGGTTCGCCATCAGCCACCAGCGCACCGTTATGCAAGACGATGATGCGGTCAGCCAGTGAACGCACGACATCCATCTTGTGCTCAACCAGCAAAATGGTTTTCTTGCGCTCTGCCTTGACCTGATGGATCAGGTCCAGCACTACCGGCACTTCATCGACACTCATGCCTGCGGTGGGTTCATCGAACATCATGATTTCTGGTTCCAGTGCCAGCAAGATTGCGACTTCAAGTTTGCGTTTGTCGCCATGTGACAGTGCAGCGACTTTGTCGGACTTGCGGTCAGCCAGGGCAACCTTGTGCAGGTAATGCTCTGCCCGCTTCAACAGACTGGCATGCGCAGACCATAGAGAAAAAATGCTCAAACCCAGACCTGCCCTGCTTTGTACAGCCAGACGCACATTTTCCATGACAGACAAATTAGGAAAAAGATTGGTCAGTTGAAAAGCCCGGCCTATGCCCCTGCGTGTGCGCTCAGCCGCCCCTTTGCTGGTGATATCCACGCCAAACAAATGCACGCTGCCTGAGCTGGCAGGCAGTTGACCAGACATCAGGTTGAAGTAAGTGGTTTTACCCGCGCCGTTAGGGCCGACGATGACAGTCAGTGTGCCGGGATAAAAGTCTGCAGTCACCTGGTTGACGGCCACATGGCCGCCAAACCTGATACTCAGTTCACGCGTGGATAGTGAAGGTGCGCCACTCATTTGCTCGCCTGCCATCATCAGCGCTTGTTCTTGACCGGGACTGGCAACTCACTGGCGGGAATTTCCCTGACCAGTTCGAGCAAATCCCACTCATTTTTCTGATCTTTCTTGATCTTGAAATGGTACATGGCTTGCATGGCCTGATGATCTTCCTTGCGGAAATTCATCTTGCCTTTAGGCGTATCAAATTCCATACCTTCCATGGCCGTGATGAGTTTTTCAGTATCCGTGGATTTAGCTTTGCTGATGGCTGTATAGACTGCGCTGGCAGCGGCAAAACCACCGGCAGTAAAGAAATCAGGCGGGGCTTTATAGCGTTTATTATGCTCGGCCACAAACCAGTCATTTATCTTGTTTTTTGGAAAATCGTAGTAGTAATAAATTGCGCCCTGGGTACCTGCATAGGTTTTCCAGTTTTTCATGATAGGCAGGATATTGCCGCCAGGTGCCAGGGTAATGCCAAAGCGTTCTGGCTTCATGTCAGCCAGCTTGTTCATGGGGCTGGCGCCAGCCCAGATGATTTGCAATACACGCGGTTCCGGCTTGTCTTTGAGCACATCAAAAATGCGTTGCGCAGCAGCCGTAAAGTCGGTGGTGTTTTGCGCTGCATATTCTTCATGAACTACCTTGGCCTTGGCACCAACCGTGCTCAGTGCATCCTTGGCAGCCTTGACACCTTCACGGCCAAAAGCATAATCCTGCGCCAGGAAGGCGATACTGCCACCAGCCTTGATGGTGCTGGCCCCAGCCAGGCCATCCTGGGTGGAATTGCGGCTGGTACGGAAGATGTAACGGTTCCATTTTTCACCGGTAATCGCATCTGCCACTGCGGGCTCGACGATGAGTACTTTTTTGTATTCTTCAGCGACTGGCAGCATAGCAATCGCTGAGCCGGAAGAAGTGGTGCCAACTGCGATGTCGGCCTTGTCATCACCAAAGGCTTCTGCCAGCATGGTGCGGCCTATGTCTGGTTTTCCCTGGTCATCCTTGACGATGACCTTAATCTTGCGGCCATTGATTTCCATCTTACCGCCAGTCAGGTATTCCAGACCCATCATGAAGCCGGTTTCAGTTTCCTTGGCATAGGCTTCGAGTGCGCCGGTCTTGCCTGCAATGAGAGCGATTTTCAAATCCTGTGCCAAACTGCTGGCTGAGGCGAATACACTGCTCAGTGCCAGGCTCAGATAGACGAGTTTAAAGCGGTTTTTCTGTTGCATTTTGTCTCCTGCTAATTTTACGTTGTGGAACTGCATGCATTTTGTCAGCGGCATTTTCCATGCTCTTTTTTGTCTGTGCGCATAAGCATACTGCAAATCGCCTAATCGACTGTGGCTAAAAATTCCCTGATGGCTTTTTGCGCCTGCGCTTCCATGAGCATGGGCGCATGGCCCACTCCATTGACTTCAGCATATTGCATGTCGGGTGCCAGATCTTGCATATAGGCGAGCTGTTCAGGCTCAACCAGGTCTGACAGATCACCGCGTATCAGCAGCACAGGCCGGTTTCTGGCAAGACGGCGGAAAGCAAAATTGGCGACCCAGGATTTGCTTTTCAACTGACCGGTTTGCAAGGGACGGGCAATGTTAGGATCATATTGCAGCACGAGCTTGCCATCGATATTCTGAGCAAAAGCCCGCCTGGCCCACTTGCTCCAATCTTCCATACTATTGTCAGGAAAAGCAGATACATTCACCTGGCGTATGTATTGTGTGGCCTCATCCCAGTCTTGCACTTCCACGGTCTTGCCAGCAAAACCGGCTATCCTGCCCAAGCCCTTCGCGGACAAGGCAGGCCCAACATCATTAAGGACAGCAGCCGCAATCAAATTCAATTTACGCGCTGCCACCGTCATGGTGATGAGGCCACCCATGGAAGTGCCTATGAATACCGCCCGGCCTATGCCCAGGTCACGAGCCAGCTTGATGACATCATTGGCATACGTGACAGTATTGTAGTGCTCGGGGTCGGCGTCATGCTGGGAACGCCCGCGCCCCCGGACATCGACCGCAATCACGCGCCTGCCCTGTTCTGCTATCCACGGTGCCAGCTCTTCAAAGTCGCCAGAATTGCGGGTCAGGCCGTGTATACAAATGACTGCACATTTGGCCTGCCCGCCTTGCGATGGATAATCCCGCGCATACAGTTGCAGGCCATCGTTACTGGTAAAGCTGATGTCAGTGAAAGTAGTCACGCATTATCCTCTCGCTGTCACCGGACTAGAAACGGTATTCCACCGTGGCCGAGACTGTCCTTGGATTGCCATAGAAAGCTGTCGTGCTGCCTTCCAGACCCAGGGTTGGGAACAGGTAACCGGCGACCTTGTACTTGGTATTGCTGAGGTTCTTGCCATGCAGGCCAGCACGCAGGCGTTTGTCAGTGCTGGTCCAGACCAGACTGGCGTCCCACAACGAATAAGCATCCTGATCCAGCAGAGCATTTGGTGTTTCAAACTGGTTGGTCGCACCGCGATAGGAATAGCTGGAAATCAGTGACAGCGTGCCGTTCTTGCCTATCATGTTGAGCGGCCAGTCATAGCTGGCAGTCAGGTTGGCTGATTGCTTGGGGGTATTCTGGAATACCTTCTGGCTGGCGACATCGACACCGGCGACAATGAATTGCGTGTACTTGGCATCGATATAGCTGAACATGCCAGACAGGCGGAAGGCGTCGGTAATGCGCGCAGTTGCTTCCAGCTCAAAGCCCCTGATGCGGGCCTTGCCTGCATTGGTGGTGACGCCGGCGAAGTTGTCATCCTTGCCGTCACCATCGGTATCCACTGCGACTGAGCCAGGTATCTGCACGTTCTTGTAGTTACTGAAGAACAGGGCAGCATTAGTCATGATGCGGCCCTTGTCGAATTGCGACTTCAAGCCCAGTTCCACGGTTTCGATTTCTTCTGGCTCATAACCACTTTTTGCTTTAGTAAGGCTGATCTTGGTGCCAACCACATTCAAACGTGGATCAAAACCACCGCCCTTGAAACCTTGTGACCAGGATGCATAGACATTGTTATCGGCATTGGCTTTCCAGTTCAGTGACAGGCGCGGTGTGAACTTCGTGTCAGTACGGTCCAGATCGCTCTTCGTCAGATTGGTGTCTGTGCGGAACAGCACTGCACCGGGGTTGCCCATTTCAGGTGAACCCTTGGTGCCGAGATATAGCTGGCGCAAGACTGCGGCCTGACGTGTATCCGAGGTATAACGGCCACCGGCGGATACGCTGATCGTGTCTGACAAATTCATGCTGCCATCGGCAAATACAGCCCAGGCCTTGGTATCAACATCGCCCATGGTATACACAGACAGCGGCAATGCGCCATTGAGCAGGGTATCGAATTTGTTGTAGGCATTGGCATCAATGTAATACACACCGGCCACACCCTGTATGGTCTTGCCGCTATAGCTGAGTTGCAGTTCCTGGCTGAACTGACGGTTCTTGTACAGTGCGGGAGCTTCCAGATCGACCGTCGGCAGAGAATCAAAATCGATAGGCGCATAGGAAGTATCGCGGCGGCTGGCAGTAATCGATTTCAATGTCAGCTCATTATTGATCTGCCACTCCACCAGCGCAGAAGCGCCAGTCTGTTTGACTTGCTGGAGATGGCCGAGTGCCGAGGTCAGATTGGCACGGGTATCAAAAACATTATCGAGTATCGGTGCCTTGCTGAGATTGCCCACGGTCAGGCGATAACCATTCTTGGGGCTGGAGTCATCCTGGCTGGTATCTGCCGATACACGGATAAACAGGTTGGAATTTGGTGTGAATTCTGCGCTGAGGCGGGCGGCAGCGACATCCTTGTCGTAATTTTCTGCTCCGGTCAGCAGGTTCTTGCCGTAGCCATTGCGCTTGAACTTTGCCAGGCTGGCCCCTACCCGCAGGGTTTCGGATACAGGTGTACTGGCCGTCAGTACCGCATCGGTCTGGCCATAAGTGCCCACCGTGGCTTTCAGGCGTACATCGGTTTGTGGCTGCAATTTGCGTGTCACATATTTGACCGCACCACCTATGGTATTGCGGCCATACAAGGTACCCTGCGGGCCACGCAAGACTTCTATGCGTTCTACATCATAGATATCAGCCACGGCACCTTGCGGGCGGGCGATATACACATCATCGAGATAAATGCCGACGCCAGCTTCAAAGCCAGCCAGCGGGTCTTGTTGACCAACGCCGCGGATAAAGGCGGTCAGCGTCGAATTGGTGGCGCGCGATGCCTTCATCGTGGTATTAGGCAAGCTTTGCACCAGGCCGACGATGTCGGGGATTGCTGTCTTGGAGAGTTGATCGGCAGAGAAAGCCGTGACAGAAACTGGCACGTCTTGCAGGGATTCTTCGCGGCGGCGGGCGGTAACGACTACCGTGGTCGGCTCGGCATTAGCTGTTTCAGTCGTTGCTGGCGGTGTCGTAGTCTGAGCCTGACTGATGCCACTGCCTGTGACTGTTCCTGATGCGACCAACAATGCTGCAGCGGACCGACGTAAGAATTTCTGCCTTCTCTTGCTCTGATTCATTTCTGTCTCCTGTATTTTTTATGTGCGCCGTATACATTGTTGTATGTCGCATGGCAGGCAGTGTGCACGGAAAGAAAAAAGCCAGAAAGCGTATGCGCGCCCACCGTTTGTGCATAAATGCACATCAGAGTGAAGATAGAGCAATTAAAACTGCCCAGTTGTTGTGCAAAACCCGCATTTCTTGGTTTCTTGCAAAGCAGAAATGGAGAATGAGCTGTTGCAGTATGTGCTTTGCCGCACAATTGGTGCACAATTAGGGCATGAATAGCATGCCTGAATGGACTGACCTGCGTTACTTTCTGGAGCTTGCCCGCGCTGGCACGCTGTCTGGTGCATCCCGTCGTCTGAGCGTGGAACATACGACAGTAGCACGCCGCATAGACCGGCTGGAAAGCCAGCTAGGCTCCACCCTGTTTGACCGCAGCCGTGAAGGCTATGAACTGACCGAGATGGGACATGCCCTGCTCCCCCATGCCGAAGCCATGGAGAGCGCCGCCCTGACAGCGACTGATCAACTGGGTGCAGCCAGCGTCTCCGCCCACGGTGTCGTGCGCCTGGGGGTGCCGGAAATGTTTGGCACTTTGGTGATCGCCCCCTTGCTGGTACATTTGCTGAAAGACCATCCCGAGTTGAGTGTGGATTTATTGGTACAACCACGCTTTGCCAATCTGGCAACCCGTGAGGCCGACCTCGGCGTCATGCTTGATCCACCCAATACCGGGCGCTATGTGTTTACCCGCTTGGCGACTTTCCGCCTGAACCTGTATGCCTCGCCTGATTATCTGGCACGCCACCCGCCGATACGCAGCGAAGCAGACCTGGCTGAGCATGAATTTGTCGATTACGTACAAGACCGACTGGCCAGCAATGAACTCAACTTCCTCGACAAACTGGGCTTTACCCCCAAAAGGCGCTTATGCTGTACAGGCATGATGGCGCAATGTGAGGCTGCAGCGGCTGGCATGGGCCTGATCATGGCACCGCCTTATGCGATACCTTCCAGCGGTACCCTGGTGCCGGTTTTGCAAGACAGTTTCTTTACCGAGCGCTCTTACTGGCTGGCCGCACCCAGCGACCTGTATCGCTTGCAGAGGGTGCGGGTGGTCTGGAACCTGCTGCGCGAATATGCAGAACAACATCCATCTCTGTTTATGCATGCAGAAAGTGGCAAGTCCTGATATCGTACACTGCGTTACAAACTGGAAATCGACTAAAATCAGCTAGTCTGTACATGCGTCAGCGTTTCCTGGCACATAAGCCCCTCATATAACCGACAGCCAAGATTGGATAAGCAATTGCCCACTGCCGCTCTGGATACCAGCCAGTTACAAAACTGGCTAGCCGCCGTCGCCCGCAAAGACGCTCAGGCATTTAAATTTCTGTATGACGCCACTTCAGCGAAACTGTTTGGCTTCGCGCTGCGTATATTAGTTAAGCGTGAGTTGGCAGAAGAAGTTTTACAAGAGAGTTTTGTCAACATCTGGAATAACGCGGGCAGTTATCAGGCAGGTCTGGCAGCACCAATGACCTGGATGACAACTATCGTACGCAATCGCGCTTTCGACCTTTTGCGTCGTGTTGATCACGATGTGGAAATCGATGCTGATAATTTTGATATGGGAATCATGCAAGCCATGGAAAGCACTGAACCGACACCAGCACAGACGCTGGAATTGACACAGGATGCCAAAGCATTGGCGTCTTGCATGTCACGTCTGGAAGGTTTGCACAGGCAGGCAATGGCGATGGCATTTTTCCATGATCTGTCACACAGCGAAGTGGCAGAACACATGAAACTGCCGATAGGCACGGTAAAAACCTGGATCAGGCGCGGACTCGATAAATTGCGCACCTGCCTTACACGTCTGGAGGCATGATGAATTTGCACCAGATAAAAAATAATCCAGGCCTGCAAGAAAAACTGGCCTCTGAATATGTGCTGGGCACCCTGCGCGGTGGTGCACGTCGCCGCTTTGAGGCCTGGCTCAAACAAGATGCAGCCTTGCGCCAGGTCGTCGGCCAATGGGAAGCACACCTCGTGCCCATGGCAGAATTTACCCCTCCCGTGGCAGCACCGGCAACCGTCTGGCCAGCACTGGAAAAACGCCTGAACCTAAGCACCACCAAAGACCCATGGGCCTACTGGCGCAATTGGGGCAAACTGCGCGAAGACCTGGCGTTCTGGCGCGGCCTGGGCATGTTCTCAACCACAGCCGCCGTGGTGCTGGTATCTGTCTTGCTGAGCAAACAGGCGGATCAACAGCAGGCAACACCGCAAACCAATTACGTCGCCACTTTGTCAGATGACAAGGCACAGGCTATCGCAGTGATTACCGGCGACAGCAAACGCGGCCAGTTACAGATACGCATGGTGACAGCGCAAAACATCGCCGCCGACAAGAGCCTGGAACTATGGGCAGTGGGCAAGGATGGCAAAGTCAAATCGCTGGGCCTGGTGGCCGACAAAGGCATCATCACCCTGCCCATGCCTAAAGACATGACCGCAGACAGCGTACCTTTGCTGGCAGTAACGCTGGAACCCAAAGGTGGATCGGGTAATCCTGAGAAACCATCAGGACCGATTATATTCAAAGGTAACTGGGTGCAGATTTAAATAACACCACAATTGATTGGCTTAATTGGCATGAAAAAAACGGGACTGAAAAGTCCCGTTTTATTATTTGCAAAAAATCAAAGTCAATCGGAAATTTACGTCCTGGCTGGCAACAAAGTCCCAACCACTTCACCAAAGCCTATCCGTGCACAACCTTCTTTCTGTGCCCAGCCGCGCATGATGATGGCATCGCCATCTTCCATGAAAATGCGCTGCTCACCATTACTGAAAGTCAGTGCCTTCTTGCCACCTTCAGTGAGTTCCAGCAAGGAACCAGCTTCGTCTGCCAATGGGCCGGATTGCGTGCCCGAGCCCAGCAGATCACCAGGATTGAGGTTGCAACCATTAACAGTATGATGGGTAATCAGTTGCGCGATCGTCCAGTATGAATGACGGAAATTCGACAAGGATAAACGTTCGGCAGGTGCGCCTGCTGCACGCATTTTTTCCGTCTGCAACAAGACTTCAAGCTGCACATCAAAGGCACCTCTGTCACGCAAATCTGGTGCATCCAGATAAGCCATGGGTTGCGGGTCTTCTGCATCGCGGGTCCAGGCATGGCGGTAGGGTGCCAGCGCTTCCAGCGACACTACCCAGGGGGAAATGGTAGAAGCAAAATTCTTGGCAAGGAATGGGCCTAGCGGCTGGTATTCCCAGGCCTGCACATCACGGGCTGACCAGTCATTCAACAGGCACAGGCCAAAGATATGCGATTCTGCCTTGTCCATATTGATGACATCGCCAAGCGCATTGCCGGGGCCAACGAAGATGCCGATTTCCATCTCATAATCCATGCGCTTGGCAGGACCAAACACCGGCGTATCAGATGTCGGCGGTTTGGTCTGGCCTACCGGGCGGCGGAATTGCTGGCCTGATACACCGATGGATGAGGCGCGGCCATGGTAACCAATCGGCACCCATTTGTAATTCGGCAGTAAAGGATTATCAGGGCGGAACAACTTGCCAACAGCCGTTGCATGATGGACTGAGGTGTAAAAGTCAGTGTAGTCACCAATCTGCGCAGGCAAGGCAAATTCTGCTGCACTTTGTGCCAGCAGGCAGGCTTGCAATGCACCTTGCAGGCCTGCACCTTCACGCAAGACGCGTGACAGGGCCAGGCGCAATGCCGACCATACGGGCGCGCCCAAACCCATCAGGGCATTGAGATTGCTGGCATTGACGGCATTGGTGAAATGGCCGCCCTGCAATTCGGTATAACCGGCAAAAGCATGGGTGGCATGGGCGGCCGCCAGATCAAGTATCTGGTCACCAATCGCAATACCGATACGAAATGTCTGGTTGCTGCCCTGACGACGAAACACGCCGTATGGCAAATTCTGCAGCGGAAAATCCGTGTCAGCCTGATTCGCGGATGCTACCCAGCTGCGCAAGCCTACATCATGGGTTTCGTTAAGTTGTACCGTCATTTATTTTTGCTCCGGATTAAAATTTTTCTTGATACCTTGCCAGCACTGATAATAGTCAGCCTGCAATTGCGGCGCTTCCATGGCGGCGCGGGTAGGTTTGATGATATTACGCGTTTCTATCATGAATGCCATCGTATCATCGACTTTATGTGGCTTGCTGGTATCTGCTGCGGATGCCTTATCGAAAGTCGGCGCATCCGGGCCGTGACCGCTCATGCAATTATGCAGGCTGGCGCCACCAGGGCGGAAGCCGGCGGATTTGGCATCATACTGACCGTGGATAAGGCCCATGAATTCACTGGCGATATTGCGGTGGAACCAGGGTGGGCGGAAAGTGTTTTCAGCCGCCAGCCAGCGTGGCGGGAAAATCACAAAATCTATCGTATCCACACCCGGCGTATCACTGGCGGCCTGCAAGACCAAAAAGATGGATGGATCAGGATGATCGTAGCTGATGGAACCTATGGTATTGAAGTGACGCAAATCATATTTGTAAGGCGCAAAATTGCCGTGCCAGGCGACCACATCCAATGGTGAATGCCCTATCTTTGCCGACCACAGATTACCGCTGAACTTGGCCAGCAATTCAAAATCACCTTCCTTGTCTTCATACCAGGCAACCGGTGTCTGGAAATCACGCGGATTGGCCAGGCCATTGGAACCAATAACACCAAGGTCAGGCAACTTCAATATGGAACCAAAGTTTTCGCATACATAGCCACGTGCATCACCATCAGGCAGATGCACCTGGAAGCGCACACCACGCGGTATCACGGCGATTTCTTGCGGTTCTATATCGAGCAAACCCATTTCGGTACGGATATGCAGGCGGCCTTGCTGGGGAATAATAAGTAGCTCAGCATCGGCGTCATAAAAGAAACGTGACGTCATGTCACGGTTAGCTGTATAGATGTGGATGGCACAGCCGGTCTGCGCATCAGCCGAGCCATTGCCTGCCATGGTCATCCAGCCATCGATGAAATCTGTTGCTTCTGCCGGTATCGGCATGGGGTCCCAGCGCAATTGATTTGGCGTTGTTGGTGTCGCGCCGAAATCATTCGTCATGCGGCCATTGCTGGCTTGCTGGAAAGGCTGGTGCATGGCAGCCGGGCGTATGCGGTATACCCAGGAACGGCGGTTCACATGGCGCGGGGCGGTAAAGGCCGTGCCCGAGATTTGCTCGGCATACAGGCCATAGGCGCATTTTTGTGGAGAATTCTGGCTCTTGGGCAAGGCATCTGGCAATGCCTCGGTCGCGAATTCATTCGCAAACCCGGTCTGGTACTGCAGTTGAACTTCTCTTGCGTCATGCTTGCTCATAGCTGATCCTGCCATTCTTGATTGAACAGACTTGAACTTTAATGCAAAGCGCCTTGTTTTACGATATAAATACAAGAATGTACTACATTCATAAAATCAATAATGCTCGACAATAATATTGGACACTGATGCTGGAACCCAAAGACATAGACCTGAACTTGCTCGTGATCTTCCAGGAAGTGTATCAAGACCGCCAGATATCGTCTGTCGCGCGCAAGCTGGGCTTGTCGCAGCCAGCCGTCAGCAATGCCCTGGCACGGTTGCGGCGCAGCTTTGATGATGAATTATTTGTTCGTACGGCAACAGGCATGCAACCGACGGCGCTGGCAGAGCAACTGGCCGAGCCTGTGGCGCTGGCACTGACCCACATCACCCAGGCACTGAACCGGCAAGAGAGTTTTGACCCTGCCAGCAGCAAGCGCCATTTCACAATTGCCATGACCGATGTCGGTGAAGTGTATTTCATGCCTATCCTGGCAGAGCATCTGCATAGCCTGGCACCGCAATTACAGTTATCCACCGTGCGTGCCAGTGATATTGATTTGAAAACAGAAATGGAATCTGGCCGGGTTGATCTGGCGATTGGTGCTTTTGACCATTTGTCCGATGCCTGGTATCAGCGCCGTTTGTTCAGGCAAAACTATGTTTGCATGTTCCGGCAAAGCCATCCGCTGGCGGCAGACAGGCTGGAGATGAAGGATTTCCTGGCGGCGCGACACTTGATTGTTGCATCGAGGGAAAACCCTTATGCCAAAGTCAACCAAAGCCTGGAGAAAGCTGGCATCAGTGCCGCCAGCCATCTGCGCGTGCCGCATTTCGTTGCCGTTCCCTACATAGTCAGTTGCAATGACTTATTGGTAACCGTGCCACAGAAACTGGCGGAGCGCGCAGCCGCGCCATTTGGCTTGCGCTATGTCAAGTCTCCCTTGCGCTTGCCTGCCCTGCAGACCAATATGTTCTGGCACAGGCGCTACAATCAGGATGCAGGCAATCAGTGGATGCGCAGCCTGATATCTGATCAATTTCTTGAGTGAAGCTGTGTGACAAGGGCAATGCTGAAAATCCTTCATGTAAACTCTGAAAGCTTTTCTGCCATGCAATGTAGCTTATCCCCTACACTTGTAGAAATAATTAATCAGCTGGAGTAAACCATGCCCGTCATTACCTGTGTAGAAGACCTGCGCCTGCTCGCCAAAAAGCGCGTCCCAAAAGCTTTTTATGATTATGCAGACAGCGGTTCTTACACAGAATCGACTTACAAGGCCAATGCCAGCGATCTGGCAGCCATCAGGCTAAGGCAGAGAGTTGCCATCAATGTAGAACACCGCTCTACCCGCACTACCATGATAGGCCAGGAAGTAGCCATGCCGGTAGCAATAGCACCCACCGGGCTGACAGGCATGCAATGGGCCAATGGTGAAATGCTGGGGGCGATTGCGGCAGAAAAATTTGGTATCCCTTTTACTCTATCAACCATGAGCATCTGCTCGATAGAAGACGTCGCCAGTGTGACCACCAAGCCGTTCTGGTTCCAGCTGTATGTCATGCGTGACCGCGGCTTTGTCAAAGAACTCATACAAAGAGCAAAGAATGCCAAATGCTCGGCCCTGGTACTCACGCTGGATTTGCAGATTTTGGGACAGCGCCATAAAGACTTGAAAAACGGCATGTCGGTACCACCCAGGCTGACCCTGGCAAACGTCATCGACCTCGCCACCAAACCGGCCTGGGCCCTGCGTGCGCTGACTGGCCGCAAGACTTTTGGCAACCTTGTAGGCCACGTCAAAGGTGGCGATGGCATAGTCACGCTGAGCCAATGGACAGCCAGCCAGTTCGACCCCACGCTGAGCTGGGATGACGTCGCCTGGATCAAGAAAGAATGGGGCGGCAAGCTGATACTCAAAGGCATACTTGATGTCGAGGATGCCAAACTGGCAGTCGCTGCCGGTGCTGATGCCATCGTCGTCAGCAACCACGGTGGCCGCCAGCTTGACGGCGCGATGTCATCAATACAGGCATTGCCAGCGATCGTCGATGCGGTGGGCCATCAGACCGAAGTCTGGTTTGACGGTGGCATACGCACAGGACAAGACATACTCAAGGCCACCGCCTTGGGTGCCAAGGGCAGCATGATAGGTCGTGCCTTTTTGTATAGCCTGGGTGCGATGGGCGAGGCAGGTGTAACGACCATGCTGGAAATCCTGCAAAAAGAACTGGATGTCAGCATGGCTTTGACGGGGACCAAGGATATTCGTGAAGTCAACGCATCGAACATCATACGTGCTTAAATCATACGTGCTTAAATCATACGTGCTTAAGTCATACGGACTTAATGGCAACACCCGGTATAAAACAATACACGTTGCGCTTTAGTTTTTATACCGGGGAAATATCACCTCAAAAATCGTTCCCTGCCCCTGACTACCAGTCAGCACCTTGATCTCTGCCTTATGGTCTGTTGCGATATCCCTGACGATGGCCAGCCCCAGGCCGCTGCCATTTGACTGATCGCTGATACGATAAAAGCGGTTGAAGATCAACTCTTGATCTGAAGGCGCAATGCCGGGGCCGGAATCATCTACTTTCAGCAGCACCTTGTCTTGCAGGCTCAGGCAACTGACCGTGATGGTTCCCTGTGCTGGCGTATAACGAATCGCGTTATCGATCAAATTATCAATCAAGTCGCGCAACAAAAAGCGGTTTCCCATGATATCGCCAGGGGACAAATCAAAACCCAGATCAATATTTTTCTTGTCGGCTTCTTCTATGAAATGCTGTATCGCTTCTTCCACCAGTTTTTCGAGCGCCACCTTCTCCAGGTAAGCTTCAACAAACTGGCTGGGCTCTGCCCTGGCCAGTGACAGGAACTGGTTGGTCTGTCGTATCACGCGCTCACTCGATGACAGCATCAACTCAATTGATCGACTGGTTTCTTCATCGGCTACATAGCGCTGCTGCAGCCACTCTATCTGCATTTTCAGGCCAGCCAGTGGTGTTCTCAACTGATGCGCCACGTTCGCAACAAAATCACGCTGCGCAGCAGCGCCTACCTGCACTTTGCTCAGCAAGTCATTGAGTGCCATGACCAATGGCTGCAATTCCAGTGCGTTATGTTCTACGTCAATCAGGGACAAATCATCATAACTGCGCGAATCCAGATCAGCGCGCATTTTCTTCAAAGGTAATAAGCCTTTTGACACTGCGAACCAGACGATGAGGATGGACATGACTGCCAGCAAGCCCTCCATCAGCAGCAGGGTAGTAAAAATCTCGGAACGGATATTATTCCTGCGTCTCAGGGTCTCACCTACACCGATAAAAACCGGTTTGCCATCGACCATGGCCTTGAGTGAAATAACACGTATCCCGCCGCCGCGCATCATGCCATCGTAGGCCAGCGGCTCATTCAATTGCTCGGATGTGCGCAAGGAAGGGAAATCGCTATCACCAGCAATAGTTTTTCCTGCGACATTCCTGACAATGAAATAGATGGGGTCAAAATGGCCCACACGCAGAACCTGTTCTGCTTGCGGTGGCAAGTCGATGGCGACATCGGCACTGGCCAGTTTCAACCTTGGCACCAATGCCCAGGCCGTATCTGTCAAGCCCTCATCAAAAGCGGCATTGGCAGGCCCCCAGGCGAGGCGATAAATCAGGATGGCGCCAAGGATGTTGGTAATCAACAAAGGCGCGATCAGCCATTTCAGCAATCGCAGGCGTATGCTGGCATTCATCAACTGGCTTTCTCCAGCATATAGCCAAAGCCTCTGATTGTCCTGATGGTGACACCGGCATCCAGGATTTTGCTGCGTATGCGTGAGACATACACTTCGACCGCATTCAGCGTGATGTCCTCACCCCACGGCAGGATGGCATCTATGATTTGCTGCTTGGATACCACGCGGGCGACCTGCAGCATCAGGTATTCGAGAACAGCCCATTCGCGTACCGACAATTCAATTGTCTGGCCATTCACGCGGGCGCGCTTGGCAGTCTGGTCCAGCGTCAGTCCCGCCAGTTGCATGGCGGTAGCTTCTGGTGAACTGCGCCTGACCAGCGCCTTGATACGCGCCACCAGTTCTGGCGTGGCGAAGGGCTTGACCAAATAATCATCGGCACCCAGTTCCAGCCCGTGTACACGGTCCTGGATGGAATCTCTTGCTGTCAGCAACAGCACTGGCAAATTGGCATTCTGACTACGTAAGCGTCTGACAACCTCAAAACCATCAATGCCAGGAATACCGATATCAAGCACCATGATGGAAATCTCTGACCGCTGCAATGCCGCCAGCGCATCGAGGCCATTATGGACGACATCAATCACCATACCGTGAGCTTTGAGATTTTTGGAGATGCCATCCGCAATCACGGTGTCATCTTCAACCAACAAGACATGCATAAAATATCCGAATGAGCATATGAACAACCTGGATATTCTACCTCTTTGACCTCTGTTCCAAGCCTGCTCCCGCTTATTTTTCATTGTCAGCTTATTGTCAGCCTTCTGTCATGTTGACGACAGAATGCCTTGCTATCCTGCCTCAAAATTTGTAATTGACTATTTGCTGCGGCAAACACCTGGCTGCCTTAGTTTGCTTTGCTGTCAGGTGAATTCCCTTGAGGTGGAAATGAATAAGAACAATACCAGTCTGCATACGCTAAGCGTACTGCTCGCCCCCGTCTGTCTGAGCATGCTGCTGTCTGGCTGCAACAAGGCAGAGGCACCAGCATCCAAAAAAGAGGCGGCGGACGAAGCCAAGTTACCCCTGATCCGGGAAGCAGCAGGGATACGCCTGCCTGAGGCATCGCCATTACGAAAATCAATAGCGGTCGCTGCCGTGACTGAACAGACGATAGAACGCGCCATCATCATTCCCGGCACGATAGAGCTGGATGCGGCAACATCCATCAAGGTAGTTCCCCCGGTAGCCGGGCGCATACTGCAATTGAACAAACGTCTGGGCGACAAAGTCAGCGTGGGTGATGTACTGTTTTCTATAGACTCTGCCGATATTGCCACGGCCTACAGTGATGCCAGCAAGGCACAAAGTGCGCTTTTATTGTCTAAACGCAATCTGCAGCGCCAGAAAGACCTGGTAGACGCAGAAATTGCTGCACGCAAAGATTATGAACAGGCAGAAGCAGATTATTCCCAGGCCAGCTCGGAAGTAGGCAGGACCAAAGCCCGGTTGGCACAGCTAGGCGTCAGCCAGGATGGCGCTACCGGTCACCATTACCAGTTGCGTTCTCCTATAGCCGGACGGGTCATTGAATTAAGCGCCGCGCAAGGTGGTTTCTGGAATGATACCAATGCGCCCCTGATGACCGTGGCTGACTTGTCCACTGTCTGGATGACCGCTAGCGTCACCGAGAAAGACCTGCCACTGGTGTTTGCCGGACAAGCAGCCAAAATCACCCTGAATGCCTATGACAATGAAGTCTTTGAAGGCAAGATACGCTATGTCGGTGATGTCATTGATGCAGATACCCGCAGCGTCAAGCTCAGGATTGCAATTGACAACAAGGCTGGGCGTTTCAAACCTGGCATGTATGCCAAGGTCAATTTGAGTGGACAGGCCCATCAGGCACCTGCCATTCCCGCGTCAGCCGTAGTGCAGAATGGTTTTAATACACGTGTGTTTGTAGAAAAAACACCCTGGGTATTTGAACCGCGCATCGTCAAGACCGGTGCCCAAGTGGGCGACAAACTGGAAATCCTGTCCGGCCTGAAAGCAGGCGAGCGCATCGTCATCAAAGAGGGAGTGCTCCTCAATGATTGAAAATATTGTCAAAGTCAGCTTCGCCAGACGCGGCATTGTCTGGCTCGTCTTTATCCTGGTCGCCATGTATGGCATCTACTGCTGGAATCAGTTGCCGCTGGAAGCTTATCCCGATATCGCCGACACCACTTCACAGGTAGTGACACAGGTCAGCGGCCTGGCGGCCGAAGAAGTTGAAAAGCAGATCACGATACCGCTGGAACGCGAAATCATGGGTACGCCCGGCATGCATGTGATGCGTTCCAAAAGCACTTTCGGCCTGTCCCTGATTACCGTCGTGTTCCAGGATGGTACGGAAGATTACTGGTCACGCCAGCGTTTGCAGGAGCGCATCAGCGCCGTTACCCTGCCCTATGGTGCGCAGCCTGGTCTTGATCCGCTGACATCGCCCATAGGCGAGATATATCGCTACACGCTGGAATCCAAGAGCCGTGACCTGCGTGAACTGTCCGAACTGCAGTTCTGGAAGGTAATCCCGCGCCTGAAGCAGGTGGCGGGTGTGGCCGACGTCACCAATTTTGGTGGTATCACTACCCAGTTCCTGCTGGAATTTGAACCAGAAAAACTCAGCAAATATAACCTGAGCCTGGCGCAAATCACGCAAGCCATCAATGCCAATAATGCCAGTGCTGGCGGCAGCATACTGACACGCGGGCAGCAAGGTTTTGTCGTGCGCGGCATAGGCCTGATCAGTGGCCTCGATGATCTGGGCAATATCATGATCACGCAAAAAAACGGCGTGCCGGTCTTGTTGAAAGACCTGGGTGAGGTGAAGCTCGGCAATCAGGAACGCAGTGGCATACTCGGCAAGAATGAAAATCCGGACACGGTAGAGGGCATCACTTTGCTGCTCAAGGGCCAAAATCCATCCAAGGTACTGGAAGGCGTGCACGCCGCAGTCAAAGACTTGAACGAAAATGTCTTGCCCAAGGATGTCAAGGTCGTGCCTTACCTGGACCGCACCATGCTGGTGAAGGCCACCCTGCACACGGTAGGCAGGACCCTGCTCGAAGGCATGATATTGGTGACACTGGTGCTGCTGCTTTTCCTCGGTAGCCCGCGTGCTGCACTGATTGTTGCAGTGACGATACCCATGTCTTTGCTGACGGCATTCATCTTCATGCATCACTTCAAGATACCGGCCAATTTGCTGTCGCTGGGTTCCATCGATTTCGGTATCGTGGTAGATGGTGCGATTGTGGTCATGGAACAGATACTGCGCAAGTTTGAAGAAGATGGCGGCAAACCCCTGACAGCAAAAGATGTCATGACGGCTGCCCTGCAAGTCAGCAAACCCATCTTTTTCGGTATGGTCGTGATTATCACTGCCTACCTGCCGCTGTTCATGTTCCAGCGCATAGAGTACAAATTATTTTCGCCTATGGCATTTGCGATCGGCTTTGCCCTGCTCGGTGCACTGGTGGTTTCACTGGTATTGATACCCGGGCTGGCCTATGTAGCCTATAAAAAGCCGCGCAAGGTATTCCACAACCCGGTGCTGGAAAAATTTTCCTCCATCTATAAACCCGTCCTGGAAAAAGTTGTCAACTCACCGCGCTTGACGATTGCAGCCTTTGTGTTTGCCTTTGCCGCTGTCGTGGGACTGGGTGCCAGTATAGGCCGCGATTTCTTGCCCACTCTGGATGAGGGTTCGATCTGGCTGCAGGTCACTTTGCCACCAGGTATCTCGCTGGAAAAAGCTGGCAGCATGTCTGATGAACTCAGAAAAGCCACGATGGAGTTCAAGGAAGTGTCCGCCATCGTCACGCAACTGGGGCGCAACGATGAAGGCACGGACCCATGGACGCCTTCCCACATCGAGGTCAGCGTCACCCTGCACCCGTATGACACCTGGAAATCTGGCTGGAGCAAACAAGAACTCATAGAAAAAATGGCACAGCGTTTTGAGAAGCTGCCTGGTACCCATGTCGGCTTCACACAACCCATGATAGATGGCGTACTGGACAAGCTTGCCGGTGCCCACAGTGATCTGGTCGCCAAAGTGTATGGCAATGATTTCAAGGAATCCCGCCGTATTGCCAAAGAAGTAGAAAACACGCTGAAAGCCGTACCTGGTGCAGAAAATGTCATTATCGAACAGGAACCACCTTTGCCGCAGATACGCATAGAAGTCGATCGCGCCGCGTCTGCCAGGTATGGCGTCAACGTTGCCGATATCACCGACCTGATAGGCACGGGCATAGGTGGCAAACCCATAGCCCAGTTGTTTATTGATGAACGTCACTATGACATCGGTATACGCTTCAACAAAGCATCGCGCAGTACACCGGATGCGCTGGGCAATCTGATGCTGACATCCTCCAGCGGTGCCAGGATACCGCTGGCGCAGGTAGCCAGCATACGTCTGGATGATGGTGAAAGCACCATCACGCGGGAAATGGGCAAGCGTCACCTGACTGTCGGTCTGGGGCTGAAAGGGCGTGATCTGGCTTCTTTCCTCGATGACGCCAAGGAACAGGTGGAAGCCAAAGTCAACTACGATCATTCCAAATTCCAGATTACCTGGGGTGGCCAGTTTGAAAATCAGCAACGTGCCCAGGCCAGACTGGCGGTGATTTTGCCTGTTGTAGTGGCCTTGATGTTCATTCTGCTGTTTGGACAATTCAGGAACCTACGTCAACCGGCATTGATATTGATGGCCGTGCCACTCGGTGCTATCGGTGGTTTGTGCGCCCTGCATTTGCGCGGCATGACGCTGAATGTATCCAGCGCGGTGGGTTTTATCGCCCTGTTTGGGGTGGCCGTGATGGATGGGATTTTGATGGTGTCGAACCTGAATCGTCTGCGTGCCGAAGGTAAATTGTCATTGCGGGACGTGGTATTGCATGGCGCCCGCGAACGCTTCCGTCCGGTCTTGATGACGGCCAGCGTTGCTGCCCTGGGATTGCTGCCCGCTGCCATCGCCCACGGTCTGGGCAGTGACGTGCAGCGTCCGCTGGCCACGGTTGTGGTGGGTGGTTTGATCACGGCAACCGGCCTGACCCTGGTATGGCTGCCAGGTCTCTATTACCTGATAGAAAAATATATAGAAAACAAAAACAGTAAAGCTGCCGCGCACCATGAAGCCAGCGTAGCAGATGCAGTGTAAGGAATCATCATGCAAAAAATTAAGAAACAAAAATCTCATGGACTGCCGCTGATGTGCGGCCTGCTGCCATTGTTGTTGCAGTTGCCGGTTCATGCACAGGTCAATGTGCAGACAAATACAGTCAGCATGCAGCAATACCTGGCTGCAGTAGAAAACAATAGCCTCGATCTGCAAGCGCAGCAAGAACTCGTCACCAGTGCCAGGGCCGGCATCTCCATCGCCAGTGTGCGACCAGACCCACAATTGACGGCAGGTATTGACTCCAGAGAAATGTATGGCCCAAACAAGCCCAATACTGCGACCACGTCGATAGCAGGTATCGCCATTACTGTGGAAACTGCCAACAAGAGAGGTGCAAGAATACAGGCAGCGGAGAGCAATGTACGCCTGACCGAAGCCGGTGTCTCAGCCTACCGGCGGCAGCTATTGAGCGATGCCTCAAACGCTTTTACAGAAACCTGCCGCTCTGCCATGTCGCTGGCACGTCGGGATAGCAGCCTGAATGCCATGCGCGATATTGTGAAGATGAATGAAACACGTTTCAAAACCGGCGACATAGGCAAGCAGGAACTAGTGCAATCAAAAGTCGAAGCTGATCGCTTTGCCATGGATGTCACCAGCGCCCGCGCTGATACCATTAATGCTGAAGCGCAATTATCGAATTTCCTCGGAAAAAGCTATCAAGAGATTTTTGCAGACAGGAAAATCGATTGCAGCGGCAGCCAGGATGAGATGACGGCAGATCTGACCACCCTGACACGGCAAGCCCTGGAAAAACGGGAAGACATACAAGTGGCGCGTTCAGCCAGTGAAAATGCCAAGGACAATATAGAACTGGCAAGAGCCAATCGCTGGATCGATCCTGTGGTCAACCTTGGTATCAAGAACACGCCAAGGGTCAACGCGATACAGAATGCCAGCGGTACAGTCACGAATTCTCCGGCTGAACGTTCGAGTCCGCTGAGCCTGACGGTCACGATTCCTATTCCTTTTTCACGCATGCAAAGTGGCGAATTAAGCCAGGCGCAATCAGCGCTGACACAGGCGCAACTGCAATTGCGCTCAACCTTGATGAAGGCAGAAACCGAGGTCAGGGGTAGCTATCTGCAATATCAGGCTGCTTTGCAAAATATCAAAAACTATAAGGAACACGTACTTGAGGATTCTGACCGTTTGCTACAGAGCGTGCGTACCAGCTATCGCAAAGGGGCAGCGTCGATGCTGGAACTCTTGAATGCCCAACGCAATGCCGATGAAATTTATCAGGCCTATCTACAGGCAGAAGCTACTTTGGCGATGGCCAGAATCAAGCTGCAACAAAGCACTGCTTATCAGATGAAATAAGGGAAAAATAAGCCTGTCACATTACAGGCAAGCGTAGCATAAAAGCATGGGCAAGCCCATGCTTTTATGCTTCATTTTTGGAGACAGTCCCATGTTTACGCATGGGCCAGATTTATTGCTTGATATTGCTTGATATTACTTAAGCAACCTGACGTTGCAATTGGTTTTGCACCTGAGCCTGCTGTTCTACCAGTTGCAGATTCTCGGCATCAATCAGGATGCGACGTGGTTTGTGTGCTTCTGGAATTTCACGTACCAGTTCGATACTCAACAAACCATTGTCGAGACGCGCGGTGACAACTTTGACATGGTCAGCCAAGCGGAAACGGTGTTCAAAATCACGTGAGGCAATGCCACGATGCAGGAAGTTGCGTGTGCCTTCTGCCTTTTGACGGCGGCCTACGATTTTCAGGGTATCACGTTCGGTTTCGATGTCGAGTTCGCTGCGGTCAAAGCCGGCAACTGCCATGGTGATTGCATATTTATCTTCTGCAATCAACTCAATATTGTAGGGGGGATAGCTGGGTGCATTTTCTGTACGTTGTGCGTCATCAAACAATTGTGCGAGACGGTCAAAACCGATAGCGGAACGGTACAGAGGAGCGAAGTCAAAATTACGCATGATAATATCCTTATAAATTGAAGCGATATAAATTAAATGTTTAGAAACTTTTTTTAAAACTACTGCTTTGAAGCTACTACTTTGACACTACTGCTTTTACTTCTTCAGCAAACCTCGCTTTTGAGCATCTGCTGAGTAGAAAATGGTACTGGTACAAAGAGTTTCAAGAGCCTTTTATAAAAAATTTTAACTTCAATAAAATTGACAATAAATCGACTGTCCTCATCAACAAGATTGACAACAGTCCACCAGGAACCAAACAGGAAACAGGCATGGCCAAGCTCTACTTCAGATACTCAGCAATGAACGCCGGGAAATCCACCGCACTTTTGCAGGTGGCACACAACTATGAAGAGCAGGGACAAAAAGTCCTTCTCTATACCGCTGCCATAGACAACCGTTATGGTGCAGGTAAAGTCACTTCACGCTTGGGGCCACAAAGGCAGGCTGAAGTTTTCGATACGAATTTCGATTTTTTGGCAGAGACACCGAAGGTCAGTTGCGTGCTTGTTGATGAAGCGCAATTTCTGTCTGCTGACCAAGTACGCCAGCTACATCAATTGGCACAGGTGCGCGGTGTGCCAGTGATTTGCTATGGCTTACGCAGTGATTTTTTGGGTGAGCCATTTACCGGCTCGGCATATTTGCTGGCGCTCGCGGACGATATAGAAGAATTAAAAAACATCTGCGCTTGCGGCAAGAAGGCCACGATGAATATCCGCGTTGATGAAAATGGCAGACGCATGAAATCTGGCGAACAAATTGATATTGGTGGAAATGAGCGTTATCAACATGTATGTGGCCGCTGCTTTTACGCTGGCTAACAATAATACGCAGCCTTCTAAAACAAAAGAGCAGGCCCTCGAGCCTGCTCTTTTTACGTATTCCAAACAAGTTTTACAATACCTTCAAAAACTCCGCCAGATCAATAATCTCCTGCGGCGTAAATCCTATATTGAAACGCTTGTCATAGAATTTCACGACATCTGTAATCTCCACCATGCCACCATTATGGAAGTAAGGGGAGCGTGCTTCTATGGCACGCAGGCTGGGTACCTTGAAGCGGCCTATGTCTTTCCATTTTCCTGTGTTCATGGCGCTGCCGGGGTCCGTTGTTTGTAGCAACTCACCAGTCAGTTTATTCCTCAGCGTATATAAGGGCATATCAGGTGTGCGCAGGCTGGCATCTGATACGCCGGTATTGAACAGGCGCGGCACAGAATGCGTACCCACATTACCTAGGCTATGGCAACTGGCGCAGGTTGCACGCTGCAAACCAACACGCAATTCATCATTGAAGCCGGCGACGCGTGTGATAGTGAAAGGCTTGTTATTGAATATCTGCTCGCCTCTGGCTATCGATGCCCTGGCAATATTGATTGCCGATGGTGGCTGTGGTGGTTGCGGTGGCCTTCCTTGCACTGGCGGGTTTGGTGGCGCTGGCCTGTCCAGCCCGCGCCATGCGGCAAACATGTTCATGACATTGCGGTCGAATGGTGCTCCCGTTATATAGTCACCGCCATCAAGGTCATTGATACCAAAATAAAAATTATTCTTTGCCAGTTCAACAGGGCCACCTTTGGCGCCAAGGTCTGTCAGATTACCTGCGGTCAGACTGCTGATCTGTGCTGTGAATAAAGTTTTTTCAAAATCAACGATGCTGCGCTGCTCTGCTGCAGTCAAGCCCTGCGATGCCTGCGCATGACCAGTGACTGCGCTATTTGACTGGTGCAGCAAATCGAAATCAGTGGTGGAAAAACATTGTAGCGGACGGGTATTGCGTATACACAGATTGGACCTGGCATCGCTGAAAGTTTCACGGCCATCCCACATGACGGTACTCAGAAATTTGAGATTCGTCGTTGGCATAGGACGACGGAATAGCGATACTTCTTTGGCGCTGGCGTACCCATAGGGATCATCTACTTTATCCAGTATAAATTCAGCATCAGCGGGTATTGGCAAACCCACTCTGATGAGGCCCTTGGACAGCAACATGTTATAAGCCTGACGCTTTTGATCTAGCGTGGTCACTTTGGCAGTCGGCGAGTTTGCTCCATCGACGAGGGCAAACACCGGGTCATTACCATTGCTGGCAGTAAATCTCAGTTGCAGGTCGTCAGGACGTATGCTCCAGCCCTGGCTTTCCTGATGGCAGCTGGCACAACTGCGGCCATTGCCAAAGGCTTTAAAGAAAGGATTGTTTCTATCTATGCTGCCAGTCGTGGATACTGTCAGCGCAGCTCCCTCGCCATTGGCAATAGGCTCGAGTGAAGGCGGGTCTGCAGGGGCAGGTACCGGAGCAAGGAGTGCAGCCGTGCTTACCGGCGGTGCTGATTGCACACTAGTAGCATTGCTTGCTGACCCTGCCGTACTGGCGTCGCCACCGCAGGCAGCCAGGCTTGCCAGCATAAGCATGGCACTGCCTATCTGTACTCTTGCCCGCACGCCGGCCATAACATGTAAATTCGATATTCTTTGTGATTTCATTTCTAGCCCCCTTGAAGTTTCGATTTTTCTACTCAAGAAGCCCGGCATTCTCTGCGCTAAGTTCTGAGACTGGAGACAGGATGATTTCTGAATGTGAAGAAAAAATGAAGAAAACAGTTTTTTTGAAATTCCATCCGTATTTTTTTATAAAAATATTTTTTTGTTGCGTATCGTCTTTACTTCATGATTCCTCCATAATTGGCTGGCACCATGGCAAATCAATACTTTAGAACTCATTTCATAAATAGGATCACTAGTGTCCCAACGTTTCTCATAGGAGAGACATCTGTTTTGGTTGAATTTCGTCATTGAGATTTCCCGATGACGGCGTAAGTAGTTGATTTATTGGTGTTGTTTCAAACATGGTGAGACTCAGTATTTGTAGAATTTCGTAAAGGCTGTGAGGCAAATGCAGACGTTTTTTGACGATTGCGATGAGTACGTAAGTACAGACCGCGATCCATATTTGCGTCTTCACGGCATTCTCGCTGGTGCCCAGAAAGGTCTTGATACGCAAATGCTGCTTGATCCACTTGAAAAACAATTCGACTTGCCAGCGCTGCTTGTAAAGTGCCGCAATCATCTCTGGTTTGAGAGCGAAATTGTTGGTCAAAAAAATGATGCGCTCCCCAGCGTCGTCCTTGACGACGACACGACGCAAACTTGCCGGGTAATGCTTGCTTGTGTAGAAGAGTGGAAGCACACCAGTTTGATCGCAGATAACGTTGCTCGTCGCCCGATCGACCGGATGCGAGTACCGACGCTTGAATTTGGTATTGCTTTTTGCTCTGGTGACAAAGAAGGCACCCGTCGAATGCAAGTTGTACAGCCGGGCGAAATCCAGATAGCCACGATCCATCAGGTAATACGCGCCTGGTTCGATGACCAGATCGTCGAGAATATTGACCTCGTGGGTCTTGCCGTCTGTGATGTGAATGAAACTGGGAATAGAACCACGTAGGTCCAGCAACGTGTGCAACTTGATGGCCGCCTTGGCGGACCGGAAAGGTGCCCACGGATATACCGACAAACACAGATCGATAGTAGTGGCATCGAACGCATAGACCGTTGCATTGAAGTCCAGGCCAAACGGCTCGCTGGCGTACAACGGGCGTGCTATCGCAATTAGATGTTGCGCCAGATCGGCATAGATTTGCCAGGGACGTGTGGCGTTTGCATTGGCCAGCGTATTGCGGGAAATCGTCGCACAGCGAAATCCCATGTGATACAGCCGATGGGCCTGGGCGCGCAGATTGACTTCGATATCGCGCAGCGATTCCCGATAGGTCAACTGTGCAAACGCCATGGCGAAGAATTGATCCAGACAGGAAAAATCCTTGACCTTGTGATCGCCCCTGTGGGCTGCTACGCATCGTCGAAAGGTGGTCAGCGGCAAATACGTCATGACCTGCGAGAAAACGAGTTTGCCCTGATGCATAGGAGCCTTCAGCGGATATCCGCAAAAAGCACCAATTCTGCACCTCGACGTTCAAATCGAGACCAGATGAAAACATCATTTTATGCAAACAAATCATTGACTTATGAACCCCTGATGTGAAAACGTTGGGACACTAGTGAAATAGGATGAGTGCGAACAAGACGATTTGGGATGCAGTGCAAGGCGTGACGCGCAGCTAAGGCGTCCGCCTTAGCAAGCGGCACAACGCAGCAATGCGCCCAAATCGTCAGTTCCCGGAGGGGTTGCCTCATAACGTGCGCTGGACTGCGTTGAACTCGTTGTCAATAGGCAAAGCTATTGACTGCCTCGTCCGCCTTGCCAGCCCACGTTATGAGGCAAACGCATCTCATCCTATTTATGAAATGAGTTCTATACAATCCGGGAGCCCTGAAGTATGCGTCTGACCATCGCCCGCAAGCTCGCTTTGGCCATTACGGCAATTGTGATTATCAGCATAGGCACGCTGGCCTGGGTCACCAGTCAAAACCTCAAAAGTGGTTTCATCGCCTACCTCAGCGACCTGGAAAAGCAAGACCTGGTCAGGCTAAGCAATCTGCTGGCAGAAGACTATCGCCAGTATGGTAATTTTGACCGTTTCCAGGCCAACCGCCGCCCCATGCGCGACTTGCTTGATCAGATACGCAGCCAGCCACGTCCACAAAATGAAGATGCTCCGCCGCCGCCACCCAGAAGGCCGCGTGAAGACGGGACTGAAGACCAACATGACAGGCGCCCGCCGCCTCCACCACCAAGAGGCCAGGACAGGCCACCACGCGATGCACCACCAGAGCAAAGGCCACCGATAGATCCTATGGGCTTTGGACAAAGACTGTCGCTGATAGACAAGAATGGTATAGCCCTGATAGGCCCCGGCGATGCGCCCGGTGGCAGCATCGTGCCCATCATGCTGGGCAATCAAAAAGTAGGCATGCTCAGGCTGGCCCCTCTGCGGCAAATCTCGAACGCGAGCGCGATGGATTTTGTCAGCTTGCAAATACGTCATACCTTATGGCTGGCATTGACACTGATACTGGTATCGCTGGCATTTTCCCTGTGGCTGGCCAGGCATTTATTGCGTCCTTTAAAATCCTTGCACCAGGTCACGGCAAAAATTTCCAAGGGCCAGCTCGACGCCAGGGCAGAAATGATCAGCCAGGACGAACTCGGTGACCTCGCCCGTGACATCAACAGCATGGCGCAAAACCTGGAGAGAAACGAAGCACAAAGAAGCAAAATGCTGGCTGATATCTCGCATGAATTGCGTACCCCGCTGACTGTCATACAGGGTGAGGTAGAAGCCCTGATGGACGGAGTGCGCCACATCACACCCGCAGCGCTGGAGTCCCTGCATGCAGAAGTGCGCCACATCAACAAGCTCGTCGATGATTTACGCCAACTGACGCTGGCCGATGCCGGTGAGCTGCATTATCAGTTCCAGCCCATGGACTTGCGCCCGATGCTGGCAGACCTGTTGCAACGCTTTGGCCTACGCATGCAGCAGGCTGGCCTGCACCTTGACAGCCAGTTGGGCGACATGCCAGCATGGATCAATGCCGATGGCGGACGCCTGACCCAGGTACTCAGTAATTTGCTGGAAAACAGCATACGCTATACCGATAACGGCGGGGTGATCCTGTGCACCTTGACACGTAATGGCGCCTTGCTTGAACTCAGTATCGAAGACAGTGCGCCTGGTGTGCCGGATGCCAGCCATGCGCTGTTATTTGACCGCCTGTACCGGGCCGACAGTGCACGCAACCGCGCCAGCGGTGGCAGCGGCCTGGGGCTGGCGATCTGCAAGGTCATCGTTGAAGCACATGGTGGACGTATCAGTGCATCTGCCTCACAATTGGGTGGCGTGAAAATTCTCATGCAATTGCCTTTTATCAAGACACCATAAATCATCACATGGACAATAGCGCCCACATCTTCATTGTTGAAGATGACTTGAAAATCGCGGCCCTGCTGAAGGACTACCTGCTCGCGGCGGGCTACCAGGTAAGCCATGAAGCAAATGGCAGGCTGGCACTGGAACAACTGCGCCTGTCCGCACCCGACCTGATCTTGCTGGACCTGATGTTGCCAGAACTGGATGGCATCAGTATCTGCAAGGAAGTACGCAAATTCAGCGAAGTGCCTATCATCATGCTGACTGCGAGAGTGGAAGAGGTAGATCGCTTGCTGGGACTGGAAACCGGGGCTGACGACTATGTCTGCAAACCCTTCAGCCCACGTGAGGTTGTCGCACGTGTGAAGGTGCATTTGCGCCGCAGCATGGCTGGTCTGACTGGTCTGACTGGTCTGATTAGGCAGCCAGCTTCTGAACAATCACGTTTTGCTATCGATAAAGAGCAACTGCGCATACTGATTGATGCCCAACCTCTGAATCTGACGCCGGTAGAATATCGCTTGCTGTCTGAATTCATCAGCCATCCTGAACGGGTGTTCTCACGCCAGCAATTGCTTGATTTTGCGCATGAAGACCAGCGCGATATCAATGACAGGACGGTGGATACGCACATCAAGAACATACGCAAAAAGATACAGGGAAAACTGCCGGGCAATGAATGCCTGCATTCTGTATATGGCGTAGGCTATCGTTTTGAACTGCCATTATCAATTTAAAATTTGCAGGGAAAAAGATGTCCTGTATGCTTGACTTAGAGTCCACTCTAAGTTCTAAGATCATACCGTGACCAGACAATTCATTTCCATAGGCGAGCTGGCTGCCCTGACGGGCTTGTCTGCATATACCCTGCGTTTCTATGAAAAGGCCGGGGTCTTGCAGGCAGCCAAACGGGCAGACAACGGCCACAGACGCTACAACAGCCAGGACGTCCTGTGGCTGGAGTTTGTGCTGCGCCTGAAGCAAACCGGCATGCCACTGGCGGACATACGTGAGTATGCGCAGCTCAGGGCAGCAGGAGAAATGAGTCTGCAACAGCGGTTGACTATGCTTGAGCTCCATCGTCAGCGCCTGGCCACCACCATGTCTGAGCTTGCAGCCAATGCCAGCGTCCTGGATGACAAAATCCGGATTTATCAAACAATGATAGTTGATAAGGCTGGCCGGAAAAAGAAAGTCTGATCATGCATCAAAACAGCAATGTATCCATCAATGAACGTTATCAGCGCGGTTGGGAAAAGCTCAGGGAAATTGATGGCGAAGCAGGAGAAAAAGTCATCGCCGCGCTGGCAGATATTGCGCCCGACTTTGCACGTTACCTGATTGAATTCCCTTTCGGGGATATTTACTCACGCCCGCAACTGGACTTGAAGTCACGCGAAATCGCCGTGGTTGCAGCACTGACGGCGCTTGGGAATGCCACACCCCAGCTCAAGGTGCATATACAGGCTGCCCTGAATGTGGGTTGCACGCGCGAAGAAGTGACAGAAGTGATTATGCAAATGGCGGTATATGCCGGCTTTCCTGCGGCGCTGAATGGCTTGTTTGCGGCGAAAGAAGTATTTGCTGCGCTGGATGCTGAAGCTTAAATCGGCAGACAGTAACTTTGCTTGACGGTATCCATGATCACGGTGGTGCGGAATTTGAGGATGTTCTCATTGACAAACAATACGGCACGGGTAAAACGTTCATAAGCTGCCATGTCCGTGGTTTGCACGATGAGCATGAAGTCAAAATCACCCGCGAGGTAGAAGCACTGCTGTACTTCGATCAGGGCCTGCATGTCTTGCTTGAAGCTGTCTATGACATTGCCCAGGCCTTTTTTGAAAGCAACCTCAACCATGACGGTCAGGGGATAGCCAACCGCCTGGGGGCTGACTATCGCCACCTCTGCCCTGATGACGCCTTCATCCCTGAGCTTGCGTATGCGCCGCTGCACGGCAGTGGCAGACAAGCCTATGTCTGCCCCTATCAGCTCGGCTGAATGGCGACTGTTCTTTTGCAGGTAGCGCAAAATGGCAAGATCAAAACCATCCAGTATCATCGCAATAGGGGTTCATGATGGGGAAGCCTATTATGAACCCATTGGAAATCAATTGCTTACTCTGAAGCAATTAGAAACAACAAAGTGGCAATTAATTTGCCTTGAAGAAATAATAGGTGGCTTTATAAGGTGTGCGGGTTTCTGCCCCAATCTGGAAATCCGAGCATCCAGTCAAAGGTGCCTTGCCGCCAACGGTGACCACGCGCTGTATGCTGGTGACCTTGGAAAAAGTACCATTCGCTGAGCTGGACTTAGCTTTCAACAACAGCCAGGGGATAGCACTGGTATCGACGCTGTCGCTCTTGGCGACTACTTCAGCGACTACTTTGCTGCCATCCGCGGCTTCCCAGGTCGGGCCTTCATAATGCTTGCCCAGTTTGGGGCTGGTAGGGTCATGACTCGCGTATAGCTCAGCTTCTGGCGCACGGAATACCCATTCAAACTTTTTAGGGCCGGATTTATTGGCACGGCAATCATAAATCTGCACGCCGGTAGCAGCCATCTGGAAGGCCAGCACTTCACCTGCAGGTGCTTTGAGGTTGGCTGGCACGCTAACGACCTGGGCAGCAGGTGCAACTGGGTCTGCCGTATGTTTAATAGGCGCAGTCGAGCAGGCTGACAGGAAGGCAGCAGTAGCAATACTGCCAGCGATAGCGATTTTTTTCATTTCTTATACCTTTCAATTAGAGCCGCCAAATTTTAGCAACGGTGTTTTAAAACGAATAAAACACTTACTGAATTTTACATCCTTTGTCAGGAAAACAAGCCCCTACTTAAGTATGAACAAAGTATGAACAAAATATCAGCAACATCGGCGAAAACCGCCTGCAGTATGGATTTTTCTGCTCAGCAGGCCACGGGGCTTCGTGGGACAATGCGGGATTCGCCTGCAGATGAGCAGGCAACAAGGATGATGGATCAGGCCAGATGAGCAACAAGAACAAGAAGGATGCAAGAAACCGAGCTGGCAGCTCATTACTGCATGCGCGCAACCGCCATCAGGGACGCTATGATTTTGCGGCCCTGAGCAAGGCAGAGCCTGCCCTTGCATATCTGCTTGTCAGCACCCCAACAGGTGAAACCAGCATCAATTTTGCCGACCCGCTGGCAGTCAAACTGCTCAACAGGGCTCTTTTGCACAGCAGCTATGGCGTGCGTGGCTGGGATATCCCCTCCGAGAATCTTTGCCCTCCAGTGCCGGGGCGGGCAGACTACCTGCATTATCTGGCTGATTTACTGGCTGACTGCAATCAGGGCCGTGTGCCCAAAGGCAAGCAGATACTGGCCCTTGATCTTGGTACGGGTGCCAGTTGCATTTATCCCCTGCTCGGTGCCAGCGAATATGGCTGGTCATTCTGCGCCAGCGACATCAATCCCGCCTCGCTGGCTAATGCACAGGCCATACTGGAACATAATCCCGGCCTGGGCCAGCAGATACAGTTACGTCAACAGGCCAATGCGGCATCCCTGTTTCATGGCATCGTTGGCGATGATGAATGGTTTGATGTCAGCCTGTGCAATCCGCCTTTTCACGCTTCTGCTGAAGAAGCAAGAGCTGGCAGCCAGCGCAAGTGGGAGAACCTGAAGCAAACTGGCCAGGCAGAGCAGGCGCTACCCGTATTGAACTTTAGTGGCCAGGCTGCAGAACTGTGGTGCGAAGGCGGGGAACTGGCGTTTATCAAGAAAATGATCACTGAAAGTGCGGCCATACCCACAAAAATCTTATGGTTTTCTACTCTGGTATCAAAGTCGGCCAATTTGCCCGCAATCCATGCGGCATTGAAGCAGGTCAAGGTGCTTGATGAAAAAACCATTATCATGAGCCAGGGCAATAAAGAGAGCCGTCTGGTTGCCTGGACTTTCCTGAATGCAAGCCAACAGGCTGCCTGGGCCAAATTACGTTGGTCAAATAGCAAGAGATAAAGCCTGCGCCTGGGTATTTGCCTCCCTTACAGAATATAATCTTAGCTATAGCGGCTAGCCCTGGCTTACAATCTCGTTCGTCTGCCGGTTTGCAGTCCGGAATCAACAAGAACCCACAAGAAATAGCAAGAAGTATGCAATATGTATCTGTAGAGTAAGAGTACTAAGAGTATTGAGAGAGTACTGAATATAGCGTCGCGTGATTTACTTTTGAGCAAAATGTATCAAGGATAACAATGAAACGTGTAGATGATTTCCGCCTGAAGCTGGGCAAAGATGAGCTGGTTCCTATCATGATCGGTGGCATGGGCGTCGATATTTCCACTGCTGAACTGGCTCTGGTTGCTGCACGTCTGGGCGGTATAGGCCATATCTCTGATGCCATGGTGCAGGATGTCTCTGACCGTCGTTTTGACACCAGCTTTGTCAAGGAAAAGACCAAATTCTACAAATACAATATCAACAATTCCGACAAGACTGACATCAAGTTCAACCTGGATCAACTGGCAGAAGCAACCCGTATGCACGTGGGCAAGACCATGGAAGCCAAGCAAGGCACGGGCATGATCTTTGTCAATTGCATGGAAAAGCTGACTATGAATGGCCCACGCGAAACACTGAAGGTGCGCCTGGAGTCTTCACTTGATGCTGGTATTGATGGCATCACCATGAGTGCCGGCCTGCATCTGGGTTCTTTTGGCCTCATCGCTGATCACCCGCGCTTCCGCGATGCAAAACTGGGCATCATCGTTTCTTCAGTACGTGCGCTGCAACTATTCCTGCGCAAGAATTCCCGCCTGAACCGTTTGCCCGACTATGTCATTGTCGAAGGCCCGCTGGCTGGCGGCCACCTCGGTTTTGGCATGGACTGGGCTGAATATGACCTGCAAACCATCATTACTGAAATCGTCCAGTACCTGAAAGCAGAAAACCTGGATATCCCGCTGATAGCCGCTGGTGGCATTTTCACAGGCAGCGATGCCGTATCCTTTTTGGAAAACGGCGCAGCCGGGGTACAGGTAGCTACGCGCTTCACAGTCACCAACGAATGCGGTTTGCCTGCCAGCGTCAAGCAGGAATACTTCAAGGCCAGTGAAGGCGATATCGAAGTCAATAATATCTCGCCTACCGGTTACCCCATGCGCATGCTAAAGAACACGCCTGCCATTGGCGATGGCATACGCCCTGGTTGTGAATCTTATGGCTACCTGCTCGATGGCAATGGTAACTGCGCTTACATCACTTCGTATAACCGCGAAGTGGCAGCACATCCCGATGCGAAGAAAGTCTCGGTCATGGACAAGACTTGCCTGTGCACCCATATGCGCAATTTCAATTGCTGGACTTGTGGCCAGATGACTTACCGCCTGAAAGACACGACCCGCAAACTGCCGGATGGTACTTATGAATTGCTGAGTGCTGAACATGTGTTCCGCGATTATCAATTCAGTGTTGATCACCAGATTGCCTTACCTGTGTAAATCACTGCTCTGAATACAAAAACGCCGCTTTAGCCTTTGGGCAAAGCGGCGTTTTCATATGTGCAGGCTATCAGAGTTCAGATGGCTTCTTGTTCGCGATGGTTTTCCAGTTGGTTTTTGCAAGATCGATATTGCCTGCAATGTCCTTGGCCCAGATCGCACGAATCTTGGTATCGAGATTGAAGTAGAGTTTGTTATCGACGATGTCATACACGTCCGGGTCAGCAACAAATTTCTTGCCTATGGAAGCCCCATAAGCGCAGTAGCCACCAAAGGCAGGCAGGTATTTCTCAGGGTTCGCCTGGAAAGTCTTTTTGTTTTCTTCACTGGTAAACAGGTAATCAACCCCATCTACTGTTGCCACATGGTGACCTGTGCCATGAGCTGGTTTTTCACTGGTGAAGAAAGTCGTGAGATCGTAGCCCCGTGCACCTATGACGCTATTGGCGACCGTATCAGCAGCGCTGATGCCTGGCACTGCTGCCAGGGACAAAGCGGCTACTGCGGAAAAGAAAATGAATTTGATTTTGCTGAACAGGCGGCTGGAAGTGCGTGATATGGAAGTGCGTGATATGGAAGTGCGTGATATGGATGTGAGTGACATAGCGTGCTCCTTTATATGGTTGAAAGCGGATTTGAGATTCGCCTTGCTCATGCGCAGCGAATGGCAGGCACTTTAATTCAGTTCATCAAAGTAAAGAATAACCATAATATTGAATTCATTATTCCCTAAAATGGAATTATGGCCACCGATTCTGATTCGGCACTCTCTGGTGCAAACTCATGCCACGCAGAAATATTTGCTTACATTTTGGTGCATGCACCTGCCTGCGCTGGTATCACAAGCAATTTATTTCCCTGATTAGTTGCGAGCAAGATCAAAATCACTGGTATCAGCCTTGGCATGAAAAATGCTGCAATGCACATGCTTGTGTGTCATTGACGATGTTTTTGAAAAGGCCAGCCTGATGAAAATACGCGTGCTCTCCAGCTTCCCGCTTTCTGTCTCACTTTTTCTCTCATTTTTCTTCTCATTTTTTTTCTCCATCAGCCTTTTCCTGTATGGGGGCAACAGCTATGCACAAGAAACTGCGCCAGCGAGTTCTGCAGCAAGTGCCACAACAGCACCTGTAGTGGCTACGGCCACGCCACCAGCCATGACCAAGCCGGGCATGATCGCCGCCGACAAGATCAGCGCTGGCGACACCGCCTGGATGCTGACCTCGACTGCACTGGTATTGCTGATGACCATACCCGGCCTGGCCCTGTTCTACACTGGCATGGTGCGCAAGAAAAATGCCCTGGGCACGATGGCGCATAGTCTGGCAACCACCTGCATCGTCACGGTCTTGTGGGTGGTGCTGGGTTATAGCCTGGTATTCACCGCAGGTTCGCCTTATCTGGGCAGCATGGACAGGTTCATGCTGCACGGCGTGAGCTTCTTGAAAGAAGCCGGGCAGCTCAGCGTGCATCAACTGGCACCGACGATACCGGAAAGCGTATACCTGATGTTCCAGATGACATTCGCCATCATTACCCCTGCCCTGATCACCGGTGCCTTTGCTGAACGCATGAAGTTCTCTGCGTTGCTGCTGTTCATCACCTTGTGGTCTTTGCTGGTGTATGTACCGGTCGCGCACTGGGTGTGGGAACCGGCAGGCTGGCTGGCGGCGCGTGGTGTGCTGGATTTTGCCGGTGGTACTGTTGTACATATCAATGCCGGTGTATCTGGCCTGGTGGCTGCTTTGATCGTCGGGCCACGCCTGGGTTTTGGCAAGGAACCCATGCCGCCGCATAATTTATTACTTACTGCGATAGGCGCATCACTGTTATGGGTGGGCTGGTTTGGTTTCAATGCCGGTTCTGCCGGTGCGGCAGATGGCCGCGCCGGGCTGGCGATGCTGGTGACACAGGTGGCGACTGCGATGTCGGCACTGGCCTGGATGCTCGTGGAATGGCTGCGCCGTGGCAAACCATCGGTGCTGGGCATAGTCTCTGGCGCTGTCGCTGGCCTGGTCGCGATCACACCGGCATCCGGCTTTGTTGATCTGACAGGTGCACTGGTCATAGGTGCAGTCGCTGGCGTCGCATGTTACTGGGGAGCGACTTCACTCAAATCCTTGGGTGGCTACGATGATTCACTGGATGTATTTGGCGTGCATGCCATCGGTGGCATAGTCGGGGCCTTGCTGACTGGCGTATTTGCAATGAAGAGCATAGGCGGTGCTGACGGCAGCTTGGCAACGCAGGCCTTTGGTGTCATCGTCACTGTGATTTATTCGGGCGCTGTGACTGCCGTCATTTTATGGCTGATCAAAGTGAGCATTGGCTTGCGCCTGACCAATGAGCAGGAAAGAGAAGGACTTGATCTTGAACTTCACGGGGAGCATATCTTATGAGTACCAGCAGCCTGATACAGAATGCCATGTCGGACAATCTTGCCTTCTCCCTCATGGCAAGACTGCACGTGATTTTACGGCGGCAAAATGGCCGCGTGACTGACATAGAATACATGCGTGTCAATCCCGGCTATTGCCGCACTATCCTGGACATGGCGCTGGAATTACCAAACCCTGATTTGCACGACATCTGTCAAAAGCTCAATGAGATTTATTTTGGTGAAGATGGCTTGTTCGTCACGCCACCACCACCCACTCCTTTGCTCAACAGACTGGCAGTCAGGAAACAGGTCATCAACAAGCAGGACGAAAGCAGCATGCCGGATATGACCAGGATACCCGCGCCTGTGCTTGATCATAATGCCATGGTCGATCAAACCTATATAGGTCGCTTGCGTTAGATTTTTATCCGGTGAGGCCAAGACTCATATTACCATTTGGAGAAATGGTCTTCTGTCACACCCACCAGTTTTTCTATCTGCCACCTGGGTGCATCCAGACTTGCCCTGACCCAGCCGCTGAAGACACCTATGGGTTGCAGATAACGGCTGCTGGCGATGACGAGGTTTTTATTTTCTGCGCGAAAACCTTCGGGATGAAAATGCAGGTCCAGCAAACCATCATCAGTATAAATATGCCAGTCAGCCATGGCCTGGCCGGGATCAAAGTCGAACTGTGCAGCGCCCAGTGAAATGAGTTGGCCATCCAGCCACAAGGCATTTTCGTGACTGGAAAAATACCCGGCCTGCAAGTTGAAACCTATGTCCAGCGCATGTGCTGATGCCCAGCGCCAGCCAGTTTCACGCGCCAGGAATCCATTGCTATGATCATAGCTGCCTACACCTTTCTGCAAATTGAAACTGCGGCTACCCACACGTACTTCGCCACTCAATGGCATGCCCGCAGATTTGACGGTTGCATGCACAGTACCGCCCAACACTTCACCAACTGCCAGCAAGGAAGGCGCAGCCGGTTTGGCATCCAGCATGGCATTGATGCTGAATGAACCGCAGTGCAATTGCAATTCATAGCACCCGCTGGCTGGCAGATGCTGAAAGCGTATGCGCTTGCCAAAAAACCTAAATGCGGAACTGGCCTGTTCTGCCGGATGCGCATTCAGTGTTGCTGTCAGACCTGGCAGACCATCCTGGGAATAACTGGCAATAAGCTTGCCTGCCAGCCTGTCGAACACATAGGCAAAGGCGGTGTTGGTCCAGCCCACATCAACAATCGCGATACCGCAAAATATTTCTTCTGTCGCCAGCGCCACATAATGCCAGTGCTTGTGGTGCAAGGTTTGCCACAGCTTGCCGCGCCTGTGTGGTGCGGCCAGACTGGTCCAGTCTATGATGGTTGGTGCACCGGCATATTTGCCAAATCGCACCTGACCATCAGGATGCAGGACTTGAGCGGGTGCAGGCGGCAGGAAGTTCGCTGGCATGGTGTCTCCATTTTATATTTTTGTACGCCAGCGATTCTGCAGCAAAGCAGTTAGAGGGTCTATTTCAAATTGCTTTCATATCCTGCACTGCCGGGATAGCCATGAGTTTCAACAAGGCATAGCCCCACAACAGCAAGCCCGCACCCAGGCAGCCATAAGGATCAGCCGCCCCTTGGGGAAATAAAAACGGATAGGTAACGGCAAACACACTCATCACCAGCCCAAACCAGAAGTGACCTGGCACTTTGAACACGCTGGCCAAAGGCAGGAAGTGCAGGCCAATGATCAGCATGGCGAATGGTGTGACCCACCCGGCCAGGCCCATATTCGCCAGCACATTTCCGCCGACCAGGATGATGGCCCACTGAGCTGCATTAATGACATGGAACAGACGCCCTGCCCTTTGCGCAGCCGGGCTATTGTCGTCAGCATAAGCCTTGTATTGCCGGTGACGCTGGACTGCCAACCCGGCCAGCGTCAACCCTGCAATGGCGATGATCAGATAGACCAGTCCTTTGCCTTGCATGGCACGCTGGTTCCATAACACCATCCAGGCAGCGCCAAAGACAGCAAAGAACATTGCGCCTTTGGCACGGGCAGCGTGGGAAGAAAATGTGGCAGCGTTGATTGCAGACATGATGAGTACTCCTTGTTGAATTGCTGCCAGTATGCCGAAACAGAGTGTGTAATATCAGAGCAAAGTGTCAGGACTTGGCGGTGACAAATGTCATGGTTTTTTCGGATGCAAAAATGTAATTGGCATAGTGAGTCTCACTTGCATGCATAATATCGCTTTTGTAATTGTCGGCAAATTTGCCTGCAATGCGGTTCGCTCAGGCGGCCAAGGACAGGAGATTCTTCAGTGCACTTACTCATTATCGTCATTGCCTTGTTGGCCCTGGCTTATTTTCTGAATCAGGCCATGCAAAAGAACAATCATGCGCAGGACGGAAAGTCCTTGCCTGCGGCTGGCCGTGATGCGGCACATCAAAGCCATCTCGACCGTACTGCCAGTGCACAGGCAGTGGCTTTTATCTCGGAAGGTAAATTGTTTTACCGCGCAGCCCATGGTGAAACCAGGCAATTGCACAGCCCCTATGTGCAAGAGATGCTGGACAAGATGGAAAAACACAGGGAAAGACATGCATGGAAGCAAAACACCAGTTTTGGGGTTTCTGCCTCAGGTGCCTGGCGTCAGTTTGATGGCGAAGGCGCGCAGATCAATGCGACCTCTATGCAATTTGATGAGCAGGGCCGCATCCTGTATTTTTTGCAGGATGCCGGCATGGGTGGCCTGTTTTCGTATGATCTGGAAACTGGCACCGAAAAGCGCATCTTGCACAGGCAAAACCTGGCACTGACAGACATGCATCTGGACCAGGGCAGTGGCAAACTGCTGGCCTCATCGATGAACAAAACCGGCATCGCCAACTTGGTCATGTGCAATCGCGAAGGTGATGAATACCGGGAGTTGACTGGTGGCGATACCCTTGACACCAGCCCCTGCTGGATACCGGATGCAGGAAAGCAGATCCTGTATCAATCCACCGGCATCGCCCGCAATCAAAGTGGCGTCACGCTCGCTTATGGCAATGCCAGCATACAGATGCTGGATGTAAAAAACGGCGCTGTTACGCCGGTGCTGGATGATCCTCAATATGATTTCCTGCACCCACGTGTCTGCCCGCAAGGTAATCTGCACTTCATCCGCCGTCCTTATGAAGTACCCCAATATGACACCAGCAATGCGCTGCTCGATGCCTTGTTTTTTCCTTTTCGTTTATTGCGTGCAGTGTTTCATTACCTGAATTTTTTCTCCATGATGTATAGCCGCAAGCCTTTGACCAGCGCATCCGGCCCGGCCTTGAATGCAGATTTAAAAGAAATCATCCTCAAGGGCAAACGCATCGATGCTGAAAAAGCCTTGAAAAAAGAGGCTATGGTCAATGGCGTGCCTTCATTAGTACCGGCTTCGTGGCAGTTAGTCAGCCGCAACCGCCAGGGCAATGAAACTGTGCTGGCAACCAATGTAGCCGCTTACGATATACGTGCTGACGGCAGCATTGTTTATTCAAATGGACGCGGCGTATTCTTGCTGGGTAGCGGCAGGCAATCAGGCCTGATATTGAAAAGTGAGCTGATTGCAGATGTTATTTCTCAATAAAACCAGGAAAAGACCTTATATGTTGTCATACAACTTTATGCGGGCTTTTTAAGTTAGAATCAGTCTATAACAATCAATTACTTATCAGAACAATACCCGGTTCATGGAAACTCAAGATTACGCCAACGCTCTGCCTACCAAAAGACGGCATAAGAGCCTGTCTCAGGGGCTGGTAGAAAGTATCAGCAATAACATCAAGAATGGCATCCTGAAGCCGGGTGAAAAGCTACCTACCGAATCTGCCATCATGAATCTTTATGATGTCAGCCGCACCGTGGTGCGCGAAGCCATTTCGCATCTGCAGGCTGCCGGGCTGGTGCAAACCCGGCATGGCATAGGCACTTTCATCCTTGAGCCCAGCCAGGCTGCCAGCACCGGCATGCTGCGCGAAGCCATCGTTACTGTCAGGGATGTGCTGGACATACTGGAACTCAGGATCAGCCTGGAAACCGAGGCTGCCTGGCTGGCCGCTTCGCGCCGTACAGAAGAGCAGGCGGTAGCGCTGGGCAAAGCGCTAGAAGATATCCTGGCCAACAAGACCGAAGAAAATGCCTCGGTTAATGCCGATGTGCGCTTTCACCTGCTGATTGCACAATCTACAGGCAACCGTTATTTTGTTGACATCCTTAGCAACCTTGGCACCACCATCATCCCGCGCGCCAGATTGAAATCTGCGATGCTGACACTGGAAAGCAGTACCGGGAATACCAATCAAAATAGCAACAGTGGCAGTAGCTACCTCGAAAGGGTCAACCGCGAGCATGAGGATATTTACCTCGCCATACAGCGCAAAGACCCGGAAGCCGCCCGCGCTGCCATGCGTACCCACCTAAGCAATAGCCGGGAAAGATTGCGACAGGCGCAACAGCGTATAGAAGCTCCTGCAAGCTGATCTCCGCTTAATCCAGGTTTAAATTCAGATTTTTTAAAAGTGTGCTTGTCTTCTCTTATTTTAAGTTGTACGATGACGTATGACTTAAAGAAATAAATAAATAAGCTTACGCACTTACTTTTTAAAACCCGACCAAACCTGGTCATGACGAATCCAGGTTTCCATTTCCGGAGCTACCATGCATCCTCAAGAACTGAAACAAATCCTGTCCTCTGGCCTGCTGTCTTTTCCTCTGACTGACTTTGACGCAGCTGGCGACTTCAATGCCAAGACTTATGCAGAACGTCTTGAATGGTTGGCCCCGTATGGTGCCAGCGCCTTGTTTGCTGCCGGTGGCACGGGTGAATTTTTCTCACTGACCGGTGGTGAATATTCCGACATCATCAAGACTGCCGTCGATACCTGCCGTGGCAAAGTGCCGATCCTGGCCGGTGCCGGTGGCCCTACCCGCCAGGCCATTGCCTATGCACAGGAAGCAGAACGCCTGGGCGCACACGGCATCTTGCTGCTGCCACATTACCTGACCGAAGCCAGCCAGGACGGACTGATCCGTCACGTAGAAGAAGTCTGCGCTTCTGTTAAATTTGGTGTGGTTGTGTATAACCGTGGTAATTCCCGCCTGACTGCTGATTCTCTGGAAAAACTGGCAACACGCTGCCCTAACCTGATCGGCTTTAAGGACGGTATAGGCGATATCGAATTGATGGTATCGATCTGGCGCCGTATGGGTGACCGTTTCAGTTACCTCGGTGGCCTGCCGACTGCAGAAGTTTATGCAGCGGCTTACAAGGCACTGGGCACACCGGTTTATTCTTCTGCCGTATTCAACTTCGTACCAAAACTGGCGATGGATTTTTACCACGCCATTGCAGCAGACGACCATGCCACATCAAATCGCCTGCTTGACCAGTTCTTCCTGCCTTACCTCGAAATCCGTAACCGCAAAGCAGGTTATGCAGTGAGTATCGTCAAAGCTGGTGCGCGTCTGGTTGGCCATAGCGCAGGTCCGGTACGTGCTCCACTGACCGATCTGACAGAGGAAGAAGATGCCATGCTGCACAAATTGATTTTGGCGCAAGGTCCACAATAAATTCAGAAGTAAAGGGAGTACAGAATGCAAATCACCGGGCAAATGCTGATCGGTAAAAAAGCGGTTTTTGGATTGGCAGGTAATGTCAAAGCCATAGACCCATCCACCAATCAGGAAATCGAGCCTGTCTTTGGCTTCGCTACAAAAGATGAAGTTGAGCAGGCTTGCCTGCTGGCTGAACAGGCGTTTGACAGCTACCGCACGACCAGCCTGGAACTGCGGGCACGCTTCCTGGAAGCGATCGCCACAGGCATCATGGATCTGGGCCCTGCACTGATAGAACGTGCAGCACAGGAAACCGGCTTGCCTGTCGCCCGCCTCGAAGGTGAACGTGGCCGCACCGTCAATCAATTGCGCCTGTTTGCCAAAGTAGTACGTGATGGACACTGGCTGGACGCAACCATAGATAGCGCCTTGCCAGAACGCGCACCACCACGCCCGGATTTGCGCTTGCAAAAAATCGCCCTGGGCCCGGTTGCTGTATTTGGTGCCAGTAATTTCCCGCTGGCGTTTTCAGTAGCGGGTGGCGACACAGCATCTGCTCTGGCTGCTGGCTGCCCTGTCGTCGTCAAGGCGCACAATGCTCATTTAGGCACAGCAGAACTGGTAGGCCGCGTCATACAAAGAGCAGTGGCAGATTGCGCCTTGCATGAAGGCGTGTTCTCCATGCTGGTAGGCGCTGGCAGCCAGGTCGGCCAGCAACTGGTTGATCATCCATCCATCAAGGCAGTGGGCTTCACTGGCTCCCGCTCCGGTGGTCTGGCACTGGTAAAAACTGCCAGCCAGCGCAAAGAACCTATCCCGGTGTATGCAGAGATGAGCAGTATCAATCCTGTATTTTTGCTGGATCATGCACTGACAGCACAAACCACGACACTGGCGAAAAACTTTGTCGATTCACTGGCCTTGGGTGCTGGCCAGTTCTGCACCAACCCTGGTTTGGTAATCGCCATAGAAAGTGCAACAGCACGTCAGTTCTTGCAGGATGCAGCCAATGCACTGGAAGATAAACATGCAGCGACCATGCTGACACCAGGCATACACCAGGCCTATGTCAAAGGCACTACGCATCTGGCTGACATCGCGCAATTGCAATTGGTGGCCAAAGGCCAGCAGGCAGAATCCCCATGCGCAGCACAGGCAATGTTGTCTGTATGTTCAGGCAGCACCTTCCTGAGCACGCCAGCCTTGCAGGAAGAAATTTTTGGACCTTCTTCCATCGCCATTCTGTGCAAGGATTTTGATGAAGTAGTCGCCGTCGCCTCTTCGCTGGAAGGGCAATTGACAGCAACCGTACATGCAGTCGCTGACGATCATGCCCAGGCCAGAAAACTCTTGCCAGTGCTGGAAAGAAAAGCCGGACGCATCCTGTTCAATGGTTTCCCTACTGGCGTAGAAGTCGCGCATGCGATGGTACACGGCGGCCCTTTCCCGGCTACCTCGGATAGCCGCAGCACTTCAGTTGGTGCATCAGCGATCGAGCGCTTCTTGCGCCCGGTTTGTTATCAGGGCTTCCCGGCAGATTTGTTGCCGACAGCGCTGCAGGATAGCAATCCCCTGCAACTTGCACGTATGATGGATGGGAAACTGACACTCGCTTAAAGAAAGATGAAGATGTGGAATGGCCCGGGCATGCCCGGGCTGTTTTGTAAATGTTTTGCAAAATGAGCTCATGTACACAGTACTCAAAAAGAAGTGCAGACATGGCAATAAAAATCATCATCAGGAGACGCTCGCATGAGCCAGCAAGCTATAGGAAAATACCGGTGGACTATTTGTGCCCTGCTATTTTTTGCCACCACCGTTAATTACCTGGATCGTCAGGTACTCAGTCTGTTAGCACCGGATTTATCAAAAGAATTTGGCTGGACCAATACTGACTATGCCAATATCACGGCGGTGTTCCAGTTTGTATATGCCATCTCCATGCTGTTTGCCGGCCGTTTCATCGACAAGATAGGTACCAAAAAAGCTTACCTCATCGCCATTGCAGTCTGGTCAGTTGGCGCAGTCATGCATGCTTATTCCATCATGCTGGGTGAAGGCATGGTCAGTGCCCTGACTGCGCTGGGCATAGCGGCAATTCCAGTGTCTGTCGCAGGCTTCATGATTTCACGTGCAGTGCTGGCAATAGGTGAAGCCGGTAACTTCCCTGCAGCAATCAAGGCCACGGCAGAATATTTCCCCAAGCATGAGCGCTCCTTCGCCACCGGCATCTTCAATTCTGGTGCGAACATCGGCGCGATCCTGGCACCTTTGACTGTGCCGCTTATCGCTGCTCAGTGGGGTTGGCAGTCTGCCTTTATCATCATAGGCGCGATAGGTTTTGTCTGGATGATTTTCTGGCAGATGTTCTATGACAAACCAGAACAGCAAAAATATCTTTCGGCAGCAGAACTCGCTTACATCAACAGTGGTGACACACAAACAGCAGAGACAGCAAGTACCACCAGCGATGCAGGTAAAAAAGTATCCTGGTTCAAACTGCTGTCTTACAAACAAACCTGGGCTTTTGTCATAGGCAAGTTCATGACCGACGGCGTGTGGTGGTTCTTCCTGTTCTGGCTGCCCAAGTATCTGGAAGCGCAGTACAAGATGCAAAAGACCGAGATCGTCTTGCCACTGGCAGTCTTGTACAGCATGACCATGATAGGCAGTATAGGCGGAGGTTATTTCCCCAGCTATTTCATGCGCCGTGGTGACAGTCCCTACAATGGCCGCATGAAAGCCATGCTGGTAATTGCCCTGTTCCCCCTGGTGGTCTTGCTGGCACAGCCATTTGGTTACCTCGGCTTCTGGGTGCCGGTATTGCTGATCGGTATAGGCACTTCTGCCCACCAGGCCTGGTCTGCGAATATCTTCACCACCGTATCTGATATGTTCCCGAAAAAATCGGTGGCATCCATCGTCGGCATAGGCGGCATGGCCGGTGGTCTTGGTGGTGTACTGGTCTCCAAAACGGGCGGCTGGCTGTTTGATTATTATGGTCAGCTGGGTCATATACAGACTGGCTACACCATCATGTTTACTTTCTGCGCAGTTGCCTATCTGTTGGCATGGGGCATGATGAAGGCGCTGGTGCCTACCCATAAAGAAATCACAGATCTGTAAGATGACTGAATTTTCACACATAGAATCGATACCAGCCGTGAACTGCATCGTCGGTGAAAGCCCTCTGTGGCATGCGGAGCAGGCGGCCTGGTATTGGGTTGATATACCGGCGAAAACCATTTGGAAACTCGATGCCAGAAATGGCCGCCTGACGTCCTGGCTGACTACAGAAATGGTGGCCTGCATCGCCCTGAAACAGGATGGCGATTTTATTGCGGGTATGGAGAGCGGTATTTTCAGCCTGCACCTCGGTGAAAGCTCACATGCCCGGCAAACCCACCTGGCAGCGCCAGCAGAGCTGATGGGGAGCGGGACAGGCATGCGTTTCAATGACGGCCGCTGTGACCGCCAGGGACGTTTCTGGAGTGGCACCATGTTCATGGACATGGCTGCGGCGAAAGCGATAGGTAATCTCTACCGCTATTCAACAGCGCAAGGACTGTCGGCCCCTGTCGTCAGTAATCTGCTGACCCAGAATGGCCTGGCATGGTCACCTGACGGCAAGACCATGTATTTGTCGGATTCCCATCCTGCCAGCCAGACTATCTGGGCATTTGACTATGATGTGGAAGATGGCATGCCACATAACAAACGCGTCTTTGCCGACATGAAACCCATGGCTGGCCGCCCTGACGGTGCCGCCATGGATGTTGATGGTTGCTACTGGATATGCGGCAATGATGGCGCCTGCCTGCTGCGCTTCACGCCTGCAGGCAGGCTCGACCGTACTATCGCCCTGCCGATGAACAAACCCGCCATGTGCACCTTTGGCGGGCCGGACATGAGTACCTTACTGGTAAGCTCCATAGGTGCTGGCAAGGCAGAACATGATCAATGGGCAGGCAGCCTGGTGCTGGTCAGGCCGGGTGTGGCAGGTGTGCCAGAAACAAGATTCGCAAACTGATTTATTTAATACCTGAAAGCGCAGCGGTACTTGAGCGCATAAGAGATAACATCTCTTATGCGCATTTTTTTATGCTGAGAGCTGGCTATTGTGCAGTTTGTCACCTATCTGCACATTCTTCAATTCCAGGCCCTTGACGTTGTACAGATACAATGGGCTGGCAGCATTCACTGGCGTACCAAACTGGCAATCGCTGATGGTCACATTAGTGACCGGGAAGATCATGGGATTCTTGTCGTCACCGTTATAGTCTGAGGCGACAGGGCCAAGGATGACGATGGCCTGGAAGCACGAGAACTTGCCGTTTTTGGTCGTGACATTACCCACTTTGACATTCGAGATATGCACATTGGTCACCACCGGTGGCCTGGTCCTGACATTGTCACTGACAGGTGCGTAATCGCAATCAAAGGTGATGACGGCACCGGCAGCGGTGGCGACTGTCTTGGATTGTATCGGTGAGCCAGGCAGCGACGTGTAGAAAGACGGGCTGGTCTGCACACCATTCGGAATCGTAATATTGCGTACAAAGAAATTCTTGAGGTAACCGCCACGGTTCATATTGGTCTTCAGGCGTATCGCTGTGTTCAGTGGATTGGTGGCCCAGTTGATATTTTCGAACAAGAGATTTTGCGCATACACATTCTGTATGCCGCCCGCCATTTCACTACCCAGTGTCACCGCGCCATGACCGCTTTGCATGGTGCAATTCTGGATGACAATATTTTGTGAAGGCCCATACTGGGTATCCAGATTCTTGCCTGCCTTGATGGCGATGCAGTCATCACCAGAATCAAAGGTACAGGATTCAACCAGTACATGATCACAGGCCTCGGGGTCAAAGCCATCGCTGTTCGGGCCATGGCTTTTCGCCAGGACATTGCGTATCACGACATTGCGGCAATGCACAGGATGGTGTTGCCAGAACGGCGTATGATTCACCTGATAGCCCTGCATCAAGACATTCGTGCAACTAATAAACTGTATCATCGGCGGACGCAAATTATGGCCCATGCCAAAGATACGTTTGCCCACGGGCACACCCGCTTCAGACAGGGATGGCAGATAATTCGCATCGGCACGCCATTTATCGTTATCGCCCTGTATGCGCAGCCTCTGTTTTTCATCGAGTTGCGGTGCGATTTTTTCCAGGCTGGTCGCATTCAAATCATTTGCGGTATTTTCTGAGCGCTTGCCCAGCTTGTAATTCGGCGTGGTATTTTGTCCCACAGAATTGATGGTTTTTTGCTTGCCCTTCCAGGTCCACCAGCAATCACCATTATCATCAAAGGGAACACCACCCTGGCCGTCGAGTATGCTGCTCCAGTCATCACCCGTCAGAGCAATATTATCCTGACCATAGGCGTATACCATGGGTGAGAAATTCAGGCAGTCATTACTCTGCCAGCGCGATATGACCAGCTTGCCATTTGGCCCGCAGTCAAAGCTGCCGTATTTAGCATAGTCTTCAGGATTATTACTGAAATAGATATGCGCACCCTTTTGTAGATGCACATTCACATTCGACAGCAAGACGATGGGGCCAGCGCAATACCAGTTACCGGCAGGGATGATCACACGGCCACCACCTGCTTCATGACAGGTCTTGATCGCCTGAGCGATCGCAGGATAAATATCTTTGGCATTCGCGACTGGTGTAGATAAATTATCCTGCTCTTCAAAAGAGATCCAGGATTTGACTTTTTTTAATTCACAAGTGACAGCACCAAAATCAGTGATGCGGTAATCAGCAGCGCGAAATTTAAGGGGCTTGGCAAGACGATCGACAATGTCCTGGGCCTTTTGCCAGGGGTCTTCTATCATGCTCGCGGCGAGGGCACGGCTTGCTGGCAAGCTGCTGCCGGCAGCCAGGGACATCGTCTTGATAAAGTTGCGGCGCGCCGTCTGGTTTGCCACTGTATTTTTTTCGTGTTTCATCTTGTCTCTCTTATGCTGTTACCGGTTTACTCTTCAGTATTATTAAATTCAGCCAGGAATATGCGCACAGGTGAAAAAGGCCCGTCATATCCCATCTGCTTTACCGGATCAATTTTTGCTGCCAGTAAATTCGCCCAGTAATCATCACTGGTAAATTGCGCTGGGCGGTAAGGCAAGGTGCCCTTCTTGTTCCAGTCTGACCAGGGCTGCTTTTTATTGATATGTGCACCGATGACAGAATTCATGACGACCATCTTGCCCACCGTTTCCAGCGTTTGCCGCCTGATTGTACCTGTCGGTGAATTGAATACATCGACCTCGCCTATCTGGCAGTCATAGCCTGCAACAGGTACAGGCGCATAGGGTGTGCAACGCTCGTTATGGAACCACTGGCGCGCCAGGCTGAATTTACCAGCGAGGGCATTGCTGCTGCCGTCGTGGGTGAAGCGGCAGTGATCAAACACAAAACCGTAGCGCGACTTCACATTGGTGTTGGGAGCACCAACATAAGAAGAATTGCGGTCACCGAGGGATTTGATTTCAGTTTCAAAAAAGTAGGCCGTGGCATCACCAAAAATAAAATCGACATCGCCTTCTATGTAGGAGCGCTGGAAAAACTGCCTGGCAGTCTGTCCATCCTTGCCTGATTTCATGTACAGGGTATCCTGGAAACCCAGCATGCGCACACCATCAAAATGCGTCTTGTCTGCACCATCCAGCATGACGGCCAGCGCCTGGTGATGCACCATCTGGCTGCGTGCATAAATACCGTTTTCATCAGGACAATTACCCGGCTGGCAATCTGCGCGGGCATTACCCTGATCCTTGTTATAGGCATTTTCTATCGTCAGGTTTTTTGCTTGGAAGCCGGGGCTCTTGACCCACAAAACGGCAGTGCCAAAAGTACCCAGTGCTGGCCGGTCTTTGATGCTGTTGTACATGGCGGCGATAGTAGTGTGTACACCTGCAAACTGTGCAGAAAATTGCTTGGTGTAAGTGCTGCCTGTCGTTGCCGCATCAAGATTGGCACTGATGCGCGTCTTGGCGGCATCACTACCATACAAGGTGATGGGAATAGCCGTATCAGGCACATACACCAGTTCACGGTAAGTACCAGGTTTGATGTAGATGTGAATGCGCTGCTTGCCTGCTTTCGATTTTTCAATATCACCAACAGCTTGATTAACTGCAGCCTGGACTTGCCTGAATACCCTGACGCCATCTGGTGTAGCGTTAACATCAACGACATAGTCAGGCACCAGTTGTGGCTCGGCGGCAATGGGGGCAGACAGCGGGTCCCAGGGCGCCACCTGCTCCTTGCCCGGCAAACCTGCATATTTCAAGACTTCGGTATAGGAAAAGTTCTTGGCAGCCTGCGCATCAAGTTGCGGACGCTTGCTATTATCAGTTGCACTACCTGGTTCTGGATATGCAGCAAATGCTTTTTCGCACTGTCCGGGATTGGCAGCCACTGCATTGAAAACTACTTTATCACGGCCTTCCAGTTGCACATGTTCAAACTGGCTGCTGCTCTTGTCTGCTACGCTGACATCCTTCATTTTAAGTGCAATGACATGTTCTGCGTCATAGCCTTGCAGGATGATCTTGCCTGGTGTTAAAGACTGTACATGTTCAAGACTGATATTACGGTATTGTGGCACCAGATTACCTGTGGCAGTTTTACCGTAATGGGTATCAAAGTCTATCGGTGCCTTGACGTTGCGTATACAGACATTGCGATAGTTAATGTTTTGTACCAAGCCACCACGCGAGACATCGCTCTTGATACGCAAGCCTGAAGTTGTACCATCCATACTGAGATTTTCGACCAGCACATTGCTGACACCGCCATTGGTTTCACTGCCTATGGACATGCCATGGCCTGAATAAAAATGGTTATTGCGGATGGTGATATTTTCTGTCGGACCGTTGTTACCCGCCTTGATGGCGACATTGTCGTCACCGGTACGGATATAGCTATTGGCAATCGTGATATTGCGCGAAGAGATAGGGTCTATGCCATCGGTATTCCTGGCATTGGCGGACGTATCGATGCGCACACCCCAGGCGGTAAAACCATCAACCTGATTCAGGGTGACATGAAAATTTGGTGAATTGCGCAAAGTGATATTGTGCAGGGTAAAATCATTCGACTGCGTGACTTCTATGAGTCTGGGCACATTCTGGCGATTGTTTTCTTTCTGTGCACGCCGGGCGATCTGCCACCAGCTTTCTTCCTTGCCGGTAATACGTTCGCCACCCTGGCCATCGATGACACCCTCACCATAAATACCGCTGCCTTTGGCGCGTTCTACAGTAATAAAAGGTTTGCAGCCTTTGCCTTTGTCATCATTGATGCCGCAAGTACCTGTGCCACGGTCATAATCGAGCGGGTGCGTCGACGCATATAAGGTCACACCAGCATCAAGCAAAAGTGAAACACCGCTGCGCAATTGCAAAGCACCAGACAGAAAGACCGCCTTGCCATTACGGCTGCTCAGGCGCACTGCCTGTCCGGGGCGGCAGGCGTCTATTGCGGCTTGCAGGCTTTGTGTATCCGGTGCGCGGCCAGATGCAACATTTTGCTTGCCACTCTCCAGTTGTGCTGTCAGCACGCTGCAGATTGCTGGTGTCTGTGGTTCTTTTACCAGGCGGCTATCTTGCGCAAACACTGAGCTGGCAAACAAACAGCCTGATGAGGCCAGTGCAGCAACAACAGCTAATGCAGAAGATTTTTTTCGCTTGCTCATCATCTGTTCCCTGCATTCACATGTGCTTGCAAATTCGGCGCTATCAGCAGTAATTCCTTGAGCACCATGGCAGAAAAATGCGCTGCACCTTTGCTGCCCAGGTGGGTACGGTCAAAGGCAGATTTCGCTGCACCGGCTCTTTCCGTCTTTGCCAGGTCACCCGTGTCTGCTGGCAATGCGGCAGGAGGTGGTGCCATTGCCAGCGTATCGGCTTCAGCCTCGCCCATCGCCTGCACTGAGCTATAACTGATGGCATTCAAATCTATCATGGGTACATGTTTGGCGTCTGCCACTTTCATGCTGGCATCTGCCCAGGGCCGCAAATCATTTTGCAGTTGCGTGCCCTTGAAGCTGCGCCTGGTCAACGGCGTCACTAGCACGGCTTGCGCGCCGGCAGCCTGCACATCATTGACATAGCCTGCCATATTGACAGGGAATTCTGTTGCCAGATCGGTAGAGCGACCGGGCTTACCGGGCTGGTCATTGTGACCGAACTGTATCAATACCAAGGTCTGGCTGAACTGTGCATTATTTGCCATGAGTTTTTGTACTACTTCCCATGAACCCTCAGCACGATAACTGCCAGAGCTGCGGCCACCTTTTGCAAGGTTAAGGCAAGTCACCTCAGGCTTAAAGCGTGCACACAAGGCATCACCATAGCCGCTTTTGGGGGCCATCGTAGAGTCACCCACGAGTATGATACGTGTTGGCTGTGTGGGCTGCGTGGGCTTCGTGGACAACGCAGGACCTGGCGATTCTGCCAGCCGTGTCTGGCTGCAAGCGCACAGCATCAATGCGCTTATCGCAGTCATGGCGAAAGTGCGGAGTATAAGTTTCATGGGATTTTCTGGATTCTTAAAAAAAACAGGGTCTGCGAACAAACCCTGTCTCTGTCAAATGACTACATCACTACGTTAATGCTTAAAAGTTATAAGTCAGACGCGCATTGAATGCACGGCCTATAGGGCTGGCTGCACTGCTCAGATAGCCGTAGGTATAACCACTATGATTGGTGACAGGTGGTTTGGCATCCAGCAAGTTGGTGATACCGGCTGACAAAGTCAGGTTCTTGAAACCACGGTAGCTTGCTGTCAAATTCCAGACCTGGTATGGCTCGATGTCCCTGAAGTATTCTGCCGCAATCAAATTCTGGTCATGGTAGCCAGTGTTATAGTTTTGCGTCAGTTGAGAACTCCAGTTACCATAATTCCATGCCATCGTCAGCGTATGTTTCCAGCGGAAAGTAATGATAGGCAAGCTGCTGGTCGTACCATTGCTGGCGACACCAAAGCGACCCACGTTGGAGACATAAGCGCTGTCTTTTTCCAGTTGGTTATCGAACTGCGTCAGATAAGTACCATTCAACTCAAACTTGAAATTACCCAAGGATGTTTTAGGAATGGAATAAGCCAGGGCAACGTCGATACCAGAAGCTTTCTGGCCACCCAGGTTCATCGTGATATTTTTGATGTAAGCCAGTGAGCCATCAGCATTACGCACAAACAGATCAGCGTACTTGGTTGGGTTCAGGAAATAGACTTGCTCAGGCAAATTAGCCAGCATGTCCTTCATTTCTATATGCCAGTAATCAGCTGACACCGTCAGGTTTTGCAAAGGCTCAGCAGCGATACCAAGAGTAAAGCCCTTGGATGTTTCTGGCTTCAGATCAGCGTTACTACCGGTTTGGCGCGGCAGAGCGACATTACATACTGCTGATGCGACCAGACCAGGCAAGGCTTTGCCGGTACCGGCTACACCAGGAGTGCCGCCCGGGCATTGCACGGGATCATCCCATTTTGCAGCTGTCGTGGTATTTGCACCTGCTACTCGATAGCCATAGCGGTCAAACAGTGTCGGTGCACGGAAACCGGTATTGGCAGAACCACGGAACATCAAAGACTTCATCGGCTGATAACGGAAGCTGGCCTTGGGATTGATGGTATTACCAAAATCGCTGAAATGATCGTCACGCACGGCAACGTTGAAATTCAATTCCTTGGTGACAGGGATTTCCATCTCGGCATAAAGCGCTGCGACATTTCGTGCACCCTGGCCATGCGATGGACCAGAAGCCGCGTAAGTTACGACTGAGGTGATATCAGTCTTGGTATCTTCTGTTGTATCTCTGTGCACATCGGCACCCAAAGCCAGTGTCAATGGTCCGCCAGCGAGTGTAGTCAACTCAGTGGAGGCAGTCAGGTCTATGCCTGTGAAGGTACTGATGGAATGGCGATTCAATGCGCCATCTACCGAGATACTTGCGAGGTAAGCCTTACCTGCAGCATCCTGCAAACCAAAAGGATTCAGCGTGCCGTTGGCTATGCCTGTCAGCAGGCCAGGGCCATTCACATAACCTGTTTCGTAGTAGTTATCACGCTGGCTGTGACCATAGACAAAACCAGCCTTGTAGTCCCAGTTTCCAAAACGGCCTTCATCATTGACGCTGACGCGTTGGTTGACTTGTACGTCCTTGGTCGTGGCTTCTGCCAGGTCGGCGACACTCCATGTGACTGTCAGTGGCTCACCTTTGAGACCTGCTACTGCAGGTACGCCACCAGAGTTACCTGGATACCATTTACTGGTCGATGGTATCAAGGCTGCGACACCATTTGCTGTCAGGCTGGTGGTTGGATTTTTTGTACCGAGGATGTATTCCTGACCGCGCATGTAGTCGATAGTCAGGGTATGGTCATCACTGAATTTCTTGGTGCCTTTGGCATAGAAGGTGACCTGCTCGTTACCATACAGTGCAGTACCGTAATAGGCTGCGTTCAGGATACAGGTATTCTTGGCACCCTGTATGCTGTATGGACCCTGGCAACCTGCTGCATAGTAAGGATTGGCAGCGGTTTTATTGGTCGCTGTCGTAAAGTTGGCAGGCATGGCATAGCCACCGCTACCCAAAGTGGGCGCACGGCCTATGCTGGTCAGGATATCTGTGGTACTCAGCTCGGCGCGGTCAGAAGCCAGCAGGCGGGTGCGGCGATGCGCATCTACTGTACCGTACAAATTCCAGCCATCTTTTTGCAGATCACCGACGCCAACGGTGGCGCTCAGGCGCTGCTCATCACCACCACCAGATTTCTGTGGTTTGACATATTGTGCAGAAACAGAATTACCGACCACTGTGCGCTTGGTAATGAAGTTGACCACGCCGCCGATCGCGTCAGAACCATAGATGGAAGACGCACCATCACGCAGGATTTCTACCCTGGCGATTGCGCTCATAGGGATCACATCAAGATTGGCATAACCATCGGCAATCGCTTCATTGGCCAGACGGCGGCCATTCAGCAAGACCAGGGTACGATTAACACCCAGGCCGCGCAGATTGATATTGGTGCCGGAACCGGCATTGGATGGTGCCAGTGAACTGGACTCAGGCAGGGACATCATCAAATCTGCCAGTGTGGTCATGCCACGTTTTTCCAGCTCTTCACCGGTCACCATAGTGACTGGCAATGATGCTTCTGATGCCAGGCGCTTGATGGATGAACCTGTCACTTCCACCCTTTGTACTTCTTGCGCCTGTGCCTGATTGACCATAGTCAGCACTGCCAGCGCTATGGATGACAATACAAACATGGGCCTTTGGAATTTCTTATCGTGTTTCATCGTTCAGTCTCCTCCTGTTTTAATAGAATTCTCGCGACCACGCCTCGTTGGGTATGGAACGCTAGTTGGAGCACCTCGCGTACTCTGTGCCACTGCGACGAAGATGGGCGCAAAAGCCCCACCGGGGTCACAGCCGGTCAAAAATAATAAAACCCGATTACCGCAAATAAAGTCGCAAATTTTTTCTTTGCTTGATGACTTATCTGCTCTTTTGCTTTTGCATCGCTTTGTGTTGCCAATGCACAGCTTATGTATTGTTATGCGTTCAGCCGCGTGAGAAAGTCCTGGTTACCCTTTCAAGATGCGCCCGCATCGCCTTGCGCGCAGCTGCCGGATCATGCGAAGCAATTGCCTCCAGAATATTTCTATGATCAGTCAACGTTTCCTGGCGCAAGTCTTCTGTCTGGAAATGCTCCTTCAATTTATGCCATAAACGGCCACGCTGGTTCCACAGATATTCAACCGTGCCCACCAGCGCACTATTGCCGGTTGCCCTGGCGATGGCCAGGTGAAAATTCCTGTCAGCATTTTCATTACTGGAATAATTGGCATGATGCTTTTCCATTTCCAATACGGCCTTCAAGATTTCATCTACCGCAGAATCAGTCGCCACTCTTGCTGCAATTGCTGCCACCTCTGCCTCTATCAGGCGACGTGCCGACAGCACTTCAAACGGCCCCGGCCCGGCTTCAGGCACATTCGCCTGGGCTTCAGGCACCTCACTGACATAGACGCCAGAGCCACCTCTTACTTCAATCACACCACCGAGTTCCAGCGCTATCAGTGCTTCACGTAAAGATGCGCGGCTCACACTCAATTTGGTTGCCAGATCGCGCTCAGAAGGCAAACGCTCACCGGCAGCTATATTTTCTTCAGCGATCAGGGCCTGGATCCTGTCTGCTACCACGCGGTACAACCTGGGCTCATGCGTCAGCCCTTCGTTCTGTGAACTATTTTTTTTCATCATGGTGTTTGCTACCCGTAGAAAAGCTTAATAAAAGCAATTCGGTCAGACCATTCTAATGTGGTCAGACCAAATTTGCAATGTGGACTAGCCAGATTTTTTATTTGGTGGCATACTCGCCACAAATGATACGAGAGGGATTATAGCGGACTCTGCATTTCCTCCCGTAGAAAAAGAAAAATCTGACGGTATAAATAGAAGGTTTTCATAGTGGAAGCCGGTCTCTTGACAGTAATGATGCAAATTACCAACGCGGCCAGAACTATATTTTCAAAGTTTCATGCCAATTTCTTTCTGGTATGACCACTTTGAAGAAAACCAGGTTTTTCAATAAAAATAATTGTGCACAGCTCATCTCTTTGTGCATTGATAGCCACAAGTGGCAAAGAAGGGGGAATACAAAATGACGGTATCCAGCATCAGCCGGCCACTCAGCTCGCCGCTATATATACGCATGCATGACAAGGACAATGTGGCGATTGTTGCCAATGATGGTGGCTTGCCAGCGGCAACGGTCTTTCCCTGTGGCCTGGCCTTGCTGGAGCATGTTCCTCAGGGGCATAAACTGGCCTTAGAGGATATTGCTAAGGGTGCTGCCATTACCCGCTATAACGTCACCATAGGTTATGCGGTGCGCACTATCCCACAGGGTAGCTGGGTAGAAGAGTCATTGATACGCATGCCCCCCGCCAGAGAACTGGTGGATTTGCCCATCGCTACCGTGCACGCTCCCAATACTGAACCACTGGAAGGCTATACCTTCATGGGTTACAGGAATGCGGATGGCAGCGTGGGTACGCGCAATATACTGGCGATCACGACGACAGTGCAATGTGTATCCGGTGTGGTTGAGCATGCTGTCAAGCGCATCAAGGAAGAACTCTTGCCGAAGTATCCCAACGTCGATGATGTCGTCGGACTGGAACATACTTATGGCTGCGGCGTCGCGATTGACGCACCAAATGCCAACATACCCATACGCACAGTACGCAATATCAGCCTGAACCCAAATTTTGGCGGACAAGCCATGGTGGTCAGCCTGGGCTGCGAAAAACTGCAGCCGACACGCTTATTCCCCAAGGGTAGTATTCCCATCAAGAAGGGGGATGACGGCAGCGGAGAACCGGCGCTGGTATGCCTGCAGGATCAGGTGCACGTAGGCTTCAACTCCATGATCGCCTCGATCATGAACACCGCAGAGAAACAATTGGCCGAGCTGGACAAGCGCCGCCGCGAACCCTGCCCGGCATCCGAGCTGGTAGTCGGTGTGCAATGTGGCGGCAGCGATGCCTTCTCAGGCGTGACAGCAAACCCGGCGGTCGGCTTTGCGACAGATTTGCTGGTGCGTGCCGGTGCGACCGTGATGTTTTCTGAAGTGACCGAAGTACGTGACGGCATAGACCAGTTAACCTCACGCGCCGCCAACCCGGAAGTGGCCGCCGCCATGATCAGGGAAATGGCCTGGTATGACGATTACCTGAAACGTGGCGGCGTCGATCGCAGCGCGAATACCACGCCAGGCAATAAAAAAGGTGGCCTGTCAAATATCGTTGAAAAGGCCATGGGTTCCATTGTCAAATCTGGCAGCTCCACCATTTCTGGTGTTTTGTCACCCGGTGACAAACTCACGCAAAAAGGCTTGATCTATGCTGCTACGCCAGCCAGCGATTTTGTCTGCGGTACCTTGCAACTGGCTGCAGGCATGAACTTGCATGTATTCACCACTGGCCGCGGCACGCCCTATGGTCTTGCCGCAGTCCCCGTCATCAAGGTCGCCACCAGGAATGATCTGGCAAGACGTTGGAATGACCTCATGGATATCAATGCCGGTAAAATCGCCAGCGGCGAAGCCACGATAGCCGATGTGGGCTGGGAACTGTTCCAGATGCTGCTGGATGTCGCCAGCGGCAAGGAAACTTGGGCCGAACATTGGAAATTGCATAATGCGCTGGTGCTATTTAACCCGGCGCCGATTACCTGATCAATAGTCTCAGCAGAAAATCTCAGCAAAAACGCGTTTCAAGAATTCAATAGAAGAGAAAGAATCCCATGAACACCAATATTACTGAAAAACCTTTCAACCGCATTTTGCTGACCGGTGCTGCCGGTGGGCTGGGCAAAGTCTTGCGTGAACGTATCAAGGCATGGGCCAATATCGTTCGTCTTAGCGACATCGCCGATCTTGGCCCAGCGGGTGAAGGCGAAGAAGTCGTCCAATGTGACCTGGCCGACAAAGCTGCTGTGCTGGCATTGATGGAGGGCGTGGATGTGGTGCTACATTTTGGCGGCATTTCTACAGAAGCCAATTTTGAAGCCATCATGCATGCGAATATTCAGGGTACTTACAATATTTATGAGGCGGTACACAAGCACAATGTCAAGCGCGTGGTATTTGCCAGCTCTAACCATGCAGTTGGCTTTTACCGTACTACGGATTATATCGACGCTGACATGCCTACCCGTCCTGACGGCATGTATGGCATCAGCAAATGTTTTGGTGAATCCTTATCCCGTTTTTACTATGACAGGTTTGGTATAGAAACTGTCTGCATACGCATAGGTTCATCCTTCCCTGTGCCAACGACACGCCGTATGCTGGTGACTTATTTCAGTTACGATGATCTGGTTGAGATGCTGCGCTGCTCTATCTTTGCACAGCGCGTGGGTCACACTATTGCCTTTGGTGTATCTGAAAATCCGGGCAAGTGGTGGGACAACAAAAAGGCGGCACATCTGGGTTACAAGGCCAAAGACAGTTCTACAGTTTTTTCTCATCTGTATCCAGACAGCAGTGAATATCCGGCCAAAGACGATATCACTACTATTTATCAGGGCGGCGGCTTTTTGTTGACGACACCGCAATACAAAGATTAAACCAGGAAATAAGAAGCTGTTGCAAAATCAAAAGGGCAGACAAAATTTATTTGTCTGCCCTTTCTTCATTCACCAGCGGTCAGGTCAAGGAACTGGTCAAGAATATGGAAGTGGTCATCAAAGAATAATTCCTCCATACTTTCCAGCTTGTCTATGCTGACCCAGGCTGCCTGGGCTGCGTCATCGGCAGCGCGGATATCGGGCAAGTGATCAGTCTGCAAATCAAAATAATGCGCATGGGTGATAGTGCGGCCACGCAGGCTGCGGCCTGGATGGTCAAACACTTTGACATCAACCAAAGCATGCTCAAGCGTAGATGCCAGTACCGCCAGATTGGTTTCTTCAAACAATTCGCGTATCGCGCCCTGGAACAGTCTTTCATTCTGATCGAGAAAGCCACCAGGCAGTGCCCACAAACCCTTGCCCGGAAAACCTCCCCGCTGCACCAGTAAGACATGACCAGCCGCCTTGACCACGGCGTCCAGAGTCACGAATGTTGGTGCATAGGGAGCTGCCTTCCATGCCTCCTGATAAGCCAGCAGTTGCGCATGTTCTTTCACCAGCACAGCATAGTGCGGCAAAATGCTCCAGGCCTTCAGGTATTGGCGCACACTCTGTGGCAAATAATGAGCAATCACATCAAGTGATACACGCATGTCTTCTGCCTCAAACAATACCTTGCGTATGACAGTGGCATCTATCGCCAGCAATTGCTCGGCAGCGACCAGTTGCCATTGCGGGAAACGGTTCAGGTAATAACTGGAAACATCCTTGAAGTGGCCTATCAAGGCAATACGTTTCGCATAAGGGAAATGCCTTTCTACCTTGCCACGCACTGCTGTCGCCCAGCGCGCATCATCATAATAATCACGCACGGCAATATATGACACCCGGTCACGCTCTGCAGGTGTGAGCGTCGCATTGATCATGTCTGCCCGCTCTTGCCAGGTGAAAGGGTTTTTGGTACTGCGCGCATGGAAGGATGAACCCAGTACCACGACCACTTCTTCTGCCGTTTCCAGCGCCAGTTGCAGGAGCGTGGCGTGGCCGTTATGAAATGGTTGAAAGCGTCCTATCAATACTGCAACGTCGATTTGCATGGCTGACTTCATAAAATAAAACTTTGATTAATCTTAATTGCTATACTTTGCCGCAATCGGCATCTGCCGTCCACTACCAAAAGCACGACCACGCACGCGAATGATGGGCGGTGCCTGGCGGCGCTTGTATTCATTGCGCGCCACCATGCCCATGATACGGCTCAGGCTCTTCTCACCAGTTTCTGTCTTTTGCAATTTTTCCACAAAGGCCTGCGCTTTGACCAATTCATGGGCAGGCAGGCGCTTGCCTTCTATATGCCATTTCAGCATTTCATCGAGTTCATCATACGGTGGCAGGCTGTCTGTATCAAGCTGATCAGGTGCCAACTCTGCTGATGGTGGTTTGGTCAATACATCTTGCGGGATAATTTCACGCCCGGCTGCATTGTTGACATGCTGCGACAAGGCATACACTTCTGTTTTGTACAAATCTCCGATCAAACCCAGGCCGCCATTGGTGTCACCATACAGGGTGCAATAACCAACCGATATCTCACTCTTGTTACCAGTCGTCAGCAACAGTGCGCCAAAGGCGTTCGAGTATTCCATGAGTATGGTGCCACGTATGCGTGCCTGCAAATTCTCTTGCGTCAATCCACGCAAGGGTAAAGCAAATGCATCTTCAAAACCCTTGGCATATTGCTCCACCAGACTCAGTATGGGATGCGTATACAGTTTGACTTGCAGGTTATTGCATAATTTTACGGAGTCAGATACTGAACCTGTGCTTGAATACGCAGATGGCATGGTGATAGCGATAACGTTTTCTGCCCCCAGCGCCTGTACTGCCAGGGCAATGGTCAATGCCGAATCAATACCGCCAGAAGAACCGACTACCACTTGCTTGAAGCCACAACGGCGCGCATAGTCTTGCAGACCCAAAACGATCTGGCGACGGGTAAATTCTGGCACAGTCAAGCCCGCACTATCCGGTTTGACTAATGCAGTACCATCAATCGCAGAAAACTGCTTGCCTACAAATCCCAGCAACTGAAAATCTTCTTCAAAACGTGCTGCCTCAAAAGTCACGCCATGATCAGCTGTGACCGCAAAAGAAGCGCCATCAAACACCAGTTGATCTTGCCCACCAACCTGGTTCACATACAGCAGGGGCAATTGATGATGCGCAGCGGCCTTGGCAAACATCGTATGTCGTTGCTGGCGTTTGCCTATATCTGAAGGGCTGGCATTGATACTGATGATCAAATCGACCTTGGCTACTGTCAGTGCGTTGAAGGGATTAACCTGGTAATCATGCTCTTCATCATTCCAGCCATCTTCACAGACCATGAAACCCAGTTTATGACCAGCGACATCCAGCGTGCTGGCAACTTCCTGTCCTGGTTCAAAATGGCGGCGCTCATCAAAGATGCCATAAGTCGGCAGCAATTGTTTATAGTATTCAGCAACAATCTCACCATTGCGTATCGCCAGCAAAGCATTATGCAAAGCTTTGCCCTGCCCTTTGTTTGGACGCACAGTGCCGATAACGCTGACGAGATCAGGGCAATCTTTGGAAGCCTGCATGATGCTGGCCAATGCCTGTTCAGCCTTCGATAAAAAAGCGCTGTCTTCGAGCAAATCGCCGGGGTAATAGCCGCATACACAGAGTTCACTGAACACCGCGACATCAGCATCTGCCGCCGCAGCTTTTTGCATATGCTGGATGATCGCGGCAGTATTGCCAGCAAAATCACCCACCATATAATTTAATTGTGCAACTGCCAGTTTCAACATGATGAAAAAGTCCTGAATTTAAATTATAGGGTGATGAAAAACCTGACGCAGGTAAGCGAGGAAGGTTTCATCAGTACACAAGGTCTTGCCGGCAGAATCAGATAATTTTGCGACTGGCTGGCCATTGCAGGACATGAGCTTCATGACGATATTCAAGGCTTTGATGCCTGTGTCATTCGTCAGGTTCGTGCCTATGCCAAAACCCGTCATGGTGCGGTCAGCAAAATGACGGTACAGGCTGAAAGCAGTTTCCAGATTCAGACCATCAGAAAACACCAGGCGTTTGGTGTGCGCATCTATACGCAACTTGGTGTAGTGGGCAAGGGCCTTTTCACCCCAGACCACAGGATCACCAGAGTCGTGACGCAGGCCATCAAACAGTTTGGCAAAGTACAGGTCAAAGTCAGACAAGAAGGCATCCATGCCGACCACATCTGTCAAGGCAGTGCCCAGGTCGCCACGGTATTCCTGTACCCAGTCTTCCAGCGCCGCTTTCTGGAAATCACGCAGACGCACGCCAAAGGACTGGTAAGACTGCAGGTATTCATGCGCCATCGTACCTATTGGCACCAGCTTGTGTTTCTTGGCCAGATAGACATTCGATGTACCCTTGAAGAATTGCGGTACTTCACGCGCCAGCGTGGCCACGACTTCATCATGCCATTCACCAGAGAAACGCCTGCGCAAACCAAAATCAAAGAATTCAAAAGGGTGAGCTCTTGGTGCTTCTTTTCCAAATTCACGAATTTGTTCTATCTTGGCTACCAGCCTGTTTCTACCCTCAACCAGAGACTGCTCCGTTTGCAAGCGGCGGAAATATAATTCATTGACGATATGCAGTACAAAAATTTCAAAACCCATGACATGCACTTGCGGGCCGGTTGCGACGATTTGCAAATTGTCGCCATCGGTACTGACCTTGATGAATTTACGCTGGAAATGGAAGACCGTTAAAAAGTCAGTGAAGTCACTTTTGATGAAGCGCAGGGAACGCAGATAATCGAGTTCGTCTTCAGTAAAGTTCAATGCGCACAGGTGATCAAGTTCACGTTCAACATCTTCCTTCAATTCGGCCAGTGGATAAGCCGTGGAATTGCGGCAAACGAAAGCATATTCAGTCTGGGCATTTGGGTGGCTATGCAGCAAGGCTTGCCACATGGTGAATTTATATAAATCAGTTTCCAGCAAACTTTGAACAACGGGTTTCATATTTTTCTTTTCTAGTGTCACTTAAAAGCTGTTGCAAAATGAAGTATGACCGGCAAGCAGGGGGCGCCATGCAGACCATTGTTTGACGTATCCACAAGCAAAATCAACTCTCGTTTTTTTGACAAAGGGGCGGTGCGCACGGCGCACCCTACGCGTTTATCTTCTTAGCCTTTACACATTCGCCAATAACTCAGGCAATACATCTGCCATCTTCGCAATCTGCACACCCCTGGCAGCCATGTCGCGCACAAAGCCTTCAAACTGGGCATCAAAACCTGTGACTGCACTCATGCAATCAGTTACCAATACCAGCTTATGCAAATCAGCTGCGGCGAAATTTTCTACCAGATGTTCAGTGGTCGCCTTCACACAATGGCTGCCTGCTTCGCCAGTAATATACACGCGGTCAGCCTTGCTGAGTTCGGTAATCAATTGCTGGTTCAGTTGTGTATCAGGGTCAGTGGCATCCGGCACTTCTGCCTTCACCGCTGAATAATGCTCAGTCCAGGGATTGGAACCCTTGTTGATCTTGTTGACCACGCCCAGTTGTTTTTCTTCCCAGGCATTATAGGCTGCACGCACATCGGCATGCACATTCTGCCCCCAAGAGCCAATTTCGCAATGCACTGGCCATATCATCAGTTGATAACGACGTTCAGCTTCCAGCGCATCCAGGTAAACCAGCGCACGAGGTAAAGCCCCTGGCTGGCGTGGCTGATATTCGCCAGCACGTACCGCGCTTGCAGAAATTCTTGTGAAAGGTGACACTGCCGCGCCCTGCCCTGTCCTCCAGAAAGTGGGGTGGGCAATGTCATAGCGATGATGAGCGTCCAGAGTGATACTGATACCGCTGATGCCATCTGCGCCCTTATTGATGAGTTCAGCCACGCGCAACATATCGGCATGGGCGCCAGGTACAGGCAGGGCTGGCGATAGTGGTTCAGCGCTATGCGCATCCCTTGCCAGATAAGCTGACGGCAAATCACAGAAATCATTTTGCGGATCAATGATGAGGACTTGCAAATTGCGTTTCATGATGTTTCCTTTTTCTTGTGAGGCTGATTCTATTGTAGGTCACTTAGTTATTTTTTGCAACTAAGTATCCGTATTTTCTTTTTGCTCGCCTTATCAGTGCTAAAAATAGCTTTCATAGTTAAAAATAAGTTTTATTTTCAATAACTTAGCATGAATCTTGCTTTTCCCACTGTGCATGCATATCGCTCCTGCCGATTACAATTGCTTGCAAAGTCGAAGGCTGCGAATCAAAAAATGCAATAAATTGCACACTCAATGCATTCATTTTCCTGCCTCATTTAAATCTGATTGGGATTTTCTTATCCCTCAGGCATGCGCGAAAACAACAAATGGATCAATCTTAGTTATATTTTAAAACTATCTTAGTTGATTTTTATAACTAACTTGATTTATAGTGCGCTTAATCCTGCAAGACAGGCAACTCATAAAAAGAAAAATAAAATGCAAATAACTCAATCTCAAAAGAACTTCAGCAAATTCCTCAGCTACGTACTGCGCCACCAGCCAGATTCCATAGGCATTACACTGGATGCACAGGGCTGGACAGAAATAAATACACTAATGAGCCAGGCCGCGAAGCATGGCAAGCAATTCAAGCTGGAAGACTTGCATGAAGCGGTGCGCACTTCTGACAAGCAGCGCTTTGCCCTCAGTGAAGATGGTTTGCGCATACGTGCAAACCAGGGGCATTCAGTAGCGGTGGATCTGGCCTTGCCGGTGACAGTGCCGCCAGACGTTTTATATCATGGTACGGCCAGCCGTTTTATCGCTTCCATCATGAAAGACGGGCTGCGTCCAGGCTCGCGTCATCACGTGCACCTGTCGGCAAATACGACTACTGCCCGTACCGTTGGCGCACGGCATGGCAAGCCGGTTATCCTGCAAGTCATGGCAAAACAGATGCAGGAAGATGGCTTCCAGTTTTTTGTATCGGCGAATGGTGTATGGTTATGCGACAGCGTGCCACCAACATATTTGATCAGGATGAATGATGACAACTAAGCGACCACATCAGAATACTTACTGGGTAAAACCAGGAAAATTACTGGCAGGCGAATACCCGGGCGCACTGGATGTAAACACGGCAGCGCAAAGGCTGGGGCAATATCTCGATTGCGGCGTCGATTATTTTATCGACCTGACAGAAGAAGATGAACTGGACCCTTATGCACCGCTGCTGATGAAGCTGGCGAAAGAACGCGGCATGCAGGCCCAGCACCGCCGCTTTGCCATACCAGACCGCCATACCCCATCGTCAAGAGAGCAGATGCAGGAAATCCTGCAAGCACTGCGCGAAGCACTGGCAAAGCAGCATACGGTGTATGTGCATTGCTTTGGCGGCATAGGCCGCACTGGCACGGTCATAGGCTGCTATCTGGCAGAGCAACATCAGAACAGTAAGGCAGGTTTGCAGGAACTGGCGCAATTATGGCAGCAGATGGAAAAGAAAAACTTTTGGCCAGAAACACCGCAAACCACAGAACAGCATGCCTGGGTCTTGGCCTGGCCTGTGGATAGCAATTCAGACCGTATAGGAAAGACATGAATACGCGAGAAGAATTATTAAAGCAGATAGACGAGGGCAAGCAGTTCAATTATTTGCACTTCTGGGGTCATAAGCAGCGCGGTTTACAACCGGATAAAGCCTGCTTCAGTCAGTGGTTTGTTGCGCCGTTCAAGATCGATGGCATTACTTACCCTACGGCTGAACATTATATGATGGCTGGCAAGGCCAGGCTGTTCGGTGACGAGGTCGCACTCAAAGAAATACTGGCTACCAGCGACCCGGATATGGTGAAACGCCTGGGGAGGAAGGTGAAGAATTATGATGAATCGACATGGGTAGAGCATCGCTTCCAGATTGTAGTCGATGGCAATTATGCGAAATTTTCGCAAAACCAAAAACTGAAGCAATACCTGTTAAGTACGGTAGACAAGATCATCGTCGAAGCCAGCCCGCTGGATAGAATCTGGGGCACGGGTCTGGCGCAAGATCATCCTGACAGTAATAATCCGCAACTTTGGCAAGGCTTGAATTTGCTGGGTTTTGCCTTGATGGAAGTCAGGAGCAGACTGCTGTGTGAACACAAATAATAAAAATGAAATTTGAAGCTTATAAAAAACAAGTAATGCAATGGCCAGATAATGGCAAGCACATCATGGCGCAATTTGACGAAGATACGATTATCGTCTATCAGGCATATTCTGATGCCATCGCCGATTTTGCAGTTAAGCACCAATACTTTGGCGGTGCATACAGCTATACACGCATGAGTTGGATCAAGCCCAATTTTTTATGGATGATGTTCCGCTCTGGCTGGGCACAAAAACCTGGTCAGGAACGCGTATTGGCAATACGCATCAAGCGCAGCTTTTTTGATGAAATTTTATCGCAGGCTATTCCATCCTCTTTTGGCGCCTCAGAATTTGCCACACAAGAAGTATGGAAGCAGGCGATAGAAACCTCAGACGTGCGTTTGCAGTGGGACCCTGATCACGACCCTGCGGGCAACTGCCTGCCACGGCGCGCGCTGCAATTAGGTTTGCGCGGAGAAATGCTGGCACGCTATGGGAAAAAAGAAATACTGGAAATCATTGATGTCACGCCGTTTGTGTTGCAGCAGCTCCTGCATGTTGATCAGCAGGAGCAATTGTTAATGCCAGTTGAATCCATTTATCGCTCCTGCAATTGACATGCACGCCAAGCATGCGAATCACGCAAAAATCTCGTTTGAATATCAGCCTCGCATCCGTTTAAATATCCATAGACGACAGCCCTGAACTTACCACCCGGAAGCCCGGCTTCGTCGCTATATGGACGGAGGCAATATGGATGTTGTTACTGAACGCCAAAGGGAATTTTCACTACCGGTATCAATGCCTGGCAGCAGTTACGTGCTGGCGCCGATGAGCTATGTTTTGCCTGATGGTCATCGACCTGTCAGTTATACCTTTGAGCCACCGGCGGGTACCCCCTGGGAAAACGCCACTTACGATTTGCGTGAAGTGGCGATACATGATGCGCGCCATGCTGAGCAGGAACCGCAGCTTGAACGCGAGGGTTTTGAATTGTGGGATGCGCCCACTTCCGTCAAAAACTTCATGGATCATGAAGAAGTCAGGTCTGATTACTATCAGGAAGCGCGTGAACTGGCGCTGGCTGTTACTGGTGGCAGGCAGGCTTATGTCTTCGATCACCTTGTCCGGCGACGCGAAGCCAGAGAAGCCAGCCTGTCATTTGGCAAGCGGGCAGAGAATGGTCTGGCGGCGGCCAATGGGCGCATACATAATGACTATACTGAACAGTCAGGGCAAAAGCGCCTTGGCCTGGTGATCCGGGATCTGGAAGTGATGGCGCAGATACGGCGCTATTGCATCATCAATATCTGGCGCCCTACCCATAATACCGTGCTCGATACGCCGCTGGCAATTTGTGATGCACGTACAGTGAAGCAATCGCATTTGCTCGCTTGCGATGTCAAGTACCCTAACCGCACCGGTGAAATTTACTTGTCCAGATTTTCACCAAGACACCGCTGGTCTTACTTCGCTGAAATGCAACCGCATGAAGCACTGATCTTCAAGCAATATGACAGCCAGTTCAGCGGCGTCTCGCGCTTTACACCGCATGCTGCATTTAATCACCCGCACGCTCCTGAAGATGCACCACCAAGAGAAAGCATAGAGCTGCGCTGCCTGGTGGTATTTTGAAAAGGAGGTCATGATGGATACCCCGATAAGCAGCATGCCTGTCATTGATTTCTGGTTTGAGTTTGGTAGCAATTACAGTTACCTCAGTGTCATGCGCATAGAGCAGGATGCAGCCAGGGCAGGCGTCAGGGTACGCTGGCAACCGTTCTTGCTTGGCCCCATATTCCAGGCTCTGGGATGGGAGACCTCGCCCTTTGTATTGCAGAAAGCCAAAGGGGATTATGTCTGGATCGATATGGAAAGACAATGCCACAAGTATGGCTTACCCTGGAAAAAGCCCAGCAATTTTCCACGCTCAGCGATCTTGCCCTTAAGAGTCTCGGTACTGGGTGCGGAGCAAAACTGGATGGCAGAATATTGTCGCCGCATCATGCAGATAAATTTTGCGCATGACCGGGATATCGATAACAAAGAAGTGGTCGCTGCTGTATTAAACGACATGGGCTTGCCCGCAACTGAAATCATCGCGCAAGCCCTGAGCGATGACAACAAATTGAAGTTGCGCAGGCAAACCGAAATTGCCATGAGCAAGGGTATCTTTGGTGCACCGACTTTTTTTGTCGGCGAACATATGTACTGGGGCAATGACAGGCTTGATGATGCGCTTGCCCATGCACGGGATCTATTGATTTATCCCGACGCATGAGCCTGGCGATCTGGATCAGGCTGTTGCTGTCGCATCGGCTTGTATCTCAGGTTTCTGCACGGCTTGCGTCCTGATGAACATACTTAATAAGGCAGTCAGTACCCCACCTGCAATCAGGAAGAGATATACATAGCGGAATTGCTGCAGATTCTGTACCTGTCCACCCAGTATGGTCACCGTAAAAGCCACTCCGAGGGCAGAACCAAACTGACGTACAGCCTGGTTCACCGCACTGCCAACACCAAAGCGTTTGGCAGGCAGGCGCGCCACCGCTGCGCCTGACAGCGACGGCAACACCAGGCCTACTCCTATGCCACTGAGCAGCATGCCGGGCAGCCATACTGTAAGGTAATCGGCAGTCAGGCTGGTGTTCAGATAAAACCATAAGCCACTCAAGGCGTAAATCAATCCACCTGAGACCAGCAGAGGTTTGTGCCCAAAGCGCGCAACGTAGCGGCCAGAGATAATTGCCACTGGCATGACCATCAAAGGGCCGGGAGTAATGCCAAAACCAGCCTTTGTCAGACCGTAATGCCAGATTGCCGTCATGAATAAAAAGAAGCTCAGGAACATGGCGGTAAACGCGGCGCCGAACACCAGTGTAGCGGCATTCACAAAGCGGTAATTCCTGTCCTCGAACAAACTCAAATCGACTGCCGCATGTGGCTTGCCCTTGGCCCAGAAAATAAAGACAAGAAGTATCGCTACGCCAGCACTGATGGTGGCGAGAGTAGATGGTGCCAGCCAGCCCCAACTGTCAGACTGGACTATGCCCAGTATCAGCAAACCACTGCCAGCAATGAGCAAAAACACACCTGGCCAGTCAAAGCGATGGCCGGTTTCCAGATTGCGTGATTCTGACAGGCTTAACGCGGCCCTGATCATGGCGATGATTCCTATAGGGACATTGATCAAAAATGCCCATTGCCAGTTGATGCTTTCTATAATAAGCGCACCCACACTAGGCCCGACGGCTGCTGCCAGCGCAGCAACCGCTCCCCACAGGCTGACGGCAATAGCACGCTTCTCGATAGGAAAAGCCTGCAACACTAGCGCCAGCGAAGTTGGCGTCAGCAAGGCAGCACCAACAGCTTGCAAGACACGGAAGAAGATCAGCATGCTCGTACTGCCAGCCACACCGCACAAACCGGATGCCAGGGTAAACACGCCTACACCAAGTATGAACAGTCGCTTGCGCCCCAATAAATCTGCCAGGCGACCGGCGGGTACCAGTAATGCCGCATAGACGATGGTATAGGCGTTCAGTACCCAGGACAGTTCACTGGGCCGGACATCCGGGAAGGCATGGCGCAATGCAGGGAAGACAGCGAAGCCTATGGTGGCATCAAGCGACACCAGAAATACGGCAACGCTGGCCAAGGCAAAGGTGGGCCAGGGACTGATATTTTTCATGATGTTTCTCCGGCTTCTAACACTCGTTCAACAATATCGGCGGCAAGTTTATTAATGATGAAGCTGACTGCTGCCGCATGTATCTCTGGCGTGCGCAAGATGCGTCTGTGTCCGGTTCCTGCACTTGGCACCAGACTGGCTTGCGGCCAGGCAGCAGCCAGAGCCTGGCTTTCGGTGTAGGGCATTTCTTTATCTTCCGGGTCATGCAGGATCAGGGCGGGGTGACGCATGCCTTGCTGTAACTGGGACAGATCCATGGACGACAGCGGTGCGCCTATGCTGCTTGCCAGCATGTCTTCCAGCTGCTGCCTACTTGCTTCGTCCAGTCCACCTGCCCTGGCCGCATGCTGGAATACGCGTGTCAGCGAGGCCGGGCCGCACAGATGTACACTGGCCTTGACTTGTACGCCTTGTGCAAACGCATACAGGCTGGCGGCGGAGCCTACTGAATGGGCGATCGTGGCAGTCAGCGGCCCCAGATGTTTTGCTACTGCGACCACTGCCTTGCCATAGTCGAGTACATTGGTCGTTTCGCCTTGCGATGCACCGTGTGCCGGTGCATCCAGCGCGGTCACGCTAAAACCTGCCCGCAGCAAAGGGGCGACAAAGCCTGCCATGTGGCTGGCCCGGCTTTCCCAGCCATGCAGGAGCAGGACTTGCGGCCCCTGTCCCCAGGTCCAGGCGCGCAATTCCAGCCCCGCATAAGGAATGCTGACGGGACGCGCCTGCGCCAATACCTTTTTATCATCTTCAGTTTCCGCCTGCCTTTGCGGCCGGGTGAATGCCTGCAAGATCATGTCCATGATGGGCTTATTTGTTGCATTATTTGCTTCTTTGACTGGTGTATTCATGCTGCCCTCGAAATTAGATGACGAATATAATCCAATGGATGTTGATTATCATCTAAAATAGAGATTCATGTCAAACCTGATTAAAACCAGTATTAAAATGAAAACGCTGGTTGGCAGATTTTTTAGGAATAGAGCAAATGAGAACTACCCGCGAACAAGCTGCGCAAACCCGCGAGCGCATAGTAGAAACCGCTGCCCGCCTGTATCGTGAACATGGCATCAATGGCATAGGTGTGGCAGACCTGATGAAAGAAGCCGGGCTCACGCATGGCGGTTTTTACAAGCACTTTGAATCCAAGGAAGCCCTGATTGCCAAAGCCTGCAGTACCGCGCTCGAAAGCACACGTACAGAACTGCTGCGCAAGACAGAACTGGTCAGCGACGAAGAAGCCATCGCCAGCCTGGTGCATAGCTACCTGAGCCGGGCACATAGTGAGCATCCCGGCCATGGTTGTGCGATTGCGGCACTGGGGGCAGAAGCAGCGCGTGGCGAGGCGGCAAGCAAGGAAGTGATGGCGCAAGGGGTTGATCAGCTGTTAGCCATCATCAGCAAGCAATTGCAGCGTTCAGGTGCTAAGGATGACGCGGCTACCGCGCATGGCGTCTTGTCTTCGCTGATAGGTGGCCTGCTGTTGTCCCGCATGATGGACAAACCGGCGAATGCCAAAGCAGTATTGCGTGACACCAGTGAATTTGTGTTGAAAGCGGTACAGAAATAATAAAGAAGTAAAAAAACTGCCCGTTATTTCTAACGGGCAGATGATTCATTAAATCAATTTACCCCCCTGTAAATTCACTTCCGATTATTCGCCAGCCTGCGTACCACAGCCAGCAGGCGATCTATCTCTTCACAAGTATTGTAGAAAGCAAACGAAGGCCGTACCGTTGCTTCCAGACCAAAGCGACGCAAGATGGGTTGGGCGCAATGATGGCCGGAACGTACTGCGATTCCCTCTTCATTGAGTGCCTTGCCAACTTCTGCCGTTTCATATCCTGCCAGCACAAAAGAAGCGACACTGGCTTTTTGATGCGCGGTACCGACCAGGCGTACACCAGGTATGCTCTTCAGCCCATGCGTTGCATATTCCAGCAAGGCATGTTCATACAGGGCGATATTTTCCAGGCCTATGCGCTCGACATAATCAAGCGCGGCTCCCAGGCCGACGGCATCGGCGATATTGCCAGTACCAGCTTCAAAGCGTGCCGGTGCTGGCTGATAACGGGTGTGCTCGAAAGTCACATCTGCAATCATATTGCCACCGCCCTGCCAGGGTGGCAGTTGTTCCAGCAAGGCCTTCTTGCCATACACCACGCCTATGCCAGTCGGGCCAAATATCTTGTGACCGGAGAAGACATAAAAGTCAGCATCCAGCGCCTGCACGTTCACGCGCAGATGTGACACGGCTTGCGCCCCATCGATCAGTACGCGGGCACCGGCAGCATGGGCCAGGGCAGTAATCTCATGCACCGGGGCGATAGTACCCAGGGCATTTGACACTTGCGTTACCGCCACCAGACGGGTCTTGCTGTTCAGGAGCTTGCGGTACTCGTCAAGCAAGACCTGGCCACTGTCATCCACGGGAATGACGCGTATGACTGCACCCTTCTCAGCCGCCAGTTGTTGCCAGGGCACGATATTGGCATGATGTTCAAGCTCAGAGACGATGATCTCATCACCCGCGCCTATGAACTTCTTGCCAAAGGTTTGCGCGATCAGATTGATACCTTCAGTCGCGCCACGCACGAAGATGATTTCCTGTTCGCTGGCAGCACCAAGAAATTTGGCTACCTTCTTACGTGCAGACTCATAAGCATCGCTGGCACGTGCAGCCAGTTCATGCGCCGCTCTATGTATATTTGAATTCTCATGCTCATAGAAATAACTGATACGGTCTATCACCGACTTTGGCTTGTGCGTGGTGGCGGCATTATCAAACCACACCAGTTGCTTGCCATTGACACGCTCAGCCAGGATAGGGAAATCCCTGCGCACGGCATTGATGTCAAAGGGTGCGGCCAAGGATGGATTAGCTGCCCTTGGTGCCTGATCCCAATAGTCTTGCTCGCCTTGCTGGAAATAATACGCTGGCTGTGTAGCATTGCCACCAGATTGCGGTGCGGGCACAGACGTGGCCGACGTAGCTGGCGTTGTTGAATACAGTTCACCCAGTATGCGTTGCAATTGCTCTTGCCCCGGCACGTTGAAAGCACTCGCGCCGGATTGCTTGCCTGTGCCCGCACCTGTTCCTTGCGCCGCCAGGCTATCAAGATTATTGTCAGCAACTGGATAGCCATGCTCTTGCCCGACAAAATAATAGGGCGTGCTGGAACTGGCACCACCCGCTTGCGGGCGCGATGGTGCTAGGCTGCTACCAGCATTTTGTGGTACGCCACTGGCAGAGACAGAAGGCTGGCTTTGTACCGAGCTGCTATCGTGGACTGGCGTACGCGCCGACGGTGGTGCTTCAGGTGTATTGCCCTGGCTAAAGCCCGGCAAGAATTGCGCAGCCGCTTGCGCCGCACCTGGCACCAGCGCAAAAAATTCTGATGCCATGCGGTTCAGTGCGGCTTCATCCGGCAAACCTGAGTTTGCCGCGCCAGTATTATTTGTAGGTGTCAGGATAGTCATGGTATTTACCTATCTCTACGTCATCGAGAACAGCCACTGCATCATCTGTCAATACTGCCAGCGAGCAGTACAGGGAAATGAGGTAAGAGGCAATCGCATTGCGGTTGATGCCCATGAAGCGCACAGACAAACCAGGACTTTGTTCACCCGCCAGGCCAGGCTGAAACAAGCCAACCACACCCTGGCGTTTTTCACCAACACGCAACAGGATAATTTTTGTCTTGCCGTCTTCGATAGGCAATTTATCAGACGGTACCAATGGCACGCCGCGCCAGGTCAGGAATTGCGAACCAAACAGGCTGACTGTCGGAGGTGGCACACCACGGCGTGTGCATTCACGACCAAAAGCAGCAATCGCCAATGGGTGTGCGAGGAAGAAGCCAGGCTCTTTCCAGACCTTGGTCAGCAAGTCGTCAAGATCATCCGGTGTAGGCGCACCTGTCAGTGTGGAGATGCGTTGATCATCATGCACATTTGCCAGCAGACCATAATCAGGATTATTGATGAGTTCGCTTTCCTGCCTTTCCTTGATGGTTTCTACTGTCAGACGCAATTGCTCCTTGATCTGGTCATGCGGGCTGCTGTACAGATCAGAAATGCGCGTATGTACATCCAGCACGGTCGCTACCGCATTGAGGAAATACTCACGCGGCTGTTCGTCATAATCGACAAAGGTTTGCGGCAATTCAGATTCATCGCGCTGTGAACAAGCTACCCGCACATCCTTGGGATTTTTTACTTTGTTGAGCCGGTAGATACCTGCCTCTACCGGCAACCATTGCAGCAGATGCACCAGCCAGCGTGGCGAGATGGTGGATAACTGTGGAACGGTCTTGGTCGCATTTGCTAACTGTCTGGCGGCATTGTCGCTGAGGGCGAAATTACCTGCAGTTACTTCATTACTTACATCTGTCATTACTCTACTCCATGAAAGTCAGTGTATCGAAAAATAAACATGAACAGGCGTGCGGGGATAAGCAGCCGTGTTATGTAGTTCACGGCTGTTTATTTGAAGCTCACTTATTCAAACCAAAGAAACGGGATTTTGCTGTTCGTGCCTCAAGCTGGCCTGGCTTACATGGCTGCCTGCTGCCACATCGCTGGTGACCCAGACATTGCCGCCGACGATGGCACCACGGCCTATGGTGACGCGGCCCAGTACTGTGGCACCGGCATAGATCACCACATCATCTTCAACGATGGGATGGCGTGGCAAACCTTTTTGCAGCTTGCCATCATCATCGCTGGGGAAGCGTTTTGCCCCCAGCGTAACGGCCTGATAGATACGCACACGCTGGCCGATAACGGCAGTCTCTCCTATCACCACGCCAGTACCATGATCAATAAAAAAGCCTGCCCCTATGCTGGCACCGGGGTGGATGTCTATGCCGGTCTGTCCATGGGCAATCTCGGCAACAATACGCGCCAGCAGTGGCACACCGAGCTGGTACAGTTGATGGGCAATACGGTGATGTATCATCGCCAGTATGCCGGGGTAGCACAACAAGACTTCATCGACCGTGCGGGCTGCCGGGTCACCCTGATAGGCTGAGATGACATCGCTGTCCAGTAATGAGCGTATGCCAGGCAAAGCGCGGGAAAATTCACGTACTATCGTCAGGGCCCGGTCATCGATATGCAGACCTTCTTCTTCGTGGTAGCGCGAGGCATAGCTGAGTTCCAGCCTGACCTGACCCAGCAGAGAATGCAGGACAGTATCGAGTGTATGGCCTACATAAAAGTCTTCACTCTCTTGCCGCAATTCAGGCGGCCCCAAGCGCATGGGGAACAAGGCACCACGCAAGTCATTGAGGATTTTTGCCAGTGCATCACGCGATGGCAATTCACGCCCGCCAGGTTCGGCTGATCTTTGCTGGCGACGCCGCCAGGCATGGCGCACTACTGCCAGCTCGCTGACAACCTGCTCTATGCCGAACAGCGAGGCGCGTATCTCTTTAGTCTGTTGCAATACTTGTCCCATGATGAGCTGCCTTCTCTATTACTGATTTTTGAATTGATTCAATCCTGCACCCAGGGGAGTTTGTGGAAGCGCCAGCCCCCGTGATGCCCGCGCTGCTGCGCCTCATCCAGATCGCCTTCGAAACCCTGTTCTATATTGAAGACATTCGACAAACCGGCCTTGCTGGCGGCTTCTGCTGCCAATGCCGAGCGTTTACCACTGCGACAAAGCAGCAAGACCACGGCCTGCTTTTCCTTAAGCTTGCCTTCGAGCTCTTTGACAAAGCGCGGGTTACGTGTCAGTGCTGTACCTGTCGCCCAGGCTACATGCAGGCTGTCTGGCAAATGACCGACGAACTTGCGTTCTTCATTGCTACGTACATCAACAATCACGGCCAGGCCTTGCTGCTGCAACTCCCAGGCATCTGTCGGGGACACGCTGCCAGCAAATGGCAGGCCGGCATCTTTGGCGCGCTGGCGGGCCGCAGCCAGCACAGGTGATTCAGTTATAGTCTCGATTGTGGGGGAAGCTGTCATACACGTTCTCTGTATTCATGTTTTTCATCACAGAGATTGAATGTACAGAAAATACCTAAGACAGAAAACGAATAAAAATGAAGTTAATTATCCGAAATTCAAATATGCTGTAGCTATTGCCACAAAGCCGACATTTGCTGCATTGCGCAAATATGGTATTGCAGTCTGTTAGGCGTATGATATTAGAATCCCACTACTTTATCGCTACTATGGCTACAGCTAAATCTACCTCGTATCCCAGGCTAACGACACTGCTGACGCTGGGCGTCAGTGCGGTAGTATTGTGTACCGTCCTGTCGGCCTTGCTGCTGGTTGACCACTTCGCTAAAAACTATGCACAGAAAGAAGCAGAGCAAAGACTGCAGCAAGTTGCCTGGCAAATGCGCGATTCCCTAGACCAGGTCATGCAAAAATCAGTCAGCGATGTGCAACTGCTATCGCAACTGAATGAAGTCAAAGACGGTAAAGAGCCTGCCGATGTACGCCGTATCCTTGATCACTTGCAACACAACTTCTCTGACTATGCCTGGATAGGTTTGGCCGACCCCGACGGTAAAGTGCTGGCATCTACCAAGGGTATGCTGGAAGGGCAAGATGTCAGCAAGCGGCCCTGGTTTATTGAAGGCAAGAAGGCCTTGTATGCGGGTGATTACCACCCTGCCCTGTTGTTGCAGAAGCTGCTGCCTTACAGCATAGACCCCTGGCGCTTTGTCGATGTATCTATCCCCGTCTACAATTCTGAAGGCAAGCTGCGCGGCGTGCTGGGCGTGCACCTGAGCTGGAACTGGACGCGCAATCTGGTGCAAAACATACTGGCACCCGCTGACAAACAATATGCGGCAGAAATCATGGTGGCGAGGGAAGACGGTACCGTCTTGCTCGGTCCTCTGAAGATGGAAGAAAGCAAAATATCCCCGAACAGCCTGAAGCTGTCGCGTTCTGGCAAGAGTGGCGTGACGGAAGAAGTATGGGACGGCCCGCAGAAATATCTGACTGCCTATACCATGAGTGGACAGGCACGCAATTATCCTGCCTTGCAATGGAGCATACTGGTACGCCAGCCCAAAGATGTTGCCATGGCTGGTTTGTATAACCTGCAGCGTGAAATCCTGATTTCTGGCGCCATACTGTGCGTCGTGCTGGCACTGCTGGCATCACTGATGGCAAGACGCATGTCGTCTTCGCTCACCAAACTCAGTAGCTTCATGGAGCAGCGTACCCAAAACCGCGACTCACAGGCAGCGCAACCTGTCTTCCCGGTTGTGGTTCACGGCTTTCATGAAGCCCAGCTATTATCGACCACGATAGCGGGAATGCTGGAAAAAGAAGAGCAGTACCTGACCAAGATCGAACGCAGCAATCAAGACCTTGAAGCAACCGTGGTTGAACGCACGCGAGAAATTGAACTGAAAGCCAGCCAGCTGGAAAATGCCTTGCAAGAGCAGCGCGTTGTACAAAACCGTTTGCAAGCCATTACAGATAACCTGCCCTGCATTATCACTTTCATGGACAGGCAAGAACGCTATCTATTCGTGAATGCTTTCGTCACGACAGAATTTGGCATCAAGCCCGAGCATCTGTTGGGGCGCACTTTGCGTGAAGCTGTTGGCGATGAATTTTACAAGGCCCATGCACCTCATGTGCAGGCAGTATTGGCGGGTGAACGTGTCAGCTTTGAAGGCGAGGGTAAATTAAATAAACGTACCTACTATTATCAGTCTGTGTATGTACCAGCCTATGACGATGCCGGTCAAGTCACGGGGTTTTATGCGATGAGCTTTGATATTGCTGACCGCAAGCGGGTAGAGATGATGATGAATGAATTCGTCTCCATGGTCAGCCACGAACTGCGTACACCATTGACATCCATCAATGGTTCGCTGCGCCTGGTGGCTGCTGGTGTTGCCGGGCAAGTACCGGAGAAAGCCCAGGAACTGATCACGGTTGCCATGCGCAATGGTGACCGCCTGCTGCACTTGATCAATGATATTCTCGACCTGGAAAAAATCGCCTCCGGCAAGATGGAATTCAATTTCCAGCTCAGCCAGATTGGTCCCATGATCCAGGATGCCATCAGTGCCAACAAATCCTATGCGGATCAATATGGTGTCAGCATCAACTGGCACGAAGCGTATGCCGAGATGATGGTCAACGTTGACCGCCATCGCGTTGGCCAGGTACTTGCCAATCTCTTGTCAAACGCAATCAAGTTCTCGCACAAAGGGGGCGAAGTAGAAGTGACAGTGGAAATGAATTTGGCCAGACAAAGAGTGAAGGTGATTGTTACTGATCATGGCTGCGGCATACCGCCCAATTTCCATAGCAAGATATTCCAGAAATTCAGTCAGGTCGATGGTTCCAACACCCGAAAAAAAGGTGGCACTGGCCTGGGTTTGAATATCTGCAAAACCATCATAGAAAAAATGGAAGGAAGCATAGGCTTCACCTCCACGGTGGATGTAGGCAGCCAGTTCTTTTTTGAACTGCCGCTGGCTGGTACCACTTCATCAAGTGCCGCCAGCGTCATTGAGGCAAGCTAGGCTGAAAGGCTGTCGACTAGGTTGCAGCCAATGCCTGCTCCAGATCAGCAATCAGGTCATCAATGTGTTCTATGCCTATTGACAGACGCACGGTGTCTTCAGTGACACCGGCTTTTGCCAGCTCTTCAGGGTTCAATTGACGATGTGTAGTGCTGGCCGGATGGCAGGCTAGCGACTTGGCATCGCCTATATTCACCAGACGGGTGAATAATTGCAGGGCATCCTGGAAGCGGCCACCGGCGTCACGCCCGCCTTCGAGACCAAAAGTCAGGATTCCGGAAGGCTTGCCGCCCAGATATTTCTGCGCCAGCGCATGGTCCTTGTGTTCAGGCAGGCCGGCATAATTGACCCACTTCACCTTCGCATGCTTGTCCAGGTAATGGGCAATCTTGATGGTGTTGTCGGTAATCCTGTCCAGGCGCAAGGCCAGGGTTTCTATGCCTTGCAAGATCAGGAAGGCATTGAAGGGCGACAGCGCAGCACCAGTATTACGCAAAGGTACGACGCGGGCGCGGCCTATATACGCTGCAGGCCCCAGCGCTTCGGTATACACCACACCGTGATAAGACACGTCAGGCTCATTGAGGCGTTTGAATCTTTCTTTATGCTCAGCCCAGGGGAATTTGCCAGAATCAACGATGATGCCACCTATGGAATTGCCATGCCCGCCGAGGTATTTAGTCAGCGAATGCACGACAATATCGGCACCAAATTCTATTGGGCGCAACAGATAAGGGGAAGGCACGGTGTTATCCACAATTAATGGAACGCCATGTTGATGGGCGACTTTGGCGATGGCTTCAATATCAGTGATATTGCCTAGTGGATTGCCGATAGATTCCACAAACACAGCCTTGGTTTTGCCATCAATCAGTTTGGCAAAGGACTCAGGGTCACGGTAATCAGCGAAGCGGGTTTCTATGCCGAATTGCGGCAGGGTATGGGCAAACAGATTATAGGTACCGCCATACAGGGTAGAGGCAGAGACGATATTGTCACCTGCCTCGGCAATGGTTTGTATCGCATAGGTAATTGCAGCCTGGCCAGATGCCAGGGCCAGGCCAGCAATACCGCCTTCGAGCTCAGCCACGCGCTTTTCCAGCACATCATTGGTGGGATTCATGATGCGTGAATAAATATTGCCCTGCACTTTGAGATCAAACAGGTCCGCACCATGCTGGGTATTGTCAAAGGCATAGGCGACGGTCTGATAAATAGGCACGGCAACCGCGCGCGTAGTCGGATCAGGTGTGTAACCACCATGTACTGCTATGGTTTCCAGCTTCATCAAGATGTCCTTTTATTTTAATAATGCGTTCGGATGAGGAAATTGATCATAAAAATACTGTCTTTAAATAACAAGGAAGCATTTCGAATTTGCTTATCAAGAAAATGAAGCCAGCCCCAGCCCGGAATTTATTTTCGGCATGCAACAAGCAAATAGCGCATGCGGCCACTATTCAGAATGCTGGATAATATTACAATAAAAACATTGTCAAAAATTTCATTAAGTTTGAATTTGAAATACAAACTTACAATATAAAGCGGCAATTATTTATAGTTTGATATTTATAATAGGTCGGAAAAACACAATCAAATTTCCGTGAAACCCGCATGAGGCTGCTATATAAAATGAAAAAATATATCCCACTGGCAATGTTTATTTTCGTTGCATCTGCCTGTACAACATCACCAGCACAAAATGAACCGCGTAATGTCAGGGCTGGTGGTTTTCAGGATCAGCAGAATGCTGAAGTAGGTGATATCCAGGACATGCGCAGAACGACACTGCAAAAGCAAGGCCGGACAGGTGCGACTGGTGCAGTGGTCGGCGCGGTCACCGGTGCAGCGCTGGGCAATCAGATTGGCAAAGGCAACGGCAAGAAAGTCAGCACAGTATTAGGCGGCGTCGTCGGTGGTGTGGTTGGCAATGCTGTTGCTGAACAAAACTCCATGGTTAACGTGCCAGGACTGGAAATTGTAGTGCGCCTGCGCAGTAACGGCAGCCTCATCACTGTCACCCAGGAACAACAGGGACGCGATTCCTATTACATAGGTCAGCCAGTGCGGGTAATCTACACGCAAAATATGGCGCAAGTAATACCCTTGTAAAACAAGGGCTTCATTACGGTGACAACATTTCTCGTTGACGACAGGCCATGACAACGAATAGTTTTTTATAGCGACAGAATGAAAACTTCACACAAGTTAATCAGCCTTGCCCTTTGCGGTCTCAATGCGGCAGCGCAAGCACAAATCTGGACTGACCTGCCAAGCATAGACCAGAAAGCCGATGTCATCACCCAGCGTGCTGACAGCCCTATATACAGCCGCATGGCGACTGACAAGAAATACCGTGAATTTGCCTACGCTGCCATCAATATCCGCGGCGAACAGCTAGGTTACAAACTGGTGCTGGAATCACGCGACGCATTGTTCACGGATAAAAAATTACGCAAAGTCTATGAAGCCAGGGCAGGCAAGTATTTTGTCTCTTACTGGGTAAAGGAATACCCAAACCAACGCACGATGCCCTTCAAACGCAATGTTGATATCTTGCTGGTTGTCGTCGATACCGTGCCCGCGAATAAAGATAATCCCGAATTCAAGGCGGTTGCCAGCAAGCTGCCCTATGTGACTTACCAGATACGCTGGCAGCAATTCAATGGCAATCAGGTGGTTGGCATCAAAGGGGATGACACCGGTGCAGCCGTCAAATGGAATTGTAAAACCAAGGAAGGCAAAGTCATGCCGACCATGATACAGACCATGATCATCCACAAACCCAACTTCAAGAATGAAGAAGAGTGGTATCGCACTGCGTATTACATCACCGATACCGGCGAGTTAAAAGACAATGGCGCAGGCCGGAGAAACATCTGCACTGAGCGCAGTGTAGGCCCGGATGATGAAGTGTCGAAGTGGGTACGCTTTTTTGGCGGTGTATAAACCAGAGATTGACTCTGGCATTCAACAGCTTTTGACGGGGTGATGCTTTTCACACACAGCATCGCCCCTCTCTCAGCTTGGCCCTTGATCACTTCACTGGTACATCCGGCAGACTCAATGCCAGTTCAGCTATCCTGTCCTTGCGCATGAAAACTACACCGGGATGTTGCAGCGCATATTGCAAGAATTCTCCCAGGATTTTTACACGACCCGGGGTGCCGCCTATGCGGTCATGCAGGGAAAGCGACATCATGCGCCGCCTGTATCCTGACTCCATATACAACTGATCAAATTCATCACGCAACTCCTGGCCAAAGGCTTGTGCTGTCAATGGCCCCTCAGCCCCGAAGCGGGCAATGTCGTTATTGCGCAAGGTGTAAGGCACAATCGCAAAGGCCTGGTCATTGACGATGGTCGTCATCGGTTCATCAGCACTGAGATCATCGATGTGATAAGTGAAACCCAGTGACTGCAATATCCCCAGTGTGCGCGGAGTGCCACGTAACCAGAAGGCATTAAAACCGACAGGCCGCGTGCCTGTTGCTTTTTCTATCGCTGCGATATTGGCGATGTACGATGCGCGCTCTTCTGCCTCAGTCATGGTCCAGTGCGGCGTCCAGCTATGGCCATGCGCGGCCGCTTCATGGCCACGTTGCACGATTTCTCTGGCAAGCTCCGGTCTTTGCAATACCGCCTGCCCAACCATATGCGAAGTCACGGGTATCTTGAATTTGTCCCACAGATCCAGCATGCGCGGTATGCCTTCACGTGCGCCATATTCAAACCAGGTGCGGGCTGGCAAGTCAGGCAGGCTGGTGTCTGCCATGGCAGGAAAAGGTGAACCATTCTCGTGCTCTGATTGCGCACCAGCTTCAAACTGCATGGAAACAGAGACCACCATGCGTATGCCATCTGGCCAGAACTGCCCATCAGGCAGATTGATCTTGTTTGTCATTGTCAACTCCCTCTATTAATTTTTGATGATGCCAAGTTGCTGCAACAAAGCCAGGTTATCTTCCAGATGCCAGTTCTCTGCGATGCGGCCATCGGCGACGCGGTAAATATCGGTTGCAATGAAATCGACCTTGCGACCATCGCCTTGCTGACCATGAAAGCTGCCACTGAAGTGGCCAGTAAAATGCAGGCGGCCTACAACACGGTCACCGACCAGCAACATCTCTTCCACCTCCAGCTTAAGATCAGGTACGGCTGCGCGAAAATTTTTTGAGGCAAACAAGGCGCCCTGAGGACCTTGTGGCCGGCCCGCAGGCAAATTCCTGTCCATGAAATTATCTGCCAGCGCCGCTTGTGCAAACTGCGCGTCGCCGGTATTCCAGAAAGCATAGTAACGCCGCGCCGCCAGTGCCATACTTTGTTGCTGCACTGCCGGGATGGACTTGTCGGCAACGATGTTACGCGACACCGGCAAGTCGTCTTGCGCATAAGCTGTGCTTACATAAATATTAAGGAACATCTGATTAAGTTCTAATTTCCATCAATTACAAAATCATGTTCCAGTCAAAGCATAAAACGTGCTGCTGAACATGATTTTCATCAAGAATTGGGGAGTTGTATCCCCAACTTCTTC